>OZ243037.1:352844-705688 GCA_965212015.1 Cenarchaeum sp.
TCCAGACGAGGGGTTTGCTTCGGCTGCGTCGATTCGTCTTCTTGCAAGTTCGAGTGTTTCTTCTAGTGTGTTTTGGCCGGTTTCCCCTGCGCCACCGACATTTCCCAAGTATTGTGCATAGGCAAATCCAATAAAGCCCAGACTGCCAAGGCCAATCATGGCAAACAAACCTGCTAATAGTATTGATCTAATCATATCGTTTACCTGCTCAATTGAAACCTGTATAGTTATTTAACTTTTATTCTCTAAAAGGCGGTTTTTTGGCCATATTTTGAATCCTGACCGGTGTTTTTTCATACGGGGCGCGATCTGCGCCTAACAGAAATATATATATCGTACAGGATTAGTTGGTTTAATCATGATTCCCATATTGGGCACATTCCTAAGTATTTTGTCCTCACTCACAGGACAATTGGGACCAAACTATGACCCGTTATTCTACGATGTCATGATCTACATCTTTGGCACCATAATGTTTACAGTATTCCTTCTCGGAATCATTGCATTCTGGCTGCGAGTCCACGGATGGGGATACAAGGACAATCGTGAAAGATGGATTGATGAGCTTGACAGACACTTTGAGAGAGAAGGCATCGGTCTAATTCCAGACAACGGCAAGTATTGGTAAATTTCTCTTTTTTCATCATTTTTTTCTAGACTGGCCATTGGCAGTTACCTGCCGCACGACGGTTTTTGAGTGCAGGCCAGAGTCTGCGCCCGTGAGTGCTCTGAGCCAGCCTTTGGATGCTGCCGACTCGGGCACCGCTTTCTGGCACCGTACAATGGTGCGATTGCCGTATTGCGGAGGGATGTAAAGTCCGATGCCGGACCAGTCTTCG
Organism: Cenarchaeum sp.; assembly: GCA_965212015.1. Lineage (GTDB taxonomy): Archaea > Thermoproteota > Nitrososphaeria > Nitrososphaerales > Nitrosopumilaceae > Cenarchaeum. Next base: position 353,684 of record OZ243037.1, read on the forward strand.
CTCTATGGAAGAAAGTCGGTGTCCTTTGAGTCGTCGTATGACTTTGAGGTAAACTCTGCAACATAGTGGCTTCCGTCAACTAGCGGCGCCCTTATGAAATCAGCGGACACCTGTCCGTCGACTGTGATCTTTGATTTGGATTCCTGCATGTCCCTTAACGGAAAGTCCCACCCCCAGAGAAAGTGGCCGATCTCAAACGGGTATCGCTCCTCCCACTTTGCGTGGATTGTGCCGTCATCAGTCAGGGTAAAGATGCTTCTCTGGCATCCGTCCTTGAACCCAATGTTTGCCGGGATGTCGGCCTTGTGGCCGTCCACGATTACCTCCAGAGTCGCCTGTATCTCGTACGGCGTATGCCTGTCATTGATGCACACCTTGAGGGGATTGTCAATGTTGGCCCATTGCTGCAAAAGGGTGCTTGCGGCGGCCACCGAGATTCCAATCGCAGCCGTGATTATCAGAAATTTTAGGGTCTTTTTCCTTTTTCTTGGATCCCCCATTCCAGGCCAGAACATGCATTGATTTATTCCGAATTCCTTAAAGTCGTTTCTATGCCCCCCGGCCCAAGAGTCCTGGCTGCGCCAGACAGTGCGGGCCTGAATGCCTCCTGTCCTGGGACGTGCGAGCCGCCGGCAGCACCGTTTGCCATGGGACGCGGGCCGGCTGGCATGCGCAGAACAGACGGTGCGGCATACAAATAAAATGAAAAGGAAAAGGGGGTTAGATTACTTGCCAGGGTCTGGTTGCGAATGTGATAACATAGCCAACACCGATTATGATTGACTGGTATGCGATGTTTGTGTATGGTATCTCTTTTAGTATGTATTCGCCATCGACTACAACTGTCTGTCCCGGTCCTAGACCTGGGCCTACTCCTGCAACATTAAGCTGGGTGTGTACATGATATACTCCCGGCTCTAGTGCTTTGGCACAGATTTGGTATGGGACTACGGAGTTTCCTGGAAGATCAAAGACGTTTCCTGGTGGGTCTCTAGTCAGAATCTCCCATCTGTTTCCAGCATTGGTGGATTCCGAAAAGATCGAGTTCCATGCTCGCAGATCCCTTTCTAGCAAACTGACAAACTTGCCATTAATGCAAAGGTTTTCACCAGTTTGTAGTGACTGCCTGTTGAAGAACTCGTCTTCAATGTTCACGAAACGACTTTGTAATTGTGCTTGTACACCGTGTGCTTCTGCAGCAGGCAATACGGACTCTATCCAATTAAAGCCCATAGTTCCTAACGTAAGAATCACGCCGAGTCCAATTACTAGTATTTTTTTATCTCTCATAGTTATCCCGTTATGATCAAAATGAAAACATGGAACGTTATATATTTTGCTTTAATTCCCTATCGTGCCGTCTGACGGCTGTTGATTAACATCGATGATTAACATCGATATTACTAAAATAAATATTGTAATTTTTATGATATTTTGTGGTAATATCGAGGATTTTTTCTGGAATTTATGATTAAATTACAAGGAAATTCATCAAAAATGGCATGCTTTGCGCCCTTACTTTATATGCCAAACAATGAGTAAGGTTGTCATGGCACAAATGCCGGCATTAATCCCAAAAGAAGTTGAGATACAGAGATTGAAAAAGATCTGGCTCATCGTCATTGCTATGGGTTCAACTGCTGCATCAGTCGAAGTCGACAACTTCGTTGATGGTTCTTTGCACCAGACATCTATCAGGGACAGTGCATTCACACCAGCACACTGGTGGCTATACTCCCACTTTGTGGCTCTGCCACTAGGATGGGGTTCAGTCGCAATCTATGATAGACGAGTACCTATTCTCAGAGGTCCAAACAATTCGATGAACACTGGACTCAAGATGACCATTCTTGGTTACCTTGCAACAATGTTCACGATTGGAGTAAACGAGATGTGGCACTTTTGGTTTGTAGAGGAGATATTTGCAGTACCGAACCACTGGATGTTCAATATGGGAGTCGTTGTGGCCTTTATGGGCGCTCTAGCCTATGTGGTCAGAGTATATGCACGACTAGTTGAACTTGGTGCAGAAACACCAGGTGAAAACCCGTATGTTGCTGAAATGTACAAGATGGCCCTAGAAGGCAAACTGTACAGCAGATCAATCCCATAGACAAAACTGTGCGCAAGCACTTGTCTTTTTTTTATTTCGAGTTTTTTACCAGTCCCCGCATTATAGAATCGGAGGGCAGGCCCGTGGCCGTCCTGCCGCACACGGGTCCCCCATACACCAGGACACGTTTGTCAAACGTTCCGCAGGCAGCGGGGATTCCACGGATGCCCGATTGGCGGTGTTTTTCTGTCACGGCCTTTGCCGGGTGCCGGCATGGCGTCTTTGGGTTTTTGACGGATTATACCGGCCGGCAGGATCTGTCTGATGGCGCCTGGTTGTGGGGCAGACACATGCCGGCAACCCAAGCCGGGCCCGCAGGTCTGGCCAAGTTTCAGCTCGGGTGCCGGCAGCCGGTTCTCTGGGTTTGTGGCAGAATAGGTTTTTTCATCAGTGCCGTTTTTTGCCCGTAATTCCAGCTATGGGAAAAGCCCCATCCGAAAACGGCATTGGCTGGGGCGTAAAACCCGGCATGGGGATCCGGCGGCATTCGAGCTGTTTTTTTTTGCGTACAATCTGGCGCCTGCACATCTGTATTGCCGCCAGGCAGAATGCCCGGATTTGGCAGGCCCACAATCATGCCATCCAGAGGCCGACATGCCCTGGTGCCGTCACAACTGATGCCGTGCCGAATCAATGCCCGATCGCCGCCAATCCGGGTTTTGCCATTACGAATCCCCCTCTTCCACGGCAGGCCCATATGGGGTCCTGCCGCAACAAACTAGGCACGGGCATTTTGATGGCGACTTGTGCCTGAAGGGGGCATATGCCGATCTAACAGCCTGCTAAGAAAGACTTTAATATATTCGCCATCGTATAAACGCAAATGACTCTTCCAAAAGGATTTGGATCGGGCGGTGCCGGTGGAGCAGGTGCAGCTGATGTTGAAAAAATGATCGGCCGTCGTGTGGAAAACATGACTGGCATAATCACGATTTCATACATTGCAGCATGGCTGGCCACTTTTGGCGGTACTGCAGCAGGATACTTCTATTATCCGTGGGCATATCCAACCCCAAGCGGTCACTATGCCTTTATCGTCTTGACCATAGTCGAGGCAATTGGATACCTCTTTTGCGTCAAAGTCTCAGAAGAGGGATCTACAAAAAAGAGCAATGGCATAATCGGTGCAACCCTAGGCGGTACGGCAATAGGTACCATCATAATCGCACTATACGTGGGCAACTAGCATAATTCCGCTCATTTTTCTATTTTTCAACCTAAAACCCCATATGCGATCATTTCAGGCACGGCCGTATCCTGCGATCAAGGGCGAATTTCACGCTATTGGCGTCTTTCTGGCAGGACAGGCAACGCGTCATTCTAGACATATAAAATTTTATATACCGACCCTATTCTCTACTGAATAATGGTCTGGCTTAGACGATGTACTCACTACTTGTTCATTATAGTAGTAGCAGTAAATTCGACCCTGTTGACAATTAACGCGGGAGACTATATCTTCTATACTGACTGGGCCTGGACATCATATACGGTATTTTCAATATCGCAGACGTTGATGCTTGTTGTAGGTGCAACATACTACCTGACATTTACGGGTGTTCCAGGAACCGCAACGTATTACGCGTTGATTATGACAGTGTATACGTGGGTGGCCAAAGGTGCATGGTTTGCACTGGGTTATCCATACGACTTCATTGTAACGCCAGTATGGCTTCCATCAGCAATGCTGTTGGACTTGGCATATTGGGCCACAAAGAGAAACAAGCATTCGCTGATTCTGTTTGGTGGCGTGTTAGTTGGAATGTCATTACCACTGTTCAACATGGTCAACTTGATAACGGTAGCAGACCCACTAGAAACGGCGTTCAAATATCCGAGACCGACACTACCGCCATACATGACGCCGATTGAACCGCAGGTAGGCAAGTTCTACAACAGCCCGGTAGCACTGGGTGCGGGAGCTGGCGCAGTTTTGTCAGTGACAATGGCAGCGTTAGGTGTAAAGCTCAACACGTGGACGTACAGATGGATGGCCGCCTGGTCAAAGTGGGACTAAAACCAAAAACCCCTTTTTTCATTTTATTATCTGTTCCCTAGTGTTTTCTAGTCACGATTTTTCAACAAAAAAAAATCATAGCTGGATCAATTTTTTTTGATCCTTGCGCTCATGAGATGTTTTTACATTATTCACTATTGAGACAGCACTATAGACAGATAGAAAAGACGGCAAAGCCCTTTGTAAAATGGGCCGGGGGGAAAAGGCAGCTGGTGCCGGCAATTGAGCCGTATTTCCCTCAAAAGTTTGGCGGCTATTTTGAACCGTTTTTGGGCGGCGGCGCGATCCTGTTTCACATCCTGTCCCAAAACCCGAATCAGAAATGCACCATCTCCGATCTCAACTCCGACCTGGTTTTGGCGTACGTCACCGTCAGGGACAGGGTGGAGGATCTAATAGACGCCCTCAAGGGCCATTCAAAAAAATACCTTGCCGACAAGTCATCCTACTATTACCGGGTCCGGGGAAAAGAGCCGACAGGCCAGATCTCAAAGTGCTCCAGGCTGATCTTTCTTAATCATACGTGTTTTAATGGCCTGTACCGGGTAAACAGCAAAGGAAAATTCAACGTGCCGCTGGGCCGCTATTCGAATCCCAACATAGTCAACGAGGACAACCTCCGGTCAGTAAGCAAAATCCTGCAGTCAAAAAACATCGATATCAGGTGCAGTGATTTCTCGGCAATTACGGATGGCGCAAAAAAGGGCGATTTCGCATACTTTGATCCGCCGTACCAGCCGACAAGCCCGACTGCCGCATTTACCAGCTATACTAGCCGCGATTTCGGCATGGACGATCTGGACAGGCTGGCAGGCGTCTGCAGGGATTTGGACTCTAGGGGGTGCAAGGTGGTGCTCTCGCATTCCAAGACAAAGGAGGCCAGTGGCATGTTTGGGAGGCCCTGGAAGATTCTCGAGATCAGGGCAAACCGCGCAATCAACTCAAACTCCAAGAAAAGGACGGGACACACAGAACTGCTGATCAGGAATTTCTAAGCTTCGAGCGGGATCCGAACCCGCGACCTTTACCTTACCAAGGTAACGCTCTACCAGGCTGAGCTATCGAAGCATGGGAATCTGCCGTAGAAAATACTTATAATCCTTGGTTATGGATTCCGGGCCTCTAAACTGTTAAATTTCACGCAATCCTGATATGGCTGCGGAGGAGTAATCAAGCCTGGCCAAAGTAAGCAATTCTGCTTTTGGACATGCAGGACTTAAGATCATAAATGGGTGATCCTGTCTCTCAGGAGTTCGTGGGTTCAAATCCCACCTCCTCCACAGGGATTATTTTGAGTGCCTTATTCCCTTGGAGTTGAGAATCTCGTAAACGTCCGGAAGCGAAAAGACAAACCCCACATGGACGCAGTCCTTTTCATCACACAGCTGGCAGTACAGCTCCCCCTTTTGGATTGCCACTTCTGCGATCCGGTCTTTGATATTGTCCTTTAGTATGACCCTGTCTGCGTCCACTGAAATCTTTGCAAGCTTGGGGGCGTATCTTGCAAAAGTCTTGTCCTTTTGCATCATTTCTTCTAGCATGTATGTGACGTATCCCGAAAAGCTGCTGACGCCTTTCATCATTAGTTCGTCCTTGTTTTTGCTATAAACGTCGTGGAATTTCTCATAAACTGATTCTGACAGCGTGATTGACTTGAATCCGGCTTTTGGCATTTCTCTTACCGTACATTATGGTACGACAGTATATAAAAATTTTTGATTATGTTATTACCCGCATTCTGGGAAACTAGGCTTATACGGTGGCAGGCAATAGCATAGGCATGGCAAGGGGGTATCAGGCTGAGGTGATAAAACGGGGGGTTTTGGACATGCTTGCAGAGTCAAAAACCGGCATGTCAGGAGTCGAGATCTCTGAGAAGATCGGAGTCAGCCGCGTCACAATGGCAAAATATCTCAAAGTCTTTGCAGCAGAGAGGATCATCAGGCAAAAAAAGATGGGAGGCACGACGGTGTGGCATATGGAGGAGGGCACCGAGCAGTTCAGGTTTCCCGACGATTATTTCCTGGCGCAAAAGAGCTATCAGGACGCATTGAAGGAATACTCGGAAGGCCGTGTCTGCGCCATAATCCGCAACTGCGTATATTCGGGCGCCAGGGCCTCAAGGATTGCAACGGAGGTAATAATGCCCGCAGTGGTCCAGATGGACAAGCTGTACAATGACGGAAAAATCGGCGATTCTGAAAAAAGCCTTTTGGATCACATTGCATCAAGCTCGATTCACCTGCTGAGCCAGGCCCCGTGCGATGCCGATCCAAAAAAGAACGCAGTCTTTATCGCGGCCGAATCCGACAGTGTACTGCTTTGCGAGGCGGCCTCGGCCTCGTTTAAAAACGAGGGATGGAACGTCTCGATGCTAGGCGACATGTCAAAGTCAGTAGACGTAATCTTTGATCTGGACTTGCAGAAATTCCTGGGCAGGGTGTGGAGGCAGAAACCCGGAATAATGGAAATAGTGGTGTTTTCAAGGACGGAGCAGGGCCTGAATTTTTTTGCAGAGTCTGTGAATTCGGCCAAGGAAAAGATTAACGGGGACATTATGCTGGTCCTTTGCGGAAAAATCGGCAAAAAGACCCAGATCAAGGCGGATCTGATATCTGACGATCTTGGCGTGATTTTACAGTGGTCCCAGACCACCTATGAGAGCACGGCATGAACAGGCGGCCACCGCAAAAATGTGGGCCGAGTGAGATTCGAACTCACGACCTTTCGATGTCTGAATCAGTTTATCAGTCGAACGCTCCAGCCAAGCTGAGCTACCGGCCCCTGCAAAAATTCACGGTTGCAGTCATTTAAATTTAATTTTCCGCCCATTTGATCGAACAGCCGATGGACGGCTCAAAATCCCTCTCGATTTTTCGTCCTTCCAGCAGCCCCGAAATGTTGGCAATCATGGTCTTTTCGGTGGCCGCATCCCCCGGTTTCATCGCGTCATCTATCCTTCCGTGGAACACCAGCCTTCCGGACCCGTCAAACAGGAACGGATCCGGGGTGCATACGGCCCCGTATTTTCTTGCGACATTCTGGGTCTCGTCAAACAGATAGTCAAATTTGATGCCCTTCTGGGATGCCACGCTTTTCATGCTCTCAAAGCTGTCGTCGGGATACTTTGTGGCGTCGTTGCTGTTGATTCCGACGACTGCCACCCTGTCCTTGAATTTCTCGTGTATCTCCTTTATGGCCCCGATTTTGGCCTTTACGTACGGGCAGTGGTTGCACATAAAGATCACCAGCAGGGCGTCATAGCCGTCATAGGCGCTCTTGGAGTGCCTTGCGCCATCGATTCCGGGCAGCTCAAAATCAGGCGCCTGATCGCCTGTCTGCAGCCTGATTTCTGACTCTAGCAGCACCATAAATGGGGGGGCCGCGGCGCAAATAAAATCCTTGCCAAAAGGCGAACAATTAAAATCGGCACGTGCCGCATTTTTTTCGTGGGCTGATAGTATAGCCTGGTAGTATACCCGCCTTGCACGCGGGGGGTCAGGGGTTCAAATCCCCTTCAGTCCACTCCACTGTAATGACTCATGCAGACGCCGGCTCGATCCGGCAACTGATACGGTTTTTTGAGTGATAGAGCTGCAGGAGGCAATAGGTTGGATTCAAGAGGGATGCCTGAATCAGGCACGGGCCTAGCCGCTTATTGCGGGGGGTAACAGGTTGGGTTCAAGATGGATGTTTGGATCTACAGGCACCGGACCTAACCGGTTACCTTTGTATTGACCTAACATTTTTAAAGCACAAAAAATAATGTGTTGATCTGGTGAATAAAATGGAAATAATCTATGACGGCGACGAAAAAATCGAAATTGCCTGTTCGTATGATACCATCGAGGAAGCACTAGCAGCGCTAAAATCAGACGAATGATATGAACAGCAAATCTATTTCTTTATCCAAGGATTTCAGGGGGCAATGTGGTGATAGAACAGAGAATCGTGAGCACATAGACAAGGCAATGAAAAAACTCGTCAAGACCATGGAATGCACCGCAACACGGTCTTTGGTTTAAGAAAAGTTTTTTATTAAAATCGAGGGATCTGGGGAAATAATACGCGTATTATCCACATCATCGTCCAAGATAATATTTCAAAGATTCGAATGGCACGTTTATTGCGGGCAATCATGCAACCCAGATTCCCCCCAAACTTGAGGATTGCTTTGTGTCCCATCTTGGTGGAAAATCCGACATGTTTGTGTGATTACCGCAATCGGATCGATCCGGATTCCACATACCAGGCAGACGCCGCTGCTTGTCCCAGTATATGGCGATTCGATTCCTAGGTGGAGGCTGCCGGCGGTTTGTCTGTGATGTGCAGGCCATACCTCATGTATTGGCCCTTTGGGACAGATTTGCCGCCATAACGGGGGGCATTCTGGCACACACGGGACGTCAAAAAGGCCGAATCCCGCCGGACAGGCCCGATCAGGGCGTTTTAGGACAAAGGTGACAGGTGCGATCAGAATAGGGCAGGGCCAATGGCTGGCAGTCATATTTCCGCATATTACAATTGCGGGCAGTTACCGGATGGATTTAAATAGGATATGCTTGTGCCCATTAAACATGGCAAGTGCAGCAGATGGATGGCCGGTTTGGATTCCGTTAATCGTCGGATTGGCACCGGGACTAGTTTACTGGTTTGCAATCACGGCAATGAAGAAACGCCGCTAAAAACTATACCGCTTACACACTTTTTCTTTACTATCCACTAGTCTATGCGTATCAGGCTCCCGATCGCCGGGGTCAAAAACGGACATCAAACTGTGTGGTTTTATCCACCCAAGCACAGGGCCCTCCGCTAATTGGGTAAAACGTGCTAAACCACCTTGTTTATAATATGATATGAGACATGTGATTAACACCTGCTACAGTTAGACTGCATGAAGAAAACCGCATCCGTGCTGCTTTTGACCCTGATGCTGTTTCCCCTCCAGGGGGGATTCTCACAGATTTACGATACCGGCTCCACGCTGGGGGTGGCCACTACCAGCTATAGCCCGTACACCTACGAGTCCGATGACGGCCACACCGTGATTACCGGCGAGATTGAAAACAAGCTGGACTTTCCAGTCACTGGTGTGACCATATGGGGGGGATTCTATGACGGCGTGCGCGAATCCCCGCTTGAATCAGTCATAGGCTCCTCTGTTTTGGACGTCATTCCGGCAAAGGGCAAATCGCCATACAAGCTAGTCTCTACAAGCCCCAACCCCGAGATTACCAACGTGTCGGTTTTAGTGCAGGGATTCACATCCACTGGGGAAAAACTCCGGGAGCTCAGTCTTGCACAGAATTCGCTTGAAGTCACAGACAGGCTCGCATACGCGGGAACCATCACAAACAACGCCGGCACTGTATCCCAGCAGACCAAGGTCCACCTGGCAATGTATGACAGATTCGAGCCCCCAAGACTGCTGCGCATCATCACGCAGGAGCTAGAGGACATACCGCCCGGCGGCTCGTCGGGGTTTTCATTCGATGAAACGCACATACAGCAGACAGTCCGGCTGGCAGTGTTTGCAGAATCAGACAACTCGCTCTCCAACATTCTGGATGCGAATGTTCCGGCCCCGGGTTTTCTCACAAAACAGGTAACGATAAACGACGTCTCGATTCACGACGCAGGCGGGGAAAAGATTTCGGACATTCCCGTAAACTCTAATGTCACAATAAAGGGCAACATCTGGATACAGGTGCTCACCGCAGACGAGCAGCTGGATCACGACTATGTGTACTATACACAGGTCAAGCAGTTTGGCAAAAACCCGGTAATAGAGTACCTCGGCTCGTCGGCGGGGCATTTTGACAGGCCGGAGTCCCAGTCCCCCGAGGTAAGCTGGACGCCGGAAAACAAGGGCCTGTACTTTGTCGAGACGTACGTGTGGGATTCGGACGGGATTCCGCTGGCGGCAAAGGGGCCAATCGTGCTTGTGGCGGTAAGCTAGGATCCGGCGTGAAGCGGTTTGATCTAGTGGCAACTGGCGGCACCTTTGATGTCATCCACCGCGGCCACCTCGCGCTGCTTGCCGAATCGTTTGCCGTCTCAAGGATGGTAATAATAGGGCTGACCGGCGACGAGCTTGCCACAAAAAGGCGCAAAAAACCGCTCAACGGATATGCCGCAAGATCAAAGTCGCTTGAGGCAGTGATCAGAGAAAAATTCTCCGGCGCCAGATACAAAATAGTCCGGCTTGATGACGATTTCGGCCCCGCTGCCATCACGGGGGACATTGAGGCCCTAGTCGTAAGCCAGGAGACCAGCCGGCAGGGTGCCGCCCTCAACAGGCTCCGCAGGGACAGCGGCATGCCCAAAGTCAGCATCATTATTGTTCCAATGGTGCTAGCAGACGACGGCAGGAGGATATCCAGCTCCAGGATAAGGAGCTCCGAGATCGACCCGGAGGGCAATTTGCGGTGATTTGACAAGATGCTCGCCTATCTTTGAGCGACCCGGATAAAGTCAAAATCCCCGAGGGGCGTCTGTGACAGTCATAAGACACATGATGAAAAAACTGGATGACGACGTGCGAAACCTAAAGGACGGGCTTGATCCCAAGAACCTGGCCTTTTGGTACGGGGAGATAATCAGGGACACAATCGAGATGGCCCCGCCGTGGCTGGAGGACAAGATCAAGGTGAGCCAGGATCCCATACTGCAGATGAAGTTCAACCTGGACATCTCAAAGCGCGCAGTCCGGTACTTTATGATGGCCGTGGACTGTAGGATCGGGCAGATGCCGTATTCCACCAGGCTTTACTTTCTCAAGGTCCAGCACATAATGGAGTCAGAAATGGACCGGTCACTTGTCTAGGACTTTGTAATCTCGACTGTGCTGCCAGACGTGGCAGCGCCAGTTATGCCGTGCTCTTTTTCCAACACCGACTGCAAAAAGTCGGCTATCAGCTCTACGTTTGCGGCATCTTGCAGCACCACGCTGTGCGCCGACTTGTCCTTGAGCGCCACGACAAGCTCAGTCCCCACTATGTTCAGTATCTCCGTGATGAACGTCTCGCTGTCCCTGACAAAGATCAGGCTGGCCAGCTTTTGGGCCTCGTACTTGTCCTGGCAGGCAATGCTGATTTTCATGTCTCGAGGAGGAACCTGTCCATCATACCCCTTGCCTTTTCCCTGTTTTTCTGGTGTTCTGCAAGAAACGAGTTTATCTTTTCAATCAGAATCGCCTTGAGCTCCCCGGTCAGCAGCGCGCCGGACTCGTAATCGGCGCGGATTTTTTCCAGCTTTGCGTCGTCTGGCTCAAAGAACATCCGCAGGTACTGGTACGACACGTCAATCTCGGGGTCTCCTCCCATCTTTTTGTGCTGCTCTACGTCGGACTGCCCCCCGGAAAACGCATACTTGTTGATCTTTTTTTTCACCGCCGCCGGACTGTCGGTGGTAAAGACGGTCCCGTTCTCGTCAGATGCGGACATTTTTCCGCCTGCGCCGTACAGCGTGGGGACCATGACGTTGTGAATGAGTGCGGGCTTTGTTTTGCCCATTTTCGGCGCAATGTCCCGGGTCAGCCTAAAGTGCGGATCCTGATCCACGCCGAGCGGAATCAGCACGGGCCGGTCCTCGATAAAGCACGGCGCGGACTGTAGCGACGTGTAAAAGATCATGCCCAGGTTGGTCTCGTTTGTAAAGCCAAACACCGCCTTTGTGTTCGAAAAGTTGAGCCGTTTTGCCACCTGTGCCGCCATCGGGTACAGAGTGGCAATGTCCCTTGTGTTTATGATTATCTTTGTCTTTTTTGGATCAAAGCCCAGCGCGATAAAGTCAAGTGCGTTTTCGTACGCAAATCCCTCGGTCTCCTCCAGCGTGAGATCCTGCTTTGCAAAGAACTTTTCGTCGTCGGTGAGCTGAAAATACATGTTTGCGCCAAACTTGTCCTGGAGCCATTTTGCAAACACCCACGGAACCAGGTGGCCTATGTGGGTGTGCCCCGACGGGCCGCGCCCCGTATACATGAAAAAGCCCCCGCCGCCCTCGTGCGCATCGAGGATCATTCCAAGATCCCGGTGCGAGAAAAAAACGCCGCGCCTCAGCATAAAGTGATCCTCGCCTGTAATCTGCCTCATCCTCTCGCGCAGCCCCGCAGTTATCCGCTCGGTGCCAAACTGCCTGACTAGCTTGTCATAGTCAATCCTGCCCTCCACCTGCCAGGGGGTGACTGTGAAATCGTCTGCTGCCATACGAGCCTGACTTGGGACGCACTTTAAAAAAGTCTTTACGCCCAAAATCTGGCCCGGCCTGCGGCAAGTTTTTGTAGCCGTGGCAGCAGCGTACGTACAATGAAGATAAGTTGGGACGAGAATGTCTGCATCCATTCTGCAAAGTGCGTAAAGAGCCTTCCATCCGTGTTTGCAGTGCGTGACGGAAAATTCGTCATTACCCAGGACGGCGCGCCGCAGGATCAGATAAAAAACACAGTCGAGCAGTGTCCGTCCAAGGCGCTGAAAATCGACTAGCCCGGAATCGGGCATTTTTCCCTTTTTTGATCCGCAGGGCGGGCCCGGAAGGCCGGCCATACACCATTCCATACGCCATTCCATACAACAGACCAAACAGGTGCATGCCAAATCCGGCAGGCGCAATGCGCATTGCCAGGGCAATCGGTTAGATCCGGCGCCTGCGGATCCAAACATCCCTCTTGGATCCAACCTGTTACTTGCCAGGCAACCAAAGATTAAAATGATTAAAAGCGGATGTATTTCATATGAACCTGCAGGCAGTAATCTGGAAAGAAGAAGACATGTACATCATCAAGGAAACCCATACCGGAGTTACAACCCAGGGCAGCACCATAGAAATGGCAACAGAGAACATAAAAGAAGCAGTCCGCCTCTACCTTGAGGAGGTACCGGATGCAAAAAATGTCATCAAGGATATGGATGTGATCGGTACAATAAATGTCAAAATTTCCTAGAATTTCAGGAGCTGAAATGATACGCGTGCTTGTAAAGGAGTTTGGATTTAAAGCGGTGCGTCAAATTGCACAAGTTTGCAGAAGATAAAAAAACAGCCACTGTTGTGCCACTATATCGGGAGATCAAAGCCGGGACTGCTCTTGGTATTTTAGCACTTTGATCCATTAAAAAAGAGGAATTTCTCAGCAAACTATAGATGCGCAAAAAAATTCGCAAGTGACAAAATCCGATTTGGCCGTCGGGAATTCTATCCAAAAGGCCGTCCGAGTCATACGAATTGCGCCCATAAGGGAACGATGTTTCTGCGTGCACTTGCCCGAGAAAAGCCGGAGACCCGCCGTCTTTGAGGAGCTCGTACCGATGGACAAGTCCGATAAACTCCGGATCGTGCCATCCGCAAACAAACGGCAAGATTGGACGGTTCTTTAGTATTGGGGAGATTTGCCACTATGACGGCGTTACGGCATGCATGGGGTATTATAACGAGGAGACTGCATTTCTTGCCGGACACGGAGGCCAGGCCCCGATGAGGGCGTTTTACCATATGGGCGGCAGATGTGATCAGAGAACAGGGCCCAAATGGACGGGGTAGAGTCAAATGAGTGGCCGATATGATTTCCGTACACCACACATTACAGTCCCGCCTCATAGGGTTAAATAGCCTTTTGAGGAACTTTTTGCCGTTGGCACAAGTTTTTCACGAGATTGAAAAAAAAATCATCGGTGCGCTGCGGGAAAAAAACGGCCAGGGCCTGCAGGAATTGGAATCAACAACCGGCCTCCTGCCGGATCAGCTGAGGCGGGGAATGGAATGGCTGAGGCTAAAGAACCTGGCATCTGTGAAAGAATCCCGGCAGACGCACATATCGCTTGGAAAAAACGGCCTTTATGCCCTGTTAAACGGCCTGCCAGAGCGCCAGCTGCTTGATCTGCTCGCAGACGGCCCAAGACCGGTACTAGAGCTGCAAGAAAAGCTAAAACACCTTTTCGGGCCGGCGATGGGAATCGCAAAAAGGAACAACTGGATTTCCGGCAAGGAGACCGTATCGCGGACTGGTGTGAATCCCGCGCTGCCCGAGGAGGCACTCATCAGACAAATAGGCCGCATCAGGATTCCAAAATCAGAGCTGGGCGACCAGGACACGCTTGCGCTGCTTGGAAAAAGGCCGGATTTTGTAGTCGAAGAGACGGCAAAGTCAGTCACAGTCAGCCTGTTGGACCCGGCACTCAAAGTCGGCGCCGGTGCGTCCGATTCTGCAATCGACGTGGAGGCCGACGTGCCTGCGGCATACATTGCAAGGACCAACCCGCTGAGCGACACAATCAGGGAGATACGCGAAATCTTTGTCACGCTCGGGTTCTCAGAGATAGCAGGAAATCTTTCCCAGTCCAGCTTTTGGAACTTTGATGCGCTCTTTACGCCGCAGGACCACCCGGCGCGCGAGATGCACGACACGTTTTACCTCGACGGCATACGCTCAGAGCGGTTTGCCACGGCGCAGCAGATGCGCCAGGTGTCTCAGTCCCACAGGAAAAACTGGGGGCAGGACTGGAGTGCCGCGCAGGCAAGGCGGACTGTTCTGCGGACCCACACCACGTGCGTCACGATAAGGCATCTTGCGCAAAACAGGCCAGACGAGGCCAGGGTCTTTTCGCTGGGACGCGTGTTCAGGAACGAAAAGGCAAGCTACAAGCACCTAGTCGAGTTCAACCAGGTCGAGGGAATAGTCACCGGCGCAGACGCCACGCTGCGCGAACTGATGGGAATCCAGCTAGAGTTCTATCGCAGAATCGGCCTCGAGAGGGTAAAGTTCTGGCCCACGTTTTTTCCGTACACCGAGCCGTCGCTGCAGACCATGGTGTACAACCAGAGGCTCAAAAAGTGGGTGGAGCTCTTTGGGATGGGGATATTCCGGCCGGAGGTCACAAGACCGCTGGGAATAAGCAGGCCCGTCCTGGCATGGGGCGGCGGCATTGAGAGAATCGCCATGATAAAGTACGGCATTGACGACGTAAGGGAGTTTTACAATAACGATCTCAAGTGGATGAGGGGTGCGGCAAAATGCCAGTAGTGGAGCTGGACTATGCCAGGCTGTGCCGGCTTGCCGGCACGAGATCCCGCAAAAAAATCGCCGACGCGCTTCCCTACCTGGGACTCGACATCGAAGGCGTGATCAAAGGCGGGGTAAAAGTCGAGTACAGCCCCAACCGTCCGGACTATTCCACAGACTATGGGATTGCCAACGGGCTGCAGGGTATTATGGGGCTCAAAAGGGGCATGATCCGGCAGCGCCTCAAAAATTCAGGATACTCGCTCAGGGCAGATCCCGCCGTGTCGCCCATACGGCCCTTTGTGAGTGCCGTCGCCGCAAGAAACGGAGTCATTGACAGTCACGCGCTAGGACAGTTAATCGCAATGCAGGAGGATTTGCATTCCGGCATAGGACGGGGGCGCAAAAAATCATCGATGGGAATCCACGACATGGACAAAATCTCGTTTCCCGTAAGGTATACCGTTGCAGACAAAAGCCACAGGTTTGTTCCGCTTGGCTCAGAAACCGAACAGCCGGTGGGCGAGATTCTTGCAGGCTCCAAGGTCGGAAGGGAATACGGCCACATACTTGGCGATTCCGGCCTGGTTCCACTGATCGTGGACTCGGACGGCAGCACGGTGTCGCTTCCGCCAATAATCAACGCCGCATCCACCAGGGTCACCACCAATACCACGAACCTCCTAGTGGAGGTCACCGGAACCGGCAGGGACGACGTCGAAGACGCCCTGTCCGTGACTGCTATGATTCTGCAAAGCGCCGGCTTTGAGATGCATGCGGTAAACATATCGGGGGCGAAAAACTCGACTCCGCAGCTAAAGCCCAGAAGGGTTGCAATCGGCGCGGATCTGGTGCGCGACACGCTGGGCCTTGATCTGTCCGCCGGCCAGATAGCGACGGCCCTCAGAAAATGCAGGCTGGATGCGTCAGTAAGCGGCAAAAGCGTACGGTGTATGGTGCCGCGGTACCGCTTTGACATATTTGGATCCATGGACCTAGTCGAGGAAGTCGCGCTGGGATACGGCATACAGAACATTTTGCCCGCACGGCTGCTGCCGCAGGCACCGGGCCGGAGACACCGCCCCTCCGTACTGCTAGACGGGATTGCGTCGGTAATGACCAAGCTCGGATACATGGAGGCGCTCAACTCCGGCCTGACTAGCAGGCGCCTCCTGTACGAGAGCACCATGCGGGATCCCGCAAAAAACATCACAGTTGCAGATTCCAAGAGCTCAGAGCACACGGTCCTGCGGGACTCGCTTCTGCCCGGCCTGCTTGGGAACCTGGCAAAAAACATACACGAGCAGTACCCGCAAAAGCTCTTTGAGACCGGGACCGTCTTTGGCAGGGCCCGCAGCATCACAGAAGAGACACGCCTTTGCGCGGCAAGCTCCCACGGCGGCGCAAGCTATAGCGAGGCAAAATCGGTCCTGCAGGCACTGGCGGGATCCATATACGGCATGACGTGCACTACGAGGGCCGCCGATTACCCGGTCTTTGAAAAGGGCCGCGCAGCACTGGTGCTGCTCGACGAAAGGCCAGTCGGCGTCATCGGGGAGGTCGACTCATCAGTCAGGGCCAATTTCAAGCTGCGCGAGCCTGCGTCATGCTTTGAGATAACGGTGTCCGCATGAGCTGATCGGCGCCGGCATGGCGGATTCGGAAAAACGGCGCATGCGCGGTTTTTTGCGCAGGACGCTTTGTGCCCGATGGTCTAGTTAATATTTGACTTTGCACGACGAGATGTGCCTCAAGAGCAAGCATGCAGACGGATCAGGATGATGTTGATCGTAGTGATGCCGGTGATTTCTGATTCACCCAGGCGTGTTACATTATGGGGCACCCCGGTTTCAGAACCCAGGGAGGTATTGGCTAAAACACCAATGAGCTTGTGCGAGTCAGAACCGGGGGACATGTCATTCTGCGGCAGGCCTGCCCGAGGCGATAAAAACCATCCCGTGGGTTTACAATGTTGCATTATTTTGGTATAATAATGCGCAGGTGGATGGCATTATATGAACAGATCGGCGTGGTGGTTTGTGCTTCCGATCGCCTTTGGCATCCTGGGATCCGCAATAGCATGGTCAAAGATCAGACACGACGATCCGGAGCTTGTAAAGTGGATAATGATATTTGGCGCCGTAAAGTCAGTCTGCGATGCGGTGGGCATAGTACATCTGGGCTCCGTCCTTGGCGCATGAGATCCCGCTGCCGGAGGGAGGGGCCACGGCCAAATGCCGCACACGGGCAAACAAAAACTAGATTAAATGACTGCCATACTGTCCCTTCATGGACAGGATAGACTATGAGGGGACAGTCTGGGCCATCAACCACAACAATCCGGAGCTCCTGGTGGAGCACTCGGTAAAGAAGCTCCAGGACTATGGGGTCCGAAAGGAGGACATAACCCTCACCGACGCGCCTGAAAACATCAAAATAGGCGCCATTGTAGTCGAGATTTGGCCGCATCACCTCGACATAACGAGGGTAAGGACGATTAGAAACGAGTCATTCATCAGCGGAACGGTCATGACCATACCGCTCAAGACCGATGAGCACGGCAAATACGTGGATTGATTATCTTAATATAGGCATTATTTTGTTCCAAGTTCAGTAACATGGAACAAGGTACCGTAAAATGGTTCAACCGCACCAAAGGCTTTGGTTTTATTGAAAGGGAATCCGGCGATGATTTGTTTGTACACAAAACAAACGTGGATGGCTTTTTGAGAGAAGGCGACAAAGTCGAGTTTGAAGTCGGTGAAGGCCCAAAAGGTCCCAACGCTGTCAATGTAAAAAAGACAGAACAGGAATAATTAGTTTGGGATCACGCAAGTTTTCTTGAATTATAAAACCTCTTTTTTATCTATTTTTCTGGGATTACCCGTCTGGCGGCGCGCCTGTCACGCCAAGGGCCGCCGTGCGGACTATCCCGGCAAGCTTGTCTGAGAGCACCGCCGGCTCAAACTCTGTCCTGCGCGAGAATCCCTGCAATTATGCCGTATGCGCCAAACGTGAGGTGCGCGTCTTGCCTGCGGGATGCGGCACATCTCCCCGAGGGCGTGTTCCTCGGCGCCAAGATCACAGTTAAGCAGGACATATCCGGCACGCACGCCTCCCGTCTGCAATTGTGTGCCTTTAGGGTTTTCAGCGCGCCGCGCTACCAGCGGCTTCGCAGGCCATAATAGTTCTGCGAGCCGGACCGCCTGTGGTCGCCCTTCTTTTTTCTGCCAAACCTGTCGTCCCTTGAATCCCTTCTCTGTCTGGTCTGCCTTCTCTGTCCCATCCTCGATGACGCACCGTATCTTCTTGACGGAACCTGCCTCTTTAGGGGATCAGGAATGTGCACCTCTATTCCCATCTCCTTGTTCAGGTCCATCAGATCGGCCTTGATCTGCTTTTTGATTATGTTAAAGTCCGGAACGGACGAATACGAGACAAGCGTGATTGCGCGGCCCTTTGCCCCCGCCCTTGCCGTCCTGCCTATCCTGTGAAAGTACACCATCTCTTGGTTTGGAACGTCATAGTTAATCACAAGCGCCACGCGCGGCACGTCTATTCCCCTGGCCGCAACGTCCGTGGCGACCAGGATTTCCGCCTTTCCGGTCCTAAAGCGCGACATTGACTGCTCCCTGCGGTGCTGCGACATGTCCCCCTCGATTGCCACCGTGTTGAACTTGCTTTTTTGCAGGATTTTTGCCACGTCCCTGGTCCTGTGTTTTGTGGAGCAAAACACGATGGACTGGCCCTTTTTGTTCTGTTTTATAAAATCAATTACGTGGGGTATCTTTTCTCTGTCCTTGATGACCAGATACGCCTGATCGATTCCCTCTCCGCTTAGGTCGTCGGCATCAAGCAGGAACTGCTTTGGGTTTTTCAGGTACTCCTCGGACAGGCGCAGGATCTCAGTTGGCATTGTGGCAGAGAACAGCGACATTACCTTTTCGTCCGGCGTCAGGTTCAGGATGAACTCAATGTCGGATATGAATCCCATGTCCAGCATCGTGTCGGCCTCGTCGAGCACCACGTGGGTGATGTCCTTTAGGTCTATCGAGCCGCGCTTTATGTGATCAATCAGCCTTCCAGGAGTCGCAACCAGGATTTCGACGCCCCTTGCCAGGGCGGACAGCTGCACGCCCATTCCCTGGCCCCCGTAGATTGTGGCGCACTTTATGTCCGTATATTTTGCAAATTTCCTCACCTCATTGGTAATCTGCACTGCAAGCTCCCGCGTAGGCGCCAGGATCAGGCCCTGGATTCCATCCCCGGCACTAAGCGTCTGGAGCATCGAGATCGAATACGCGGCAGTCTTTCCGGTTCCGGTGTGTGCCTGCCCTATGACGTCCCTGCCGGTAAGCAGTACCGGAATTGCAGCAGTCTGGATGGGAAACGGCGTGTCAAAACCCAGATGCCCTATCGCGTCTAGTAGCGACTGTTTTATTCCCAATTCTTTAAACGTTGTCATTTTTTTCTTCTCTAGCAATGACAGAAAAGCTCATTGCCAGTCCGTCATTATTATGTTCAAAATTGCCCTCGGGACACCTAATAAACGCTTGTAGATCGTCACGTGGCGGGCCGCATGCGGGGCAGGCGCCGGGATTTGCAGGCAATCTGCGCCGCCGGCAGCATGGCACGGATGGGAAGCCAATGGAGGGCTTTGAACCCTCGACCTTTCGCTTACAAGGCGAATGCTCTAGCCAGGCTGAGCTACATTGGCACAAAAAATGATGAAAGCATGGATTGTATAAAGCCTATCTCGGCGGCTTTTCCCAGTACGCCTCAATTTTTATAATGTTGGTGCGGCGAAAACCCGAGAATGAAGTTCAAGTACATTCCGCCTACAAAACTCAAGGTTCTGACTGGCATGTTTTTTGGCGCCGGCCTGCTTGGAATCATTGTGGGCCTCAGCAACGAGGCCTTTATGATGACTGCGTTTGGAAGCGGCCTGCTGTGTATAGGCGGCCTGACCGGATGGATGCTGTTGACGCAGGATCCAAAGCTGCGCGACAGGCGCAAGAAAAAGAGAGGCGACGACTAGGTCTCTGTCGCAAAACGCATCGCATGGTTTGCCCTTTCTGTCACGGATGTACTTGGGGAATGCGCCAAACCGCAGATTACAGGACGCCCCGTAGGCCTGATTAAAACATAAATAATTAGGCATTTTAGGGACTAGCGATTTGCTGGATCTTGTAGCCAAAAAGCTGTTTTTGACAAAGGGAAAGGGGGTGCACGAGGACAAGCTGACCAGCTTTGAATACGCCCTGCGTGACGCAGGAATAGCAGGAACAAACCTGGTTCTGATCTCCAGCATATTTCCGCCCCACGCCAAGCTGGTATCCAAAAAAGAGGGCATGCGGTTAATCCAGCCGGGACAGATCCTCTTTACCATATACTCCAAAAACCAGACCGACGAGCCGCACAGGCTGATCGCATCATCCGTCGGAATCGCCAGGCCAAAGGATCCCGACCGCTACGGATACCTCTCAGAATACGACTCGTTTGGCCAGGCAGAAAAGCAGGCCGGCGACTATGCCGAGGACATTGCAGCGCAGATGCTCGCCTCGTCGCTGGGAATTCCCTTCGACATTGACAAGAGCTGGGACGAAAAAAGGCAACAGTGGAACATCTCTGGGCAGATCTACAAGACCTCAAACATTACACAGACTGCGATAGGAAACAAGAACGGCGAGTGGACCACGGTCTTTGCTGCCGCATGCCTGCTAATCTGAGCCCTTTTTGTATCCCCGCAGGAAAAACACGGCGGCAGCTGCGGCGGCGGCGACTATTGCCGCGATTACCACGTATGATTCGCCAGGCAGGGGCTCGCCAGGCGGAGTGTCGGGGTACGGCAAAAGCACAAGATCACCGCTCACAACTGACGTATCTTGGCCAAACAGAAATATCAGCTCGCCCTGTCTCTTGTCCTGGTTGTCGACCCATCCGGACTGTGTCAAGTCGGCAGGAATGTTATCGCCGTCTATCTGCGTGGTATCCACAAACGGCGGCTGTGCGCCCTGCACCCACTTGTCGCCTAGTACCAGCACCTGAATCAGGGAGTTTAGCGGGTAAAACCCTTGTGAGAAATACTCTGAACGATCAAGCCTGTCTGTCCGCAGTAATTCCAGCGGCATTATGGACAGGCCAGAACCCTCCGATTCCGTGTGATAGACGGACGTTTTTAGCTGGTACAACAATCCCGATCCGTGCGCAATTATCGAAAAGGTCATTTTTGCGTCATTACCGGCGGAGAGTTTTTTTGCGGCATCATGGTATCCGCCTGATTCCGCAATTACGTCGGCAAGCAGCAGCGCGGAGAGTTTCTCGTACATAGAGTCAGTCGACTCCATCGGCATCGTATACACAGCCGATACTGTGTTTCTGCCAGAGACTAGCCCCGACGTGCCAAAGGCCACGTTTGCCTCGTCCCTGTGGTGCAAAAACACCGAATGGTACTGCGCATCAGTGTCCAGCATGCCGTTGATCTCTTTTATGAACATGTCCCCTATCCCCCTGACTGCCTCCTGCGTCTCGATTATCCCCTCCCAGTCATCGCTTCTGTTGACGTTTATCATTATACACGACTCGCCAGTCACGCCCAGTACGCAGCTGTCCTCGTTGGTGACCAGTATCGAGACTATCCTGCCGTTTTGGAGGATTCTGTCCTCGAGCTGCGAGGGGATTTTTATCTCCTGGTTGCTGGTGCTTTGCAGCGTGATCGACGCACTAGAGTTTGACTGCTGATCCGGGTTTACGATGACCTGCGCTATCTCTTGGAACGTGGCAAGCTGCACCTGCTGCGCATCTGCGTCCTGCATGCCCATCGCAAACACCACGCATGCGGCCGCCAGGAGTGTTTTTCCTGCCATGATTGGGCGTCTTTTGCGTCAAAGTATTAAGGTTACCGACGAGCGCGGCCGGGCGGGTTTTAAGGTTTAAATCATGTCTGTTCTGCCATGAATTGACATCGATTCAAACCGATCGGGGAACAAGCTGGCGGTCCGTGCGTTGGACTGCCAGCCCCATTATTGTCTAGCACATCTTTGAGAGGTTTTTGATCTGCCCCAGTATGTGGTCAAATCCGTCCTGCCAGAACCCCTCGGATGTAATGTCCATTCCGTGCTCTGCGAGCAGGACCTCTGGTTTTTTGGAGCCTCCCGCAGACAGTATGTCCATGTATGCCGGGACAAAACCATCCCCCTCCTTTTTGTACCTCTGAAACAGCGAAAGCGCAAGAAGGTTTCCAAACGAGTACGCATAGCAGTAAAACGGCGTATGGTAGAAATGCGGGATGCACAGCCATTCTGAGCCAAAATCCTCGGTGACCTTGACTGACCCGCCAAACTGCTCCCGGAGGCTCCCAAGATACGTTCCGGATATCTCGTCGACTGTGGCAGTGTCCGCTATTTGATCGTGTGCGGCCGCCTCAAAGACTGTAAAATACGACTGTCTCATTATGGTGGCGTAAAAATCGTCGATTTTTTCAGAAAGCATTGCGCGCCTTTGTCCCTGCGTGGCCCCCTCAGAAATGCTGTCATATAGTAGCAGCTCCGAAAAAGTCGACGCAGTCTCTGCAAGCGGCAGCGGCGCGTCTTGTACGAGTATTGACTTTTTGGAGGCGGCAATGCTGTGAACTGCGTGGCCCAGCTCGTGGGCCAGCGTGAATACGTCCCGGGACTTGCCGGTGAAATTTACCAGGACGTACGGCGTAATGTCCGGCGCCAGCGTGCTGCAAAACGCGCCGTCCCTTTTTCCGGCCCGCGGGGCAGAATCGACGTGGTTCTGCTCAAAGACGGTCTTTGCATACCCGGAGAGCAGCGGGCTGAACCCGCGTAACGCGTCGAGCACCATGCGCACAGACTGGTCGTACCGGTAGTCTTTTTTCCCGGCCCCTGCAGCCGGCGCATACAGGTCGTATCTTTGCAGTTTTTTGAGCCCCAGGTTCTTTGCCTTTAGCCTGAAAAACCTCTGAAACATGCCGGCGTTTTTCCTGCAGACGCCTAGCAGCGAGCGCACGGTCTTGTCATCTATGTCGTTTCCGATGTTTCGTATGGATATCGGCGACTCGTACCGGCGGATATCCACGCCCTCGTCCCTCCAGTTGATGACCAGATTCTGGTAGATCTCGCCTAGCACGCCCTTGTTTGAGTGGAACTTGCCCAAAAGCGACCTGTACGCGTCCCTCCTGGTCCTGGCGCTGCCGCTGCGGACATGCGACGCAATCTCTTCTCTTGACATCCTTTTTTTTGCGCCGGGTTTCATCACGTACTCAAAAGAGTTGGTAATCTTGTCGTACAGCTTTACCAGTGCAGAGGCCCCCGTGACCTCAAGCGTGTTGATTATCCTCTCCTCGGACTCGGCAAGCGAGTATTTGGCGACGAGCCGCTTGTGCAAAAGATAGTTCTTCAGGTCTCCGGATTCCCCCATCAGCCTCCGGGCGTTTGCCCCGTCTATCCCCGTCTTCCACCACAGCTCAAAAAACAGCATCTCGTTTGAGGCACGCGCGCCAAGCTTGCTCATGCGGGTCACCAGCGACGTGGCCGCATCGGACTGGGTGTCTGCCGCATATCCCAGCGCTGCAAAGCCGCCTATTGCGCTGATCCTCCTGTAGACGTCCTCCAGCTCCGAGAGCATCCCCCGGAACCGCCTCGGGCTCATTTTTGGATCAAGTGCCGCCTTGATTCTCTGGAATTTTTTTACACGCCCCTGCACGTCTTTTACCTGCTCTTCGAATTCCGGGCCCCCGGGTTCGCATGCCAGCTCTGTCAAATCCCACCCGCCCAGACGGTATTGCCGCATCCACCTGTCTGTCAGCACACTATTAAAATATCCATGGTATTTGCCGCATGCGGCGCCATTTCATGTGGCAGCGTCGCGGCGTCTCACGCCGCATTGGATGCGCGCCGGCATCCGGCCGGAGCCTGCCAGGTCCCGCCTTGTGCCTGCACCGAAGGCACGGTTTTTGTTAGTTTAGTCTAATTTTCACATTGTTTAATTGGGACAATGCCTGAAACAGCACATGGGACTGTGGGGCAGGTTTTGGAAATGGTACGAAAACAAGATACTTGGAAGCATTGTAATTATCGCCGTCATACAGTTCATACAGATACCGCACATGGTGTGGAATGCTGACTTGTACCTGGAGACTGGCGTGATCAGCAGGCTGCATCCGGCACTCGACTGGTTGCTCTACGGGGTGGACCTTATCGAGACGGTCTCCATAATCAACGTGGGAATGATCATGTTCAGCCTGATTAAAAAAAAGAGGGCCGACGGCCGCAATAAAGTCGCCAAAAACCAGGCGTGACTCGACTCTGCATTCGCGCCCGCGGCGGACAGAGTCAGTCGGCCTCTATCCGGAGTATTCCCTTTTGCAGCGGGTTTTGCAGCAGTCTTACCATGCTGCGCGGCATGGCATCAGAGCCCGCATCACACCTTACGGCAAGCGTCCTGGGGCACACAAAGCCGCTTTTGCGCATGACAATGTCGTCGGGATGGGAGATCTCGAGATCACCGTGTCCCGAGCCGCGGATCACAAATACGTGCCTGCCCACCGTTATCGAAAGCCTTACGTTGGAGCGCGGATCCCTCATCCTGGCCCTGAGTTCTTTGGGAATGCCGCCACACCCGCAGCTCGCCCTCACGCCTACTATGCAGTCCCCGCCTGGCGTGAGGCGGCTCTCCCTTGTGATCTCCACGGTTCTTTGATGGGTGGCCCTTATGTTTTCGTGACCAAAAAACCCTACTTCGAATTTCACGTCGCAGCGTTTGGAGCTAGGCTTAAATTATACGTTTCAAGAATCTTGGATCACATGCTTCCTGCACAACAAGGTTATGACAGAGCAATCACGGTGTTTTCCCCCGACGGCAGGCTGTACCAGGTCGAATACGCAATAGAGACAGTCAGGCGCGGGACGATCGCAGTCGGGATAAAGTCCAAAGAAGGCATCGTCATTGCAGTCGAGGAAAAACTTCGCAAGCTGCAAATCTCCGAATCGGCGCAAAAGATCTTCCAGATAGACGATCACATAGGCGTGGCAGCAGCGGGCTATATCCCCGATGCAAGAAGCCAGGTGGACAATGCCAGGTTCTTTTCACAGAGCAACAAGATGATCTACGACGAGCCAGTCGAGATAGAGACAGTCGCAAAGCACCTTGCCGACCAGTGCCAGCAGTTCACCCAGTATGCCGGAGTCAGGCCGTTTGGCGTGGCGCTTATCCTGGCAGGCGTGGATAACGACAATCAAGGCCAGATATACCTCACAGACCCCAGCGGAACCTACATTTCGTATGACGCAATCGCCATAGGCTCGGGCTCGGATCAGGTCACCGAGTTCCTAGAAAAGGCGTACAAGCAAGACATGCCGCTAGACGACGCAGCAGTCCTGGCCGCCGCCGGAATCTACCTGTCAAGCGAGGACAAGGACGGAACCTCGCACATAAAGATGGCGCAGATAAAGACGCAGGCAAGACAGTTTGAGATATTACCAGATGACGTGGTGGCCGGATTTGCCAGCACTGCAAAACAAAAGTACCCCCCAAGCCACGACTGATCCCAAGCCGCAGTGCCATACGGCACTCGTTTTTGCCGCCCCGTCACAAGCTGCCTGGTTTTTCCGGTTCAAGGTAATCCATACGGTTTGTAGTCCCAAAAAGATCCAAATCACGGCCGCGCCGCCGGCCAGACTGCCGGAATGGCGACAAACGGCGGGACAGGGGGATTAAACTGGAAGCTCTAGTCGAAAAAAATTCCAGATCCGGCATGCCGTCGCATCCACGTCGTATGACAGTCCGGATTCAGAAACGTGCGTGTTCGGAAATGGAGATCCCGGGGATATTGAAAAAGGCGGCTTGTCGAATCGCCGTTCTCTGCGATAGAGAAGCATCCGGCCGGCCATGGCGCACAAAAATAACATACTGCACGGGATGGCGCCAAGGATGGCAATATGCAACAGGACGGTGCCGGTCGCATGACGCCATACCTGCATGGGCAGGATTGCCCCGACACTGGTAAGAGAAATGGCATGGGCGGGGAATTTGCAAGACAGAGCAGCTTGCCGTCATCATACGAGTCAGGAACATGTCTGCAAAAACCTTTGTGTTCGTGCCAGTCACTGCCGTCCGTCATGTGAAGTGACGTACGCCCCGCCATACACGGAATCACGCAGCTCCTCCATCTGAATAATGTGTGCGTCGCGCTTTTGGGCAAAGGCGTCGCACGCACGATTGTCCTCGTCGGTACACGCACTCGACATGTCGACTGGCGGCGCATCCACGTACGACCACGTGCCAAACGCGTTCTTTGTCCACTGGTGTCCCAGCTGGTCGGTCCACACGTCTGCAAGCTTGTCGGTCCGAGTCAGGTGCAGCTTTACTGCGTCGCCCTGGTTTGAGTGCCTCTCGCTGAGCTCGTGCGTGGGGGGCACGTTTAGCGAGTCGCCAAACACCAGCAGTCCCTCGTTCATATAGTGGGTGGTGCCGCGCCTCTTTGAGTCCAGCGCGTTTATTGCAAACGGCTCGTCGTACAGCGTCTCGCGGAACAGTACGCCATCTATGTTCAGCCGCACGCACAGGTTGTTTTCGTCTGTAGGCAGGCATTTTACGCGCGATATCTCAAATGTGGCGTCCTCGCCTATCACGCGATTCTCGTTTGAATATTCCACAGAGTCTATCATGTACGTGGAGTTTATGGAATAATCGCGTATCAGGTTTACGTTAATCTGCGCCTCTGCAGCATTCAGGGGCGAGCCTATTCCGGGCATGCCAAAGCCGATGTTAAACGAGCGCAGGCCGTTTTGTGCGTACGCCGTTAGCGCAAAGTCGTGAAGCGAGTCAGTCTCTATGGTATTGCGTTTGTAATCGACGTGATAGTCAGTTACGTCGCGGCAGACATTGTCCATGGAATAGCCGCAGTCCACTATTTTTTGGCCAGTCGTGTACGACTTGCCAAACGTCGGCTTTGTCCTCCACTGCGTGTCGTCATCGCCGCCTGACGACGGGCACTCGCCAAAGACGATGGTGTTTGTCATGACTGCCGTGTTGCCGTCAGCATCGGTGCCGGTGGTAGTCATTGTAACCGTATTTCCCGCCAGATCTGCACAGGTGTGCTCCTCGTTGACCATGACAAAGCTCAGCATCTCATTGACGCCCTCTCCGTCATCGGATACGATGGTGATTAGATCACCACCCGTGTCAATTACCGTCATATAGGACACTGCCGTAAAGGTGGCATTGTTTGGAGGGCCCAGCATGGAATGCGCAATCTCGTATCCCCCATCCAGTACATCTGTGGGCCCTATCATGATCGTATCGGCGATTCGGATGTAGAGGTTGTTTTCAAATTCCAAAAGGGTTTCGCTGTCTTCTATGCGTACCTCGTATGGAATGACAAAGTCCCTAGTCGCATTGCCGGAGGAGACAATATCATCCGGAATGGTTCCCGACAGGGCCAGGTTGCCTGGATTCTGATTCGTGATATCCCCCGTACGCAGTCCAAGGACATTCAGCATGTCACGGGCGTCCTGGTCCAATACGACCGTATAGTCTGCATCTGTCGGCGTTATCGGGAACGGTATTCTTACTGTTTGGCCGGGGGCAAACGTTTCAGAATGGTTGCCGATTACCGGGGCACTGGTCACAAGGGTAAAGGTGTTTGAGGCCCTTTCAACTACATCGCCTACCACTGCGTCACCGGTCTCCACGCCGTTGTTATCTATTGCCTGTTCGCCCGGATTCATCGCTATGGATGTTGCCGTGGCGCGCAGCTCTGCTATAAAGGTGGCCGTTTGGGTGCCGATAAAGTTCTGGACTGTTTGACCCGCCGTGCCTGTTATAAAAATATCAAGCTCGGGAATGCGGTCAGCATCAGCTACAAGACGGCCGGTATTATGATGCTCGAATGAATTTCCGGGAATATCATCTGGTTGATCCGCTGGGAAATGGAACGCTTCTTCGTTTGGAGCATCAAATGTGATAAGGTCGCGAATTTCCTGGGCCGTGACAGTTAAACTAGTACCTACGAGTATATTCCTCGTAATGTCGTCAAACGATATGGAGGGCTGGGTGGCCGATGCAGTCGTCACTTGCAAACTCGAGAGGTGCGAGCCGTCACACACCAGATAATCGATGGTGGCCGTACCGGTGTTGCCAGTCGTCGTAAAGGTCGCAAGGCCCGTATCGGAATCAATCTCAAGGGTGTTCGGAGTGATGGCGTTGCCTGCCAGGCCCGCAAAGGAGTACGTCAGGGTGTCCTCGGCATCGGTATCGCTGGTATACAGGGAGAGATCCAGCTGTGTGGCAGTTCTGGCAAGCTCAATGTTCAGGTTGTTCACGTTTGAGGGAAGGTCGTTGGGCGATCTTGCATTGTTGAATACACTAACGGTATAGTCGCGCGAGACATCATCGGTATTATCGCTATCAAAGCCGTCATCAGATACCGTCACGGTAAACTCTACGCTGCCCTGCGAGAAGCACCTTGCGGGGGTATCCATGCTATCAAAGAGGGGCGAGTTGTCCTGCGGGACAATACCGGAGAGCTGTCCCGTGGTGGAATCTATGCTCAGCCAGCCCGGATGGTTCGAGAGGCTGTATTCCAGTACTGCGCCCGGGTCGTCATCGGATCCCGGAATAGGGGCCAATTCAGAGACGTCGCCATCCTCCGTAAAGCCAAAGTTCAGGTCCCCAAGCTCGGGAAGCGCCGTGTTTACCGCAAACGCCAGGATGCCATTGCCTGTGCGTTCTGTAACGTATAGGATCCTAGAGTCCGAACCGAACTCCATCTCTGTTAACTGTACGCCGGCTAGCGGCCGCGTCTCTAAAAGGGTCAGATCACTCACGTCATGGGCGGTGCCAAGCGAATATACAAAGAGATTGCGAAAGCCGTTGACTGCCTGCTCGTCCAAAACGTACAGTATGGAGCCGTCATCGGTGATTTCAGATCCGGTCGGGCGGCCAACGGTCAGGTCAGAGAATACCGGGGGTTTCGTGATGCTTCCCAGGAGAAACGGACTGCCTAGCTCGTACCCGAATATGCGGTCGTTTTGGGCGCCTGTCATGTACATGTACCGGCCGTCACTTGAAAAGTCCAGTCCCTCCGGGAAACTATCCGGAAGGAAGCCGGTGGCGGGAAAACTGCGGTCGGGGTCGGTGGGGGAGGACGGCATTGCATAGGGGGCATCGAGGATATACTCGTGTATGCGGTCGTTTTGGGTTCCAATTATAAACATGCGCTGGCCGTTATTTGAGAATTCCACCCCGTTGGGCGAATTATCTGCAGAACCCACAAAGAACTCTGCGGTGAAATCATCGGACCTGCTCGATACGTCAAAGGCCGTACCGAGGTCATACTGGAGTATGCGATCATTTACGCCGGTCTCGACTACAAACAAGAGCGTGCCGTTACTGGAAAATGCCAGATCGGTGGGCAGGGAGTAGGTGCCGGAATGCGAGGTTGTGGGCGCATAGTCAATTGATGGCGTAGTAAGTATCAGGTTGACAGAATAGTCGTTCGATGCCGTATTGCCGACGTTTATTGCGTTCTGGGCCGCACCTGCCGGAATCGATACGGTAATGATGGCGTCGGTGGCCCCGCGAAGCACGTCAAAGTCAAACACGGTATTATCATCGGTTCTAAAGTTTGATACCACGTGAACGCCCGTGCTGCTCGATATTATAATATCGGATGCCTCCAGTCCCGACACCGACTCGCTGAATGTGGCGTTAAACGCTGCAATGCCGTCGACTGTGGCATCCTCCGGGGTGACGCTGTCGATTGTTACCGTGGGTATGATGATCTCGGGAAGGGAGAACCCAAAGACGTTATCAACATCTCCGGAATCGCTACTAGAGCCGAGTGTAAACATGTGCTGGTTGTCACTGGATATGTGCAGGCCATTGACGTTTCCGGTCTGGGGGTGAAAGGCAACAGAGTTGTCCACATACGTTACACCGGAGAGGATTGAGAACGGGGCGCCCAGCGCATATTCGTGGAATCTGCCGGCGAATCCTCCAATGACAAACATGGATGTGCCATCGGAGCGAAATGCCAGATCGTTTGGAAAAGTCAGGTTACGCGGCTCTGCATCGATCAGAACGACAGAGGCGCCGCTGGAGGATACGTCAGAAAGGGAAAAGGGGACGCCCAGCGCAAACTCGTAGACGCTAATATCGGAAGTAGCGCCGCCAAGGACGAACAGCTTTGTGCCGTCAGATGAAAGGGTAAACCCGACTATGCCCCCCGATATGCCAGTCAGCCTGTGCGAGTTTACCAGCGAGAGGGATTCCACATCATAGGGCGAATCCATGCTGTATTCATGGAGGGATCTGGGGGTTCCCAGCACAAACATGGTGCGTCCGTCGTTTGAGAATTCCGCATCCGACGGCTCTGTAGTCCCCGGCAGTACGGCCACGGGGCCGCGCACAATGTCGCTGTTGGGGTTGCCCGTCGTGTTTGCAAAGACAAACGGCGTTCCGCTGGTGGAGTATGTGGTGATATCGCGATCATTGGCCTCCATTATGAACATGAGCGTGCCGTTCCTTGAAAAGTCCACGTTGCGCGGAGTGTCACCCGGCGTCGACCTCTCAAATGTCTGGTCAAATACGAGCGTGTTGTTCAGGGTAAGGGTCCTGACGGCATCCACTATGCGGAGTGTTACGGGTTCGACGTCCGTATTACTTGGACCGGTGGCAACGACGTTAAATTCAACGTTCCCGACGGTATCTGGCGTCCATGTGAACGCGCCGCCGGGCGTTATCGCAGCAGATGCCGGCGCGCCGTCGAGTGCAAGGGTTGCCGACCGGCCCGATACCAGGCCGAACTGCAGCGAGATCGGCCCGTCAACCACGTATTGGTGCGATATTACCGGCAGTATGATTACGGGCGGCAGTCCGGCGGCAAATGTGGCCGTACGAACTTCGGATGCCGCATTGCCGTGTGGAGTGCGATCCACATCAACGGCGGCGCCCTCCGGAATGCTCACATTTATTGTACCGTCCGTGCCGTTGCGCTGCACATCAAAGGTGAATGTGTCTGCCTGGCCGGTGGCGGGCAAAAGATTCGACGCCTTGTGGGTGCCGGCAGGCGCGGTGCTAACCACGGTAATCTCGTCTACTGAAAATTGCGTCACGGGCTCGCTGAACTCGGCCATAAACCGTATGGTCTCCAGGTTGGCGGTCCCCTCGTGTTCCACATCATCACTGGTTACGTTCACGGTGGGCGTGGTGACAAATGTAAAGGAGTACGGGGCAGTTGACTCCTCATTGAGGTTGCCTTGCAGATCCGTGAACGCACCGGCGTCAATGCGTATGATCAAGTTAGCTTCGATGTCTTCGCTGTCTATCTGAAAGCTGTATACGAGGTTGTTTACCCGGGCAACGTTCGTTGCCATGTGGACTCCGGGGGGGCCGACGAAGGTAATGTCATCTTCTGTAAACGTGCTTGCGACTATGCGCTCGCTGAACTCGGCCCTAAAAGTGGCCACATCCAAGGTCGTCTCGCCGCGATCCTCCACGTCGGTGCTGGTGATTGTGACTGTGGGCGGGATCTCATCAAGGACCAGCTGGACAACAGGCGCATCGTCAAACTCGAGCCTGTATGACGTAAACACCACCACATCAACAGGGTCGTCTGCAAACCTTACATCAAACGTTATTACTTCAAATCCGATAACGTCATTCGTGCCGGGGGCTATTTGGTAATGGGTGGCATTGAGCCTGGTTGCAGTGATGTGAGAGTTATCCCGGGCGCCACTACCGTCCTCGGGCAGCTGAACGTTACTGATCGTAACATGCTCTGCAAAGGCGGCATCCCCCCTGGCGACCAGATCTGGAAGATTTAGGAGGAACGGCTCAAATCCGGGTGTCAAAAAGAGCCGGCCTACCGGGGATTGTGGAAATCCCAGCGGTACGGTTCCGGCAGGATCCGACTCGAATCGGAATAACAGTTGTTCGCTTTGGGGCAGATTTACCCCGTCATCCAGGGCAAAGGTAAACCTGGTCTGGCAGTTACACCCGGGACCGGGGGGCGTTACGATGAGACGATCGCCCACTATACTGGCGGATAACGCCTGGTTGCTCTGGCCCGTTATGGTAACATCAAGGCGGGGCCTGCTGTTGTCATTATCCACAAACAGGTCATTCAGTGGGATGGCAAACCGGTCATTGACGGCGTTGCGCGGTCCAAACTTTAGGCCACTATGCAGTTCCCCGGGTGCCGCGTCGGTGTTACGGGTGACAATTGTGTAATTGACTATCAGGCTGTCGTGGACCAGCGGAATGATATCTCCTACAACAACCCCCGTGGACGGGATTATTGTCGGACCGTGCAGGACGGCAGTGAACGTTACAGAATCCGTGGGGGTTGTAAAGTCGGATGTCGGATTATACGATATGGACCCAGAGCCGTTGGATGGGAATACTCTAATCTGGACTGTGGTCCCGTTCGAGGTCAGCTCGGGAACAAGGGTGGCGGGATCGGTCTGGTTGATTCGAATCTCCCCCGTTGCATCCGCATTGTCGGCAGTTATTATAATGTGGTTAAACGCCACCCTCGGGTCTATGGCAAAGTCGTCCCAGTTCAGGACGACATCCTCAGCCAAAAGGTCATGGTTTACATTAATTGAGGAGTCCAGGAATATGCCGGACTCGGTCGTCTCTATGTCCCGCACTGTAACCGTTATAGTCTCACAGGTGATAGCGTTTGGCACGCCCGTGGCCTGGCTTTCGGCGCACAGCTCGGCGGCCACTATACCTGATGATACCGGGTCTATGGACAGTATATCTCCTGTAATGCTCAAATCTACGATTCCGGGATCCAGGTTGGTCACAGTGTATATGATGTCATCGCCCTCCGGATCCATAAAAAATTCGTTCAACATTACCGTCATGTCCGCATCCGAGGAATCAACTATGTATCCTGCCGTCAGGTTGGATATGGGGGCCGCATCGGTCTTGTTTACAGTTATATCAAATATGCCAGAGAACATGCTTCCGTCCTGTAAGGCAAACGTATAGGTTATCGGGATGGGATCCGACTGTATGCCGGTGGTCACAAATGTGTCGGATATCGTGTGTCTTGTTCTTTCGTCCGTTTCTTCGTCTATCGTCTGGCTGACTATCTGAAATCCATTTATGAATATTACACCTGTGGTGTCGTTAAACTGCAGAGGGTCGGCGCCACTCGCTACAAGTTCTTGTATCGTCTGTAGATCCAGGTTTTGTAGGTCTACCACCCTAGAAAAATTAATTACACTTAGCGGTATTCCCAGCTCGCCGGTTACCACCGGAATAGTGTCCCTGTCGATGGGGGATTCGGTATGGGAGATAATAGCCAAATTCAGGGAATTCAGCGTCTGCCCCTCGTTTATCGACTGGGCTGGTATTATCTCAAGCGCGGGAGGGGCCGACTGTGTATTCACCATCAAAGTCGCAAGGCTAGAGCCGTCACACACGTCATAACTAATGTTGGCCACCCCGCCGGCGCCGGTCGTCCTAAAGGTCGCCAGGCCCTCGGAGGTAATCTGGAGCGAGGTTGAGTCAATTGCGGCATTGACATCTGAGCGTATGTTGGAATATGTCAGTATGTCCTCGGCATCGGCATCGCTGGTATGCATGGCAAGATCCAGCACTCTTGCATTTGTGGCAATCGGGATGCCCAAACCGTCAACGACTGTCGGCAGTGCATTGGGCGATCTTTCATTGTTCATTATATCAACGGTATAGGTGCGCTCGACATTGTCCAGAGTACCGTCGGCAAATTCAGGCTGATTAATGTCACGAAAATTGTCATCAGATACCGTCACGGTAAACGATACAGAGCCGTCAATAGTGCACCTTGCCGGAGTGTCCTCGGCCCTGAAATCAGGCGAGTTGTCCTGCGGAACCGCGCCGGACAGCTGTCCCGTGGCAGCATCGATGCTCATCCAGTCAGGGTGCTCGGAGATGCGGAATCCCAGTACGGTGCCGTCGGGTTCGGATACCGGAATCGGCGTCGAGCTGGAGACGTCCACGTCCTCGGTAAAGACAAAGTCCAGATCCTCAAGGACGGGAGGTCCTGTGTTTAGCGCTTGTGCGACTATCTCAAAGTTTTGAGGGGGATTCCCTACAATGTACAGGGATTCAAAGTCTGGCGTGAACGTCATTCCCCTGGTCGGAAAGCTTACTATCGGATGTGCGGCCACTTGGGTCATGGTTCTCACGTCATATGCCACACCTAACGAATACAAATCAAGGACGCGGGTGTTGTGGAAATTATGATTGCCCAGAGTGTATATTGCCGTGCCGTCATCGCTGATTGCCATAGCAATCCCGCTGGGGTCGAAAAGGGCCGGGCTCCTTTCAAAATTGTCCGCAGAACCCGACGTCACGTTAAAGGCCGTCTCGAGCGGGAATCCGTATATGCGGCCGCCGCCATGAATGCTTTCTATCACGTACATGTAGAGGCCGTCGCGCGAGAATTCTATTCCATGCGCGTTGACAGTGGCACTGGCGACGGACAGGGATTCGCCATCATACATGGGGTTTGGAGAAATGCTGAAGGGCGAGTCCAGAACGTACGCGTCTACGGTGTCGCTGCTGGCACCTAGCACGAACATCTTTAGGCGGTCGGCAGAGAACTCTATTGATCTGGGTTCCGGATCCCGGGTGATGGTAAATGTCTGATCGGGCGTAGCTGGCGCCGTCGTTATATCAAAGTCCGTGCCAAGATTATACCTATGTATAGCGTCGGTGTCTCCGCCGTTCAATAGGAACATCAGGCCGCCGCTGCGTGAAAAGTCTATATCCAGTGTGCGATCAATCGTTCTTGGCTCAAAGCCTACCAGGTCATAATCGGCCGAGATGTCAAACTCTAGGTCGACTGTATAGCTGTTCGATGCCATGTTGTTCCCCACCGCATTCGCCAGAATCATGACGGTGATGGTGGCATCGGCTGGCCCGCGCAGCACGTCAAAGGCGTACATTGTGCCGGAGCCGGTAAGGTTTGACGGCACGTGGGTGCCGGCAGACAGGGCAGTGCCGTCAGGTGCAACGCTAGATATTGTAATGTCACTCAGCTCAAATCCGGTCACCGGATTGCCAAATTCGACGTTAAACGATGCAATGCCGTCGGCGGTAGTCGCCCCCGGCGGATTGCTGTCGATTTCCGTCGTAAACGAGCCAGAGACGACGGAATACCTAAAGATGTCGTCTACTGTGTTATCGAGTACAAACAGGTGCAGGCCGTTATCAGCAACTACCATGCTGCTGGGACCCACGGTGGGAATCGTTTGGGAGATGCCGCTGTACGATATGGAGGAGGGGTCCACGGCATACTCGTGCAACGCACCGTCAGCTCCTACGACAAGCATGGCCGTACTGTTGTAAAATGCCACGTCCTGCGGCGTGGCCGGATTACTGCCCAAATTAAGGGATCTGTTGTATGTCACATCGGAGACTGAAAAGGGGATTGCCAGCGTGTGCTCGTGGACCTGGCTGTTGACAGAGGCCGTACCCGCCACTGCAAACAGCTTTGTACCGTCAGATGAAATGGTGAATCCGGTGGGACGCTGCGACGACAGATCGGTCAGCGTGTGCGTGTTTACCTGCGTGCGCGGATCTAGGACATATGGTGCATCCAGGGCATATTCATAGAGTGTGCCGGAAAATAAATCCATTAGAATCATGGTGCGCCCGTCGTTTGAGAACTCTAGATCCGTTGCGGAAAGACTCCGCGGTACCGAAGACTCAAAGTCAAGTGTGATGTCGCTGTTGATGTCAGATGTCGTGTTTGCAAAGTCAAACGGCGTGATTGTCGTGTACCGGGTAATGTCGCTGTCGGCACTTTCCAGTACGAACATGTGCAGCCCGTCGTTTGAGAATTGTATGGCATTAGGGTCGTCACCAAACGGCCTATCAAAGGTGTCATCAGGTTCGAGCTCGCCTGCGACAAAGGGCGTTATGGAATTCACCACGCGGAGTATTATTGGCTCGGTGTCAGAGCCGTCGGTATTTGTGGCGGTGACGTTAAAGGAGAACGTGCCTGCGGCGTTTGGCGTCCAAATGAACGAGCCGGTGTTCGTTTCTGCTGCAAGTGGCGGGCTGCCGGGGAACGTAAATTCGGCCGCCGGCCTGCCCGATACCTGCCCGAACTGCAGGCTGAGCTCCTCGTTTATCACGTACTGTGACTGTATTATCGGCAGTATGATTACGGGCGGCATGGTACCAGCGGGCGGGGTAACCGGCGCGTTTGCAAAGTCGTACTGGAATGATTCAGAGGCCGCCGTGTTGGCGTTCCCATTCACGTCCTCGAACGAGCCTGAAAGAACGAATATGCTTATGTTCTGATCCGCGGCAGAGTGCACTACCTGAAAGTCATACGTGATGTCATTCTCCCGTTCGATATTCATCACGGAGTGTGACGAGGAATCACCACTCGCGCTAATGTCACCTGCGGTAAACGTGCTTTCCATTATGGGCTCGCTGAATGTCGCAGTGAAATTGGCCGTAACCAAGTTCGTGACGGTACTTTCTGTCACCTGGGTGCTAGAGATTGTAACTGTGGGCGGGGTGTTATCCGGCCCAATTATGGCGGTAAATGTAGGGGCCGCCAAACTGTCGATACCGCCAGATACGCTGCTTGCCGCGCCTGCGTCAATCGATACGATTACGGTACCGACCGAGAATCCCCTAATGACTTCAAACGTGTACTGGGCTGCGTTGACCTCCGTAAAGGACCCCGCCACTATCCGTGGATTGCCGCCGTCTGCGGTACCCGACAGGACAATGTCGGTGTCCGCAAATCCCGTCACATCCTCGCTGAATTGGACGGTAAATGTTAAACTACTAGAGCTCGTGGCGCCGCCGTTTACCAGGTCGTTCGTCCCGTCATTGGCGGTGATTGTAGGGGTGGGCGGTGCAATGATCAGGGTAAAGGGGTCGGCGAACGTATACTGGTAGACGAGATCGTTGCCGCTATCCAAAACATACATGTTCCTGCCGTCAGATGAAAAGTCCATGTCGCGTGCAATAAAACCACTTATCCCGATATCAAAAGTATCAACGGGCGTTGTGTTGATACTACTCACGACATAGGGCGTACTCAGTGCATACTGGCGGACCGTAGCTCCATTAATAGTAAACAGGCTCGTGCCGTCATTGGAGATTGACGCGCCGTGGAAGGACGCGGGTTGGGCAGACGTGCTGTTTTGAGTAACGCCGGAGGATATGTCAAAGGCGGTACTGAGCTCATATGACGCGATACCGGGGCCATCACCCCCGGTTATTAGCCACATGCCGTCACGAGAGATTGTCATGCCGGCAGCTCTGAATTCGCAGCAGTTTGGTGGATTGCTCGGGGTGGCAATCGAACGATCTGCCATAACTGGCACCTGGACGACCTCGGGCGCGGAAAAGGTATTAGTGCCAAGAAATATTCTGCTGCCGTCATTAGAGATCGCCACGGCTTGTACACCAAATGTCGTGGCAGAGGTAAAAGACTGCCTCGGGTGCACGGTGGCACTGGTTATATCAAAGGCGGAACTGAGATCGAGTCTGATAATACCGGTATTATCTACAACATACACCTCCGTGCCGTCGTCGGATATGGTCATGCCCGAGGGAAAATTCTCTCCAAGAGGAGGTGATTGGGCCTGCGCATAGGCCGAGACGGGGATCAGAACCAACAATGGCAACAGTAAAGCTGCGAACAGCAGGGTCTTTTGCATATACCGTCCCCCCCCCCGATTGCTTATAAAAGTATAATCATCGGTTTTTTGTAATCGGTTAGGTTCAAGCGGGATATTTGGATCCGCAGGCACCGGACCTAACCGGTTACGAACCGGTTCTTGACTGCGATCATGCGGGATCAGGGCGAACATGGCGTCAGGACTAGAACTTCCATTCTTCACACAATCCGTTCCACAGGGGACGGAACACGTCCGGATCCTTTCCAATCTCCTGCGTGATGCGGTTTTTGAGCACGAATGAAAAGTTCTCCAGCGCATCAATGCCGCCGTCATTATACAGCTCTTCTCCAATCTCGGAGATCCGTGGTGCACGCAAAAATGTCGGCCCTGATGAGCGCGATTCGTATGGGAGTATCTGTCACAGGTTGCACGATGTACCGTACTTTTCCATGCCATATCTGCGCCAAGCACATAATTGCAGGCGGCGCCGGAAGGCAGACTGGCATTCCCGGGGGCCGTCCCCGTCACGGCCGGGATCCATCCCGGCTGCTCAAAAGGTCTTCATTTTGGAGCCGGTCTTGTTCCAGATGGGTTCGTACCAGCTATCATAATCAGGGCATCGTTGCCTGCATTTTACGCAAGATGCGGATTTGTTCGGCGTATGTTCAACTAGGGATCCTGCATGCCGTGAAGAACCAAAAAGGCCTCGCGTGAGTCGCCGTCGGCATTATGGATGCCGACTGTCTTTTCCAGGTCATCAAAGGCGGGCATCGTGTATGCCTTGCCGTACAGCGAGTCGCGCAGATTTTCCATCTGTACGTTGTAGGCTGCCAGCTTTTGGGCAAAGGCGTCGCACGCACGATTGTCCTCGTCGGTACACGCACTCGACATGTCGACTGGCGGCGCATCCACGTACGACCACGTGCCAAACGCGTTCTTTGTCCACTGGTGTCCCAGCTGGTCGGTCCACACGTCTGCAAGCTTGTCGGTCCGAGTCAGGTGCAGCTTTACTGCGTCGCCCTGGTTTGAGTGCCTCTCGCTGAGCTCGTGCGTGGGGGGCGCGTTTAGCGAGTCACCATACACCAGCAGCCCCTCGTTCATATAGTGGGTGGTGCCGCGCCTCTTTGAATCCAGCGCGTTTATTGCAAACGGCTCGTCGTACAGCGTCTCGCGGAACAGTACGCCATCTATGCTCAGCCGCACGCACAGCTCGTTTTTGTCTGTAGGCAGGCACTGTACGCGCGATATCTCAAAGGTGGCGTCCTCGCCTATCACGCGATTCTCGTTTGAATATTCCACAGAGTCTATCATGTACGTGGAGTTTATGGAATAGTCACGTATCAGGTTTACGTTAATCTGCGCCTCTGCAGCATTCAGGGGCGAGCCTATTCCGGGCAGGCCAAAGCCGATGTTAAACGAGCGCAGGCCGTTTTGTGCGTACGCCGTTAGCGCAAAGTCGTGAAGCGAGTCAGTCTCTATGGTATTGCGTTTGTAATCGACGTGATAGTCAGTTACGTCGCGGCAGACATTGTCCATGGAATAGCCGCAGTCCACTATTTTTTGGCCAGTCGTGTACGACTTGCCAAACGTCGGCTTTGTCTTCCACTGCGTGTCGTCATCGCCGCCTCCCGAAGAGACCTGCTGCTGGGCAGTCTCAGGCGCATCGGCAAACTCGAACCTGTATGACGTAAACACATTCGCATTAACAGGGTCTTCTACAAACCCTACATCAAACGTTATTATTTCAGATCCAATAAGGTCATTCGTGCCGGGGGCTATTTGGTAATGGGTGGCATTGTGCATGGTTGCAGTGATGTGAGAGTTATCCGTGACGCCATTACCGTCCTCTGGCAGCTGAACGTTACTGATCATAACATTCTCCGCAAAGGCGGCATCCCCCCTGACGACCTGATCTGCAAGGTTTATGAGGAACGGCTCAAATCCGGGTGGCAAAAAGAACCTGCCTACCGGGGATTGTGGAAATCCCACCGGTACGGTTCCGGCAGGATCCGACTCGAATCGGAATAACAGTTGTTCGGGTTGGGGCGGATTTACCCCGTCATCCAGGGCAAAGGTAAACAGGGTCTGGCAGTTACAGTTGGGACCGGGGGGCGTTACGATGAGACGATCGCCCACTATACTGGCGGTTAACGCCTGGTTGCTCTGGCCCATTATGGTAACATCAAGGTGGGGCCTGCTGTTGTCAACATCCACAAACAGGTCATCCAGTGGGATGGCAAACCGGTCAGAGGTGTGGCGCGGTCCAAAAGCCAGGTCCCCTTGCAGTGGCCCGGGTGCCGCGTCAGTGTTAACGGTGACAATTATGTAATTGACCGTCAGGCTGTCATGGAACAGCGCAATGACCTCTTCTGTAACAATCCTCTCTTCTGTGCCAACCCCCGCGGCCTGGACTACTGCCGGACCGTGCAGGACTGCAGTGAACGTTACAGAATCCGAGGTGGATGTAAAGTCGGATGTCGGATCATACGATATGGACCCAGAGCCGTTGGATGGGAATATTCTAGTGTGGATTGTGGTCCCGTTCGAGGCCAGCTCGGGAACAAGGGTGGCGCGATCGGTCTGGTTGATTCGAATCTCCCCCGTTGCAGACGCATTGTTGGCAGTTATTATAATGTGGTTAAACGCCACCGTCGGGTCTATGGCAAAGTCGTCCCAGTTCAGGACGACATCCGCATCCAAAAGGCCATGGTTTACATTAACTGAAGAGTCCTGAAATATGCCGGACTCGGTCGTCGGTATGCCCAGCACTAAAACCGTAATAGCCTCACAGGTGGCAGCTGTTGCTATGCCCGGTGCCATGCTTTCGGCGCACAGCCTAGCTACCACTATGCCTGACGATACCGGATCTATGATCAATATGTTTGATGATGACAAAATGGACAAATCTACGATTCCGGGATCCGGGTTGGTCACATTATACATAATGTCATCGCCATCCGGATCCTCAAAAAACTGGTCCAAGAATACAAGCGTGTTCGCATCCCGGGGACCAACTACATATTCTGCCGGCAGGGTGGAATTGGCGGCCACATCGGTCTTGTTTACAGTTATATCAAATCCGCCAAAAAACATGCTTCCGTCCTCTAAGGCAAACGTATAGGTTATCGGGATGGGCGGCGACTGTATGCCGGTGGTCACAAATGTGTCGGATATCGTGTGTCTTGTTCTTTCGTCCGTTTCTTCGTCTATCGTCTGGCTGACTATCTGAAATCCATCTATGAATATTACACCTGTGGTGTCGTTAAACTGCAGAGGGTCGGCGCCACTCGCTACAAGTTCTTGTATCGACTGTAGATCCAGTTTTTCCAGGTCTACCACCCTAGAAAAATTAATTACACTTAGCGGTATTCCCAGCTCGCCGGTTACCACCGGAATAGTGCCCCTGTCGATGGGGGATTCGGTATGGGAGAGGATATACAATGGCAGGGAATTCAGCGTCTGTCCCTCGTTTATCGACTGGTCAGGGATGCCACTGATCACAGCGGAAGTACTAGTCGTTACCGTCAAAGTGATTTCGTGTGAGCCGTCACATATCCTATACATGATGGTGGCCGGACCGGCATCACCGGTCGGCGTAAAGGCAAGCAGGCCGGTATCGACATCAAGCGTGGCAGAGTCAGGAACAACGGGGTCGCCTGTCGCACTCACAAGGAAATACGTCAGGGTGTCCTCGGTATCGGCATCAACAGTATACAGGGAGAGATCCAGCTGTTCTGCGGTTGTGGCGAGTGGAACGCCCGTGCCGCCTGCGACTACAGGTACCGTGTTGGCGAGCCTCTGTTGGTTGTTTATAGTAACGGTATAGTCGCGCGAGACATCATCGGCATCATTGCCATCAAAGCCGTCATCAGATACCGTAACTGTAAACGATACAGAGCCGGTATCGAAGCACCTTGCCGGCGTGTCCGTGTTTCTGAAATCAGGCGAGTTGTCCTGTGGAACCACACCGGAGAGATCTCCCGTGTCGGAATCTATGCTCAGCCAGCCCGGATGGTTCGAGAGGCGGTATTCCAGTGTGTCACCGTCGGGATCGGATGCGGGAATGGCGAGGCCAGAGACGTCGTTGCCCTCCTCAAAGAAGCTAAAGGTGGGAGCCCCAAGGACGGGTTCCGCGTTTAGCGTGAACTCGTGTACGGTGTTGGCGCCGTCGTTTCTTACAAAGGACATTGTTGTAAAGTCAGTCGAGAACGCAAGGCCCTGTGCCGAATTGGCCGTCCCCAGCGGCTGCGTGGCCTCTAGGGACAGGGTACTCACGTCATATGCCACACCGAACGTATACGCATAGAGGTCTCTGGCAGTAAGGACATACATTACCGTGCCGTCATCGTTGACTGCAAGCGACCTCTGGAATGCTTGAATTATCGGGGACGTGACAAAGTCGTTTGCATCACCGGATGATACGTCAAAGGCGACGTCGAGCGAAAAGCCATATATGCGGCCGCCGCCGCTGGCGCTGTCTATCACGTACAGGTGGGTGCCGTCGCGCGAGAATTCCATTCCCTGCGCGCCGGTAGTGGCAGCCGAGATGTCCAGGTCGTCGTTCAGATAGGTGGGACTTGAAATGTCAAAGGCGCCCCCCAGATCGTACTCTAGTATTTCATTAGCTGTGGTGCCCAGCACGAACATCTTTGTACCGTTAGTCGAGAACTCTAGTGCACGGGGCGAGTTGTCCTGGGCTACCGCATATGCCAGGTCGCTGTTTGCCGCCGTGGATGAGTTAAAGTTTGTAGAAAGCGCATACCGGCGTATCATGTCGTCGCCGTCATTTGTTATAAACATCGCATCGCCGCTGCCTGAGAAATCAATGTCTGCGGCGCCGGTGGGCGATCTTGTTATGGAGGAGCTCGAGGCATAGTCGATCATGACATTCAGCGACAGATCAAAGGAACGGTCATTTGACACCGAGTTGGTTCTCGCCCCGGCCATGACTGCACCTGCCTGAATCGACACCGTTATGGTGGCATCAGTGGCCCCGCGCAGCACGTCAAATGTGTACATATTGCCGGAGACTTGAACAAGGTTTGACGGCACGTGGGTGCCCATGCTGCTGAGCACCGTAATGTCGTCCAGTCCAAATCCCGTCACTGCAGCGCCAAACAGGACGGTAAACGTCGCCTTGCCGTTGGCGTCAGCCGGGGTAGTATCGGTGAGTAACACCGAGATTGGCTGGCCGGTGTCAAATATGACGGTATAGACGTTGGAGTCCTCGTTGATAAAGTCGTCAGTATGAACTATGCTATCTTCGGGAATGCTCACCCTTATTATGCCGTCGACATTGTTGCGCAACACGTCAAAGGTGTACGTATCGCCAGAGCCGGCAAGAACGGTTGCCATATGGGTGCCGGCAGGCGCGGTGCTGTCCACGATAATGTCGTCTAATTCAAACGTAGCCGGACGTATGGGAGTGCGGAATGTGGCAGTAAACGTTACGGTATCCATAGTCGTAATGTCATTATCACCCACATCAGCCGTAATCACCACGGGCCGGACGCCAAAGCTAACCTGATGGGCGGTGGATGCAGTATTGTCGTTTCCTGCAAAGTCCGTGACCGCACCTTCCGGAATCGATACCGTTATGATGCCTTCGGCATTGTTGCGCTGGACCTCAAAGGTGTAGGTGCGGTCTGTGTCGGAGGCCACGGGTGCGGATACCGTGTAGGTGCCGGCAGGCGCGGTACTAGACAGGACAATGTCGTCTTGTGTAAACGAGCCTTCCGGTATGACCTCGCTGAATGTTGCGGTAAATCTTACACGATCAGCAATCGTGCCGGTGTTGTTTGCCACATCGGCGCTAAGTAGCACGGTGGGCGGCTCGTTATCCTGCGGGCCAAAAGTGGCGATATAAACATTGGATGCGGTATTGTTGACTTTGTTCAAATCAATAGCCCCGTTTGCCGGCATCTGCACCCTTATTGTACCGTCCACACCGCCGCGTTCTACACGAAAGTTAAATGAGGTGCCAGAGGTATCAATCGGAAAGTCCGATACCGTGTGGGTGCCGGCAGGCGCAGTACTGGTCACAGAAATATCGTCGTCTTCAAGGCTAGATATATGCTCGTTGAATCTGACGTTAAACTGTATGACATCTGCATCGGTGGCACCACGATGAGCCACAGTAGTACTGGAGATTGTAGGTACGGGCGCGGGGGAAAGGGAAATGGTGTACGTGTTGGTTTGTACCGTGTGGGGGTTTCCAGCCAGATCAAAGACATTGGCAACGTTGAGCCGCACAGACACCTGATCGCTTTGACCCTGATTCACTGTTACCGGAAGTGTGTATACGGCACCAGAGCCGGTAAGAGGCTGGAATTGGCCATTTCCAAGGACGAAAACGTGCGTGATGTCAGCTAATGTAAATCCCGTCACGGGCTCGCTGAACGTAATGGTAATAATGGCCATGTTGGCGCCGGCACCAGCATTGTTTCGTATATTGATCGTCTCACCGTCGATTATCACCGTGCCGGTAATCTCTGCCGTGATCGTGGAGGCCTGGCCATGGGCCAAG
This sequence comes from Cenarchaeum sp., assembly GCA_965212015.1. Taxonomy (GTDB): domain Archaea; phylum Thermoproteota; class Nitrososphaeria; order Nitrososphaerales; family Nitrosopumilaceae; genus Cenarchaeum. The sequence continues at coordinate 397,988 of OZ243037.1, forward strand.
ACTGGGATCATGGCCAACAATGGCAATAGGAAAGCTGCCATCAGCATGCTCTTTTGCATATACCACCCCCCCCCCCCCGATTGCTTATAAAAGTATACGGCAATACTGTCTGTTGCACAATCACGCCTGAATCCATACAGATCATACAACTTTGACCCAGAACCGCAAAATACTATACCGAAGAAGCTTTAGATCAGCGGGGTATTTGTCACGGTGTGACCTCGGCAGACGACAAATACGTGTCGCGCGGCAGGCAGCTGATGCTGCATGATGATTCGGACATGATGCGCGAGCTAAAAAAGGCAAATCGCAACAAAATCGGACATCCGTTTGAATATGCCGACTCGCTGTTTGCAGGAATTGCCACCATAAAGGCAATGACAAATCTGTCGTACAGGTGCCTGCAGGGACTGGCAGGCGAGATGCTGCAATATGCAGGCGAGACGGCACCGGATAACACGGCCATATACAGGAGCTGAAAATCAAGGCCGACGTGTACAGGATGGTGGAACTGTCGACGGCCAGATAGGAACATGGGCCAAAGTGGGATATCAGGCTTGATCGGGTGAGTTGCGCAACAGACTAGTAAGATGCGGCATGCTTTTGGATCAGGCATGAAAAAACCGGGCGCCCTATTCGAGCAGCCACAGCAGGTCGTTATCTGCCAGGAACCTCTCGCGCGAGTCCCCGTCGATATCATATATGGTGACAGTCTCGTGCAGGTCATCAAAGGCGGGCATTGTGTATGCCTTGTCGTACAGCGAGTCGCGCAGATTTTCCATCTGTACGTTGTAGGCTGCCAGCTTTTGGGCAAAGGCGTTGCAGACGCGCTTGTCCGGATCGTCGCATATCGGCGAGACGACAATCTTTGGGCCCTCCACGTACGACCACGTGCCAAACGCGTTTTTGGTCCACTGGTGTCCCAGCTGGTCGGTCCACACGTCTGCAAGCTTGTCGGTCCGAGTCAGGTGCAGCTTTACTGCGTCGCCCTGGTTTGAGTGCCTCTCGCTGAGCTCGTGCGTGGGGGGCGCGTTTAGCGAGTCGCCAAACACCAGCAGCCCCTCGTTCATATAGTGGGTGGTGCCGCGCCTCTTTGAGTCCAGCGCGTTTATTGCAAACGGCTCGTCGTACAGCGTCTCGCGGAACAGTACGCCATCTATGCTCAGCCGCACGCACAGCTCGTTGTTGTCTGCGGGCAGGCACTGTACGCGCGATATCTCAAAGGTGGCGTCCTCGCCTATCACGCGATTCTCGTTTGAATATTCCACAGAGTCTATCCTGTACGTGGAGTTTATGGAATAGTCACGTATCAGGTTTACGTTAATCTGCGCCTCTGCAGCATTCAGGGGCGAGCCTACTCCGGGCAGGCCAAAGCCGATGTTAAACGAGCGCAGGCCGTTTTGTGCGTACGCCTTTAGCGCAAAGTCGTGAAGCGAGTCAGTCTCTATGGTATTGCGTTTGTAATCGACGTGATAGTCAGTTACGTCGCGGCAGACATTGTCCATGGAATAGCCGCAGTCCACTATTTTTTGGCCAGTCGTGTACGACTTGCCAAACGTCGGCTTTGTCTTCCACTGCGTGTCGTCATCGCCGCCTCCCGAAGAGGCCTGCGGCGGGGGCGAGTCAGTGGAAAACGCCACCCTGTAATTTTCAAACAGTGTAACGGAGGCATCATCTTGACGCACCACATCAAGCATCATCGTCTCGGACTCAAAATTAGAGGTGCCGGTCACCCTATGATGGGTGGCATTGAACTCACTGACGCCGATAGAGCTGTCATCTGGCAGCCGGAGGTTGGTAATCGAGATGGCCTCCACAAAGGTGGCGTTTCCTCCTGCGATCAGATCCTCAAAGTCTATTACAAACGGCTCAAAGTCCCGGTCCAAAAAGAACCGGCTTATCGGGGACTGTGGAAAGTCCACCGGTACCGTTCCAGAGTCATCCGTCTCGAACCGGAACAGTATCGAGGTCTCCAAGGGTGTGCTTGTCCCGTCATCGACTATAAAGTTAAAGTTGGTCTGGCCGTTATGGTTCGGGCCCGGGGGCCTTATAACGACAAAGTTGCCCAGTATGCTGCCTGAAAATTCAGCGTCAGGGTCGTCTCCTACCACGGCAGTCAACCCCGTGTTGCTCTGGCCTGCTATGGTGACATCAAGGGGGCCCGGCCTGCTGTTGTCGGGATCCTCAAACAGGTCGTGCACTGCGAGGGCAAAGTAGTCAGAGGCGTGTCGCGGCCCAAAAGGCATGCCGTTTGACACCAGCTTTACGGGCGACAAATCATCGGTGACAAACTCGTAATTGACAGTCAGCGTATCGTGGAGTCGCGGAACAATCTGACTTGTAACGGTACTGTTATCCCTCGGGGCCGTCCTCGTGTCCTGAACGGCCGGATTATACAGAACGGCATTAAACGTTATAGTGTCTACGGGCGATGCCGCATCGGATGACGGATTGTACGATATGGTACCGGAATTGTTGCTCAGAGTCAGAGTCTTGTCGATTATGGCCCTGTCAGGGAGGCGCAGATCAAGGACATGGATCGTACCCGTACTGTTGATTCGGATACTCCCCGTTGCGGCCGCATCATTGGCAGTTATGATAATGTGGTCAAAGAGTACCGTCGGGTCAATAATGGTATTGTTGCCGTTCAGGACGATGGTCGCTGCCGTATCGGTATGGCGTACGGTGATTGAGGATTCCTGGAATATCCTGCTCTGTATCGTATCTGCGCCCCGCACAAAAACTGCAATGCCATCGCAGGTGGAGCCGTTTGGCACGGATCCCCCGCCGCCATCGCTTTCGGCGCACAGCGTGAGGAGGGTCAGACCCGGCGATTCAGGGTTTATGGTCAGCACGTTTGCATCAAGGGTTATCACCACGGATTCGGAAAGTGAGTCACTTGTCATGTTATACGTGATGGTATCACCCTCGGGATCCGTAAAATGATCGGCCAGATCTATCACCATGTCCGGATCCGAGGGATTAAACACATATTGTGCCGGCAGGGACGATATGGGGGCAGCATCTGTCCTGTTTACAACTAAATCAAAGATGGCCTGATGCGAGGTTCCATCCTCCAGGACAAACGTATAGTCTATCCGGACGGGCGGCGATCGTTCAAGGTTCGCATCCACGAAATCGACAGGTATCGTGTGTATTATTTCAAATGGGTCTATCTGCTCATCAGGCGGCACCCCATCTGCCTCTTGCTGAAAGAGCTCAAGGAACCGCGCGTCTATCTGGTCTGCGTTATCCATGAAATTTAGTGCTTCGGTGCTTGATATCTGCCACGCCCTTTGATCACCGGCAGTCAGTGATCCGCCGCCCGGCGCCGTACCGTTAAGGTCCGGATCTCCCGGCATCAACATATCAAACTCCTCTGTGGTCAGAGATCCGTTCGATGCAAATATCGGCACTAAATCCCCTGCTATTGTTATTTCCGTGACGTTAAAGAGCGGAGACTCGGTGTGGGATATGATATACAAATCCAGGGAATCCAGCGTCTGCCCCTCGTTTATCGACTGGTCTGGTATTATCTCAAGCGCTGGAGGGGCCGACTGTGTAGACACCATCAAAGTCTCAAGGATAGAGCCGTCACACACGTCATAACTAATGTTGGCCACCCCGCCGGCGCCGGTCGTCATAAAGGTCGCCAGGCCCTCGGGGGTAATCTGGAGCGAGCTCGCTACAATGGCGGCATTTACATCCGAGCGTATGTTGGAATATGTCAGGGTGTCTGCGGTATCGGCATCGCTGGTATGCATGGCAAGATCCAGCTCTCTTGCATTTGTGGCAACTAGGACGGGCATAATGATAGCCATCGGCGGCGCGTTGGGCGATCTTTCGTTGTTCATTATATCAACGGTATAGGTGCGCGCGGTATTGTCCGTACCATCAGAATCAAAGCCGTCATCGGATGCCATCACGGTAAACGATACAGAGCCGTCAGTAGAGCACCTTGCTGGCGTGTCCTCGGCCCTATAGAGGCCCGTGTTGTCCTGCGGGACAGTGCCCGACAGATGACCCGTGCTGTTTATTGTCAGCCAGGAGGGATTATCAGTGATGCGGTATTCCAGTGCGGCGCCGTCGACATCTGATCCCGGAATCTGTATGGAGACATCCTCGTCCTCGGCGACCTCAATGCTCAGAGCACCAAGGACCGGAGGCGCGGTGTTTTCGACGAACCGGTAGATTCTGCCGCTGGGATCGTTCCCTGTCACGTGCAGGGTCATAAAGTCGGACGTAAACTCTATCTCTGTTGGCTGTATGAGTATGCTATGGAATAACGGCTGCGGCCCGCTTATGAGCACAAGGGAGCTCGCATCATACGCGGGATTCATGGAATACGCATAGAGGTTGCGGGTGCCGCCGATGTTCTGCGCGCCCATGACGTACAGTATGCTGCCGTCATCATTGACTGCGGATCCCGTCGGGTTATCATCGGACAGTTGCGGGGACGTTGCGACCGGTTGCGAGATGGATGAGAGATCAAAGCCCGTACCCAGCGTGTACCCGTATATGCGGTCGGCACCGGTGCCCGTGACATACATGCGGGTGCCGTCGCGCGAGAATTCCAGTCCGGTGGGCAGGGTATCTGGCAGGTTTGGAGGCATGTCAGGAAATGCATCTATCGAAGAATCCGTTGCGGATGCCTGGCCGACTAGCTGGTAGGCGCTTGTGAGCAAAAGCTCGTGTATGCGGTCCGCCGAGGTGCCTATAACAAAGAGCTTCATACCGTTATCAGAGAATTCAATCCCGGACGGCTGAGAGTCCAAACCGCCCACGGCGTACTCGATAGACGGCGACGAGGCCCTGGTCGATATGTCAAAGGCCGTCCCAAGGTCGTACTGGAGTATGTTGTCCGACCCGGCGGACTGGAGCACAAACAGGCGCATGCCGTCGCCGGAGAATTCCACGTCGACGGACGCAGTATATGTGTCAGGAATCGATGGCAACTGGAAATAGTCAAGTGATGGCGGATCCGGTTCCGGCACATCAAATGTGGCGGTAAAAACTGCGGATGCCGTATTTCCGTTGTCGTCTATATCGGCGGCGGCGCCGTCCGGGATGCTCACATTTATGGTACCGCCAGTATTGTTGCGCGCGACATCAAAGGTGAATACGGTTGCAGAGCCGGTATCTGGCGAAAGGTTCGATGCCTTGTGGGTGCCGGCGTCAGGCGCGGTGCTCTCCACGGTAATCTCTGTTGCAAGCAATCCCGACACTGGCTCGCTAAATGTGGCCGTAAACGATATGGTATCCGTATCGGCGGAGGTGCCGTTTGCCAGATTGCCCGAGCCGTCACTCGCAGTGATTGACACGACGGTGGGCAGGATCGCAAAGTCGTACGTATACGTGTTGGAAGGTACCGGGTTGGTGGTTCCCTCCAGGTCCGCAAACATACCGGCGGCAATGCTCACGTTTATGTTTTGATCCTCGCCGCTGTGATCTACCTGAAAGGTGTACATTAGGTCTGACATTCGCTCGACATTCGTTACCGTGTGGGTCGCACCGTCGCCGACTGCGGTAATGTCATTTGCCGTAAACGTACCGTCCATTACGGGCCTGTTGAATGTCGCGGTAAAATTGACCACATCCTGGGCAGTGCCACCGTCTGGCACGTCGGTGCTGGAGATTGTAACGATGGGGGGGCGGGTATCCAGCGAGGTGAAAGCGACGGCAAATGGAATGACTTTCGAACTGCCGGTACTATCCGATGTACTTTTCGCCGCATTTGCGCCAATCGATACTGTCACAGTACCAATGGAGGATCCCACAGCGACCTGAAACGTGTACAGGGAGGCGTCGTCCGGGTCTGGCGTAAAGCTCCCCGGTATTATCTGGGGATTGTTGTTGTTTGCGGTACCCGTCAGGGTAATGTCTTTTTCCTCAAATCCCATCACATCCTCGTTGAACGTAACGGTAAATCTTATGGCCGGCTGGGCCGTGGATGTGCCGTTTGCCAGATTGCCCGCGGAATTGGCGGTGATTGTAGCTATGGTGGGCAGCGTAAAGGCGGCGGTGAGCGGATACTGGATGACGCGGTCACCGCCGTTGGTATCCAAAAGATACATGACCATGCCGTCATTTGAAAAGTCCATCCCGCGTGCGGTAACAGCTGATCCGGCAATAGATGGCGCGAGAAAAGTGTCATCAGCTGATTGAGTGACAGAGTCTACCAGAGTAAAGGCCGTATCCAGGTCGTACTGTCGAACCGCATTTCCAGAAAAAGTAAACAGCCTCATGCCGTCATTGGAGATTGCCAGGCCGTCGGCAGTCTCGGATGTGTCATGGGTGGTGCGTGGAGTAACGGTGCCGGATATATCAAAGGGGGTTCCGAGCTGAAATGAGTCGACTTGGCCGCTGCGTCCAAGAAATAGCCAGTCACCGTTACGAGAGATTGCAACATCAAGATTGCCGCCCCCACAACAGTCTGGAGAACTGCTGGGAGTGCTAATCGCACGATCTGCCCCGATTGGTATCTGGACAACGTTGTTTTCGGTTCCACCATTACTGGCCAGAAACATTCTGGTGGTGTCATTGGAGATCGTCACGCCCTGTACATTATCCGTACGAGTTAGGAAACTCTGCATTGTGCCATCTCCAACGCTGGTTATATCAAAGGGGGTACTGAGCGTGAATCGGGTAACTGCGCCAGGTCCTGCAACATACATTGTCATGCCGTCGTGGGACATTGCTATTCCCACGGGCTGCACGGCAGGCAGTATGGGGACGGCAGACTGCGCATATGCCGAGACGGGGATCAAAACCAACAGTGGCAATAGGAAGGCTGCTGCCAGCATGCTCTTTTGCATATGTCACCCCAACCCCCCGATTACTTATAAAAGTATAAAGCAGTAGGGCGTTGTCCAGTAATTTCACTTTCTGACACTCCACACGGCGCATTATGAGGCATCAGAGCTAACCCGATTCCGGTTCGAAGGACATACTGGCAGCAGATCCGTGCAAATGGGCCTGCCAATCCGGCATATCACGAATGCCACAGGCCAGAGACGTGCTATCTTGAAATCTGTTCGCCTTTTACCGGACATCGTACATCTCTTCTGACTTGCCGTCAATAACCGTTGCCCCTTGGGAGGGGGCATCTTGCGCTTAAATGCCCGGGCCGGCGCCGAGTATTAGCGAAACTCGCAACAATTCTGCATGACTTGTGTACAACCACACGTCTCAAAGTTACAAAACACGGCAAAATACGATCCGTAACACACAAAAAATATACAATTTCACAAAATCATGCGCAGAAATACAGCGCTTCGTGCTCCCTGCGTTATGTGATCAAAAACCGTACTTGAGGCATTCCCGCCGTTCATCCCACAACAGATCAAAGTTTGCAAGACCCGTCACTATTAGTAAATCCCTGTACAACGCTTCGTCTGTTCCGACATACAGCTTTGCCAGTATTTTATACTGCTTTTGCCGGCATATGGCGTGCTCTACTTTTATTCCAATATTGCAAATCTTTCCGTTTTCATCCTTTTGTACGTCGTCCAGCTCGGCATTTTTCGGTTTCTTGGTGGGTTTTTGGATGTTGGCACCGGGTAGATCTTCCTCGATGGCCTGATATCCCTTGTCCACGTATGCCGTAACCTCGTCCTTTTTTAGAATATTTTCATCATTCATGCTCTTGCTTAGCGGCCCCAGATCAATCTCGTTGTCGCAGAACATGTCAAGATCCTGCATCGATTCAGGCACCGGTTTTCCTGCTGCGATAACCAGCTTGTCGCAGTTGGCCACTATGGTGGTGTTTATAGCGTGCTTTTTTTTCCTGCCGGCATAGTCTTTGCTTGCAACAGGATCAGACGGCCGCTCTATGGCTATGTACGTGCCGTCGATGTATATCTCACCTCCGTTGTTGTCCGGAACCAGATATTTTATCTTCCCTATATTTTTTGCATTCTGTATCTCTTTGGAGATATTTTCTGCAGGCAGAATCGCCAACAGAATTACCTTGGCAAACTCGAGATATCGTGCTTTGATCCACGTCGAATATGGAGTTGAATCCGTCCTGGGTTGTGCCGAGCCTTTCGCTCATCAGTGCCAGTAATAGTACGTGCCGAATGTGCAGCTTGCACCTGTTTCCGCGGCGGATCTTGTCGCTTGAAAACAGCTGGGCGTCCGGATATTTCTTTATCGCATCCGTGAATATTTTTAGAATGTAATCGAACTGTTTGCAGGTCTTTTTTGTCGCCTTGAGCAGCCTTTTTTTATCGTTGATAATTCCATCAAACGTCTCATAGGCGTGCATGAATTGGGATTTTCCTGGCTTTTTACGCCTGTCTGTGTTCTCGTAAGCGTACCACCGTCGGTCTTTACTGTCCAGTTTGTTCTCGAGTACCGTGATTTTTTGGTCTTTTTCTTTGATTAACCGGTCTTTTCTCACGAGTGCATTGTATTTTTCCTTGATTAATGCTGTAATTCGTGCATTGTCTTGTTCTTGTAGCCAGACACCAGGCAAATGCGGCGATCATGCCTGATCTAAACCTGTTGGTTGAAAATAATTGTGGGCATTGTCAATACGCATGAGCCCTACTAGGGATCCTGCATGCCGTGAAGAACCAAAAAGGCCTCGCGTGAGTCGCCGTCGGCATTATGGATGCTGACTGTCGTTTCCAGGTCGTCAAAGGCCGGAACGGTATAGATGCCGCCGTAATAGAAATCACGCAGCTCCTCCATCTGAATAATGTGCGCGTCGCGCTTTTGGGCAAAGGCATCACACGCACGATTGTCCTCGTCGGTACACGCACTCGACATGTCGACTGGCGGCGCATCCACGTACGACCACGTGCCAAACGCGTTCTTTGTCCACTGGTGTCCCAGCTGGTCGGTCCACACGTCTGCAAGCTTGTCGGTCCGAGTCAGGTGCAGCTTTACTGCGTCGCCCTGGTTTGAGTGCCTCTCGCTGAGCTCGTGCGTGGGGGGCGCGTTTAGCGAGTCACCATACACCAGCAGCCCCTCGTTCATATAGTGGGTGGTGCCGCGCCTCTTTGAATCCAGCGCGTTTATTGCAAACGGCTCGTCGTACAGCGTCTCGCGGAACAGTACGCCATCTATGCTCAGCCGCACGCACAGCTCGTTTTTGTCTGTAGGCAGGCACTGTACGCGCGATATCTCAAAGGTGGCGTCCTCGCCTATCACGCGATTCTCGTTTGAATATTCCACAGAGTCTATCATGTACGTGGAGTTTATGGAATAGTCACGTATCAGGTTTACGTTAATCTGCGCCTCTGCAGCATTCAGGGGCGAGCCTATTCCGGGCAGGCCAAAGCCGATGTTAAACGAGCGCAGGCCGTTTTGTGCGTACGCCGTTAGCGTAAAGTCGTGAAGCGAGTCAGTCTCTATGGTATTGCGTTTGTAATCGACGTGATAGTCAGTTACGTCGCGGCAGACATTGTCCATGGAATAGCCGCAGTCCACTATTTTTTGGCCAGTCGTGTACGACTTGCCAAACGTCGGCTTTGTCTTCCACTGCGTGTCGTCATCGCCGCCTCCCGAAGAGACCTGCTGCTGGGCAGTCTCAGGCGCATCGGCAAACTCGAACCTGTATGACGTAAACACATTCGCATTAACAGGGTCTTCTACAAACCCTACATCAAACGTTATTATTTCAGATCCAATAAGGTCATTCGTGCCGGGGGCTATTTGGTAATGGGTGGCATTGTGCATGGTTGCAGTGATGTGAGAGTTATCCGTGACGCCATTACCGTCCTCTGGCAGCTGAACGTTACTGATCATAACATTCTCCGCAAAGGCGGCATCCCCCCTGACGACCTGATCTGCAAGGTTTATGAGGAACGGCTCAAATCCGGGTGGCAAAAAGAACCTGCCTACCGGGGATTGTGGAAATCCCACCGGTACGGTTCCGGCAGGATCCGACTCGAATCGGAATAACAGTTGTTCGGGTTGGGGCGGATTTACCCCGTCATCCAGGGCAAAGGTAAACAGGGTCTGGCAGTTACAGTTGGGACCGGGGGGCGTTACGATGAGACGATCGCCCACTATACTGGCGGTTAACGCCTGGTTGCTCTGGCCCATTATGGTAACATCAAGGTGGGGCCTGCTGTTGTCAACATCCACAAACAGGTCATCCAGTGGGATGGCAAACCGGTCAGAGGTGTGGCGCGGTCCAAAAGCCAGGTCCCCTTGCAGTAGCCCGGGTGCCGCGTCAGTGTTAACGGTGACAATTATGTAATTGACCGTCAGGCTGTCATGGAACAGCGCAATGACCTCTTCTGTAACAATCCTCTCTTCTGTGCCAACCCCTGCGGCCTGGACTACTGCCGGACCGTGCAGGACTGCAGTGAACGTTACAGAATCCGAGGTGGATGTAAAGTCGGATGTCGGATCATACGATATGGACCCAGAGCCGTTGGATGGGAATATTCTAGTGTGGATTGTGGTCCCGTTCGAGGCCAGCTCGGGAACAAGGGTGGCGCGATCGGTCTGGTTGATTCGAATCTCCCCCGTTGCAGACGCATTGTTGGCAGTTATTATAATGTGGTTAAACGCCACCGTCGGGTCTATGGCAAAGTCGTTCCAGTTCAGGACGACATCCGCATCCAAAAGGCCATGGTTTACATTAACTGAGGAGTCCTGGAATATGCCGGACTCGGTCGTCGGTATGCCCAGCACTAAAACCGTAATAGCCTCACAGGTGGCAGCTGTTGCTATGCCCGGTGCCATGCTTTCGGCGCACAGCCTAGCTACCACTATGCCTGGCGATACCGGATCTATGATCAATATGTTTGATGATGACAAAATGGACAAATCTACGATTCCGGGATCCGGGTTGGTCACATTATACATAATGTCATCGCCATCCGGATCCTCAAAAAACTGGTCCAAGAATACAAGCGTGTTCGCATCCCGGGGACCAACTACATATTCTGCCGGCAGGGTGGAATTGGCGGCCACATCGGTCTTGTTTACAGTTATATCAAATCCGCCAAAAAACATGCTTCCGTCCTCTAAGGCAAACGTATAGGTTATCGGGATGGGCGGCGACTGTATGCCGGTGGTCACAAATGTGTCGGATATCGTGTGTCTTGTTCTTTCGTCCGTTTCTTCGTCTATCGTCTGGCTGACTATCTGAAATCCATCTATGAATATTATACCTGTGGTGTCGTTAAACTGCAGAGGGTCGGCGCCACTCGCTACAAGTTCTTGTATCGACTGTAGATCCAGTTTTTCCAGGTCTACCACCCTAGAAAAATTAATTACACTTAGCGGTATTCCCAGCTCGCCGGTTACCACCGGAATAGTGTCCCTGTCGATGGGGGATTCGGTATGGGAGAGGATATACAATGGCAGGGAATTCAGCGTCTGTCCCTCGTTTATCGACTGGTCAGTGATGCCACTGATCACAGCGGTAGTACTAGTCATCACTTGCAAAGACGAGATGACAGAGCCGTCACACACGATATAATCGATGGTGGCCGTACCGGTGTTGCCAGTCGACATAAAGGTCGCAAGGCCCGTATCGGAATCAATCGCAAGGGAGCCCGGAGTGATGGTGTTGCCTGCCAGGCCCGTAAAGGAATACGTCAGGATGTCCCCGGCATCGGTATCACTGGTATACAGGGAGAGATCCAGCTGTGTGGAAGTTGAGACAAGCGGAATGTTCATGTTGTTCACGTTCACGGGAGCGTTGTTGGGCGACCTCTCATTGCCGAATACACCAACGGTATAGTCGCGCGAGACATCATCGGTATCATCGCCATCAAAGCCGTCATCAGATACCGTAACTGTAAACGATACAGAGCCGGTAGCGGCGCACCTTGCTGGTGTGTCCTCGGCCCTATAGAGGCCCGTGTTGTCCTGCGGGACAATACCGGAGAGCTGTCCCGTGTCGGAATCTATGCTCAGCCAGTCCGGATGGTTCGAGAGGCTGTATTCCAGTGTGTCACCGTCGAGATCGGATCCCGGAATCTGATTGGAGAGATTCTCGTCCTCTGTAAATCCAAAGTTCAGGTCCCCAAGGACGGGTTCCGCGTTTAGCGTGAATTCGTGTACGGTGTTGCTGGGGTCGTTTCTTACAAAGGACATTGTTGTAAAGTCAGTCGAGAACGCAAGGCCCTGTGCCGAATTGGCCGTCCCCAGCGGCTGCGTGGCCTCTAGGGACAGGGTACTCACGTCATATGCCACACCGAACGTATACGCATAGAGGTCTCTGGCAGTAAGGACGTACATTACCGTGCCGTCGTCGTTGACTGCAAGCGACCTCTGGAATGCTTGAATTATCGGGGACGTGACAAAGTCGTTTGCATCACCGGATGATACGTCAAAGGCGACGTCGAGCGAAAAGCCATATATGCGGCCGCCGCCGCTGGCGCTGTCTATCACGTACAGGTGGGTGCCGTCGCGCGAGAATTCCATTCCCTGCGCGCCGGTAGTGGCAGCCGAGATGTCCAGGTCGTCGTTCAGATAGGTGGGATTTGAAATGTCAAAGGCGCCGGACAGATCGTACTCTAGTATTTCATTAGCTGTGGTGCCCAGCACGAACATCTTTTGGCCGTTAGTCGAGAACTCTAGTGCACGGGGCGAGGTGTCCTGGGTTACCGAATATATCGGCGGACCTATGTTGCTCGTCGCCGTGGATGAGTTAAAGTTTGTAGAAAGCGCATACCGGTGTATCTGGTCGCCGCCGTCATTTATTATAAATATCGCATCGCCGCTGCCTGAGAAATCAATGTCTGCGGAGAAGGCGAACGCTGTTGTTATGGAGGAGCTCGAGGTATAGTCGAGCATGACATTCAGCGACAGATCAATTGAATAGGCATTCGATGCCTCGTTGCTTCCCACCGCGTTTGCCGGTATTGACACCGTTATGGTGGCATCGTCTGCCCCGCGCAGCACGTCAAAGGCGTACTCGGCACCGGAGCCGGTAAGGTTTGACGGCACGTGGGTGCCGGCAGACAGGGCGGTGCCGTTAGGTGCAACGCTAGATATTGTAATGTCACTCAGCTCAAATCCGGTCACCGAACGGCCAAATTCGACGTTAAACGATGCAATGCCGTCAGCAGCAGTCGCCCCCGGCGGATTGCTGTCGATTTCCGTCGTAAACGAGCTAGTGGCGACGGAATACCTAAAGATGTCGACTGTTGTGCTTTCTACTGCAAACAGGTGCAGGCCGTTATCAGCAACTGCCATGCTGCGGGGACCCACGATGGGAAGCGTTTGGAAGATGCCGCTGTACGATATGGAGGAGGAGTCCACGGCATACTCGTGCAACACACTGTCAGCTCCTACGACAAGCATGGCCGTACTGTTGTAAAATGCCACGTCCTGCGGCGTGGCCGGATTACTGCCCAAATTAAGGGATCTGTCGTATGTCACATCAGAGATTGAAAAGGGGATTGCCAGCGTGTGCTCGTGGACCCGGCTGTTGGCAGGGGTCAAGCCCTCCACTATAAACAGCTTTGTGCCATCAGATGAAATGGTGAATCCGTTGGGGCCGCCCGCCAGATTGGTCGGCGTGAGCGTGTTTACCTGCGTGCGCGGATCCAGGACATATGGCGCATCCAGGGCAAATTCATAGAGCTCGCCGGAAAATTCATTCATTAGAATCATGGTGCGCCCGTCGTTTGAGAACTCTAGATCCGTTGCGGAAAGACTCCGCGGTACCGAAGACTCAAAGTCACGTGTGATGTCGCTGTTGGTGTCAGATGTCGTGTTTGCAAAGTCAAACGGCGTGATTGTCGTGTACCGGGTAATGTCGCTGTCGCCACTTTCCAGGACGAACATGTGCAGCCCGTCGTTTGAGAATTGTATGCCGGCAGGCTGGTCACCAAACAGCCTATCAAAGGTGTCATCAGCTACGAGCTCGCCTGCGACAAAGGGCGTTATGGAATTCACCACGCGGAGTATTATTGGCTCGATGTCAGAGCCGCCGGTATTTGTGGCGGTGACGTTAAAGGAGAACGTGCCTGCGGTATCCGGCGTCCAGCTGAATGCGCCGCCGGGCGTTATCGCGGCATCTTCCAGCGCACCGCCGGGCGCAAAGTCCGCCGGCACACCATCAAGTGTGAATCCAGCCGCCGGCCTGCCCGCTACCTGCCCGAACTGCAGGCTGATCCCCTCGTTTATCACGTACTGTGGCTGTATTATCGGCAGTACGATTATGGGCGGAACGAGTTTTCGCGTGAATTCGATTATGGTGTTGGTGGCACCATCTCCTACAACGTACATTCTTTCACGGTCAGGCGAGAACACAAATCCCTGTGCAGGTTGGGTTATGCCCAGCGGCTGCGTGGCCTCTAGGGACAGGGTACTCACGTCATATGCCACACCGAACGTATACGCATAGAGGTCGCTGACACCAAGGACGTACATTACCGTGCCGTCATCGTTGACTGCAAGCGACCTCTGATTGCGTTGAAGTGCAGGGGACGTGACAAGGTCGTTTGCATCACCGGATGACAAGTCAAAGCCAACATCGAGCGGAAAGCCATATATGCGGCCGCTGTCGTCGGTGGAGTCTATCACGTACATGTGGGTGCCGTCACGCGAGAATGCCAGTCCTTGCACGCCGGAAGCGGCAGTGACGGGCAAGGTGTCTACTGTACCGGGATTTGAAATATCAAAATCGCCTCCCAGATTGTACTCGCGTACATCTCTATCGTCGGCGTCTAGCACGAACATTTTTTGGCCGTTGGCCGAAAACTCTACTTCTCTAGGTAAGTTGTCCAGGATAACAGTATACGACTGATCGGCGTCTGAATCAGCCGAGAGTGGGTTAAAGTTCGTACCAAGCGCATACCGGTTTATCGTATTGGTGACGTCATGATTTAGTATAAATATTCTATTGCCGGTATTTGTGAAATCTATGTCTTGGGCGTCCCTAACCGTTCTTAGTAAACCGTTACTCCGGGTATAGTCGATCGAGAGAAACAGCTCCAGATCGACGGAAAGAGTGTTCGATGCCTCGTTGCCTCCCGTCACGTTTGCCGGTATTGACACCGTTATGGTGGCATCGTTGGCCCCGCGCAGCACGTCAAAGGCGTACTCGGCACCGGAGCCCGTAAGGTTTGACGGCACATGGGTGCCCATATCACTGTCCACTATAATGCCATCCAGTCCAAATCCCGTCACTATATCGCTAAATGTGGCGTTAAACGAAGCCTTGCCGTTGGCGTCAGCCGGGGTAGTATCGGTAATTTGCACCGTGGCCGACGTGCCAAAAGTGGTGACATAGTTATTCGATGCCTCATTGTCGTTGGTTTGAGAATCGACGGCCACGCCCGCAGGAACGGATACCGTTATGGTGCCTTCGACGCCGTTGCGCTGCACCTCAAAGGAGAATCTGGTACCTTCAGATGGGTTCTCCAGCATAAAGCTTGATGCCATGTGGGTGCCGTCAGGCGCAGTGCTAGACACCATAATATCATCCTCCGTAAATCCCGACACGCTCTCGCTGAACGTGGCGTTAAACCGTATTGTATTCCTACTGCTGATGCCGTTATTTGGCACGTCGGTGCTGGAGATTGTAACTGTTGGCAGGTCGGCATTCAGCACAGTAAAAGTGGCGGTAAAGGGAATTGGCGCCGAATTGGCAGTACTGTCCGATATGCTTGTCGCCATGCCTGCGGGAATCGATACGGTCACATCGCCAATGGTGGATCCCACATTGACGTCAAACGTGTACAGGGCGGCGTCGTCGGGGTCTGCCACAAATTCAGATACCATGGGACTGCCGCCGTTTACGGTACCAGTCAAGACAATGCCGTTTTCATCAAATCCGCTCACATCCTCGTTGAACCTGACGGTAAACCTTATGTTTGGCTCGGCCGTGGAGCTGCCGTTTGTAATCCCGGCATTGGCGGTGATTACCGCCGTAGTGGGCAGGGTAAAGGCGGCAGGAAGCACGTATTGTCTGATAGCATCGATGCCAGTAGAATCAAGCAAATACATCATGGTACCATCAGGCGAGAAATCCATTCCGCGATAACTTGCCGTGTCAAGGGGGACAAATGTGTCATCCGGTGAATTCCAGAGGGTGCCGTTTATGTGATAGGCAGGATTTAGATTAAACTGGCGGATCTCCGTAGCGATCATGACGAACAGTCTTGTGCCGTCAGTGGAGATTGACATGCCTTGAACCATCCCGGCTGGATTAAAACTGCCGTGGGGACGGTTATTGGGAGTTGACTGGGTGCTTATATCATAGGGCGTCCCGAGTTGGTATGATCGGACATTTCCTTCTCCGATAAATACCCAGTTGCCGTCATTTGATAACGTGCCTCCAAACCCTCGGGGGAGGTGGCCGCCAAGGGAATTTCCAAGCGAATAATCCGAATCATCGAGTTCAAATGCGGCTATGTGGCCCCTCCCAGTATTTGGAAAATATATGCGGTCATTTGTAGATGAGAGTATTACATCCTGTATCATGCGGGCATTGGCGTCGGGCACCGCGACTGCGCTGTCAAGCGATGCAGTCGTAATATCAAATGGGGTACCGAGTGTGTGTACAAAGTACTGGCTGCTTCGCACAATAAGCATCGTAGACCCGTCATCTGAGATGGCCACCCCCGTTCCTCCACCTATATCTGGGATGGGAAAGTTGGACTGCGCATGGGCCGAAATAGGGATTATAACCAACAATGGCAATAGTAATGCTGCGACTAGCAGGGTCTTTTGCATATACCGTCCCCCCCCCCCGATTGCTTATAAAAGTATGCGGTCAAGACAGGTGATTGATCAGGTCGTACACGAGGGCAGGTTTTTCATCATACGGCCGATCTAAGTAATTTTGAGGCCAGACCATACCCGACATCTTGGAATTCTGGATTTTACGCGAATCCGATCATGGCAACATACGTAACCTGCCATGTCCCGTACCTGTAGATTCCATGCATTCTTGGAACCTGTTCCTGAACGTGTGATGCGCCTTTTCCTCCCGTATCATACCATGATCGCATCACAATAATGGGCATTTTGCCCTTTTTGACGCTATACAAGACAGGGCCCGGAATTCCAAAAGATATGCCTTGCCGCGATTCGTCACACGCAGACCCTTGATGCGCGCGCCATACCTATAGTCCGGTTCCGCACCACGGGCCTTTTTTGTTTGAGAGCACGAAAATGGCACACAAAGAAACCCGGTATTTTATTCGAGCAGCCACAGCAGGTCGTTATCTGCCAGGAACCGCTCGCGCGAGTCCCCGTCTATATCCTGTAGGGTTACGGTCTCGTGCAGGTCATCAAAGGCGGGCATCGTGTATGCCTTGCCGTACAGCGAGTCGCGCAGATTTTCCATCTGTACGTTGTAGGCTGCCAGCTTTTGGGCAAAGGCGTTGCAGACGCGCTTGTCCGGATCGTCGCATATCGGCGAGACGGCAATCTTTGGGCCCTCCACGTACGACCACGTGCCAAACGCGTTCTTTGTCCACTGGTGTCCCAGCTGGTCGGTCCACACGTCTGCAAGCTTGTCGGTCCGAGTCAGGTGCAGCTTTACTGCGTCGCCCTGGTTTGAGTGCCTCTCGCTGAGCTCGTGCGTGGGGGGCGCGTTTAGCGAGTCGCCAAACACCAGCAGTCCCTCGTTCATATAGTGGGTGGTGCCGCGCCTCTTTGAGTCCAGCGCGTTTATTGCAAACGGCTCGTCGTACAGCGTCTCGCGGAACAGTACGCCATCTATGCTCAGCCGCACGCACAGCTCGTTTTTGTCTGTAGGCAGGCACTGTACGCGCGATATCTCAAAGGTGGCGTCCTCGCCTATCACGCGATTCTCGTTTGAATATTCCACAGAGTCTATCATGTACGTGGAGTCCAGGGAATAGTCACGTATCAGGTTTACGTTAATCTGCGCCTCTGCAGCATTCAGGGGCGAGCCTATTCCGGGCAGGCCAAAGCCGATGTTAAACGAGCGCAGGCCGTTTTGTGCGTACGCCGTTAGCGTAAAGTCGTGAAGCGAGTCAGTCTCTATGGTATTGCGTTTGTAATCGACGTGATAGTCAGTTACGTCGCGGCAGACATTGTCCATGGAATAGCCGCAGTCCACTATTTTTTGGCCAGTCGTGTACGACTTGCCAAACGTCGGCTTTGTCTTCCACTGCGTGTCGTCATCGCCGCCTCCCGAAGAGACCTGCTGCTGGGCAGTCTCAGGCGCATCGGCAAACTCGAACCTGTATGACGTAAACACATTCGCATTAACAGGGTCTTCTACAAACCCTACATCAAACGTTATTATTTCAGATCCAATAAGGTCATTCGTGCCGGGGGCTATTTGGTAATGGGTGGAATTGAACACGGTTGCAGTGATGTGAGAGTTATCCGTGACGCCATTACCGTCCACGGGCAGCTGAACGTTACTGATCATAACATTCTCCGCAAAGGCAGCATCCCCCCTGACGACCTGATCTGCAAGATTTATGAGGAACGGCTCAAATCCGGGTGGCAAAAAGAACCTGCCTACCGGGGATTGTGGAAATCCCACCGGTACGGTTCCGGCAGGATCCGACTCGAATCGGAATAACAGTTGTTCGGGTTGGGGTAGATTTACCCCGTCATCCAGGGAAAAGGTAAACAGGGTCTGGCAGTTACAATTGGGACCGGGGGGCGTTACGATGAGACGATCGCCCACTATACTGGCGGTTAACGCCTGGTTGCTCTGGCCCATTATGGTAACATCAAGGTGGGGCCTGCTGTTGTCAACATCCACAAACAGGTCATCCAGTGGGATGGCAAACCGGTCAGAGGTGTGGCGCGGTCCAAAAGCCAGGTCCCCTTGCAGTGGCCCGGGTGCCGCGTCAGTGTTAACGGTGACAATTATGTAATTGACCGTCAGGCTGTCATGGAACAGCGCAATGACCTCTTCTGTAACAATCCTCTCTTCTGTGCCAACCCCCGCGGCCTGGACTACTGCCGGACCGTGCAGGACGGCAGTGAACGTTACAGAATCCGAGGTGGATGTAAAGTCGGATGTCGGATCATACGATATGGACCCAGAGCCGTTGGATGGGAATATTCTAGTGTGGATTGTGGTCCCGTTCGAGGTCAGCTCGGGAACAAGGGTGGCGCGATCGGTCTGGTTGATTCGAATCTCCCCCGTTGCAGACGCATTGTTGGCAGTTATTATAATGTGGTTAAACGCCACCGTCGGGTCTATGGCAAAGTCGTCCCAGTTCAGGACGACATCCGCATCCAAAAGGCCATGGTTTACATTAACTGAGGAGTCCTGAAATATGCCGGACTCGGTCGTCGGTATGCCCAGCACTAAAACCGTAATAGCCTCACAGGTGGCAGCTGTTGCTATGCCCGGTGCCATGCTTTCGGCGCACAGCCTAGCTACCACTATGCCTGACGATACCGGATCTATGATCAATATGTTTGATGATGACAAAATGGACAAATCTACGATTCCGGGATCCGGGTTGGTCACATTATACATAATGTCATCGCCATCCGGATCAACAAAAAACTGGTCCAAGAATACAAGCGTGTTCGCATCCCGGGGACCAACTACATATTCTGCCGGCAGGGTGGAATTGGCGGCCACATCGGTCTTGTTTACAGTTATATCAAATCCGCCAAAAAACATGCTTCCGTCCTCTAAGGCAAACGTATAGGTTATCGGGATGGGCGGCGACTGTATGCCGGTGGTCACAAATGTGTCGGATATCGTGTGTCTTGTTCTTTCGTCCGTTTCTTCGTCTATCGTCTGGCTGACTATCTGAAATCCATCTATGAATATTATACCTGTGGTGTCGTTAAACTGCAGAGGGTCGGCGCCACTCGCTACAAGTTCTTGTATCGACTGTAGATCCAGTTTTTCCAGGTCTACCACCCTAGAAAAATTAATTACACTTAGCGGTATTCCCAGCTCGCCGGTTACCACCGGAATAGTGCCCCTGTCGATTGGGGATTCGGTATGGGAGAGGATATACAATGGCAGGGAATTCAGCGTCTGTCCCTCGTTTATCGACTGGTCAGGGATGCCACTGATCACAGCGGCAGTGCTAGTCGTTACCGTCAAAGGGACTTCGTGTGAGCCGTCACATACCCTATACACGATGGTGGCCGGACCGGCATCACCGGTCGGCGTAAAGGCAAGCAGGCCGGTATCGGCATCAAGCGTGGCAGAGCCAGAAACAACGGGGTCGCCTGTCGCACTAACAAGGGAATACGTCAGGGTGTCTGCGGCATCGGCATCAACAGTATACAGGGAGAGATCCAGCTGTCCGACATTTGTGGCAAGTGAAACGCCCGTGCCGCCTGCGACTACAGGTACCGTGTTGACGGGCCTCGGTTGGTTGTTTATAGTAACGGCATAGTCGCGCGAGACATCATCGGTATCATCGCCATCAAAGCCGTCATCAGATACCGTAACTGTAAACGATACAGAGCCGGTAGCGGCGCACCTTGCCGGCGTGTCCGTGTTTCTGAAATCAGGCGAGTTGTCCTGTGGAACCACACCGGAGAGATCTCCCGTGGCGGAATCTATGCTCAGCCAGCCCGGGTTATTCGAGATGCGGTATGTGATCGTATCTGCGTCGCGATCGGTTGCGGGAATGGCGAGGCCAGAGACGTCGATGCCCTCCTCAAAGAAGCTAAAGGTGGGAGTCCCAAGGACAGGGGCCGAGTTTCGCGTGAATTCGTGTATGGTGTTGGCGCCGTCGTTTCTTACAAAGGACATTGTTGTAAGGTCAGTCGAGAACGCAAGGCCCTGTGCCGAATTGGTCGTCCCCAGCGGCTGCGTGGCCTCTAGGGACAGGGTATTCACGTCATATGCCACACCGAACGTATACGCATGGAGGTCTCTGGCAGTAAGGACGTACATTACCGTGCCGTCATCGTTGACTGCAAGCGACCTCTGGAATTCTTGAAGTATAGCGGACGTGACAAAGTCGTTTGCATCACCGGATGATACGTCAAAGCCGACGTCGAGCGGAAAGTCATATATGTGACCGCCGCCGCTGCCGCTGTCTATCACGTACAGGTGGGTGCCGTCGCGCGAGAATTCCATTCCCTGCGCGCCGGTAGCGGCAGCCGAGATGTCCAGGTCGTCGTTCAGATAGGTGGGACTTGAAATGTCAAAGGCGCCCCCCAGATCGTACTCTAGTATCTCGTTAGTCGTTTGGCCCAGCACGAACATCTTTTGGCCGTTAGTCGAGAACTCTAGTGCACGGGGCGTGTCGTTATCGGTTATCGTATATGCCAGGCCGCCGGCTGCCGCCGTGGATGAGTTAAAGTTTGTAGAAAGCGCATACCGGCGTATCATGTCGTCGCCGTCATTTGTTATAAATATCGCATCGCCGCTGCCTGAGAAATCAATGTCTGCGGCGCCGGTGGGCGTTCTTGTTATGGAGGAGCTCGAGGTATAGTCGATCATGACATTCAGCGACAGATCAATTGAATAGGCATTCGATGCCTCGTTGCTTCCCGTCGCGTTTGCCGGTATTGACACCGTTATGGTGGCATCGTCTGCCCCGCGCAGCACGTCAAAGGCGTACATTGTGCCGGAGCCGGTAAGGTTTGACGGCACGTGGGTGCCCATGCTGCTGAGCACCGTAATATCGTCCAGTTCAAAGTCCGTCACCGGATCGCCAAATTCGACGTTAAACGATGCAATGCCGTCAGCAGCAGTCGCCCCCGGCGGATTGCTGTCTATTTCCGTCGTAAACGGGTCAAAGACGGAATACCTAAAGATGTCTTTTAGTACGTTTTCGAGTACAAACAGGTGAAGGCCGTTGTCTGCAACTGCTATACTGTTGGTATCCGTGATGGGAAGCGTTTGGGAACTGCCGCTGTACGATATGGAGGAGGGGGCCACGGTATACTCGTACAACACATTGTCAAATCCCATGACAAGCATGGCCGTACTGTTGTAAAATGCCACGTCCTGCGGCTGGCGTGGATTATTGCCCAAATTAAGGGATCTGTCGTATGTCACATCGGAGACTGAAAAGGGGATTGCCAGCGTGTGCTCGTGGACCTGGCTGGTGGCAGAGGTCAAGCCCTCCACTACAAACAGCTTTGTGCCATCAGATGAAATGGTGAATCCGGTGGGGAGCTGTCCCAGATTGGTCAGCGTGTGCGTGTTTACCAGCGTGCGCGGATCTAGGACATATGGCGCATCCAGGGCATATTCATAGAGTATGCCGATAATTAGATCCATTAGAATCATGGTGCGCCCGTCGTTTGAGAACTCTAGATCCGTTGCGGAAAGACTCTCCGGTACCGAAGACACAAAGTCAAGTGTGATGTCGCTGTTGGTGTCAGATGTCGTGTTTGCAAAGTCAAACGGCGTGTTTGTCGTGTACCGGGTAATGTCGTTGTCTTCAATTTCCAGGACGAACATGTGCAGCCCGTCGTTTGAGAATTGTATGGCACTAGGTGAGTCACGAAGCGGCCTCTCAAAGATGGCATCAGGTACGAGGTCGCCCGTGACAAAGGGCGCAATCGAATCCGCTATGCGGAGTATTACAGGCTCGAGGTCTGTGCCGTCGGCATTTGTGGCATTGACATTAAAGGAGAACGTGCCTGCGGCGTTTGGCGTCCAGCTGAATGCGCCGCCGGGCGTTATCGCGGCATCTTCCAGCGCACCGCCGGGCGCAAAGTCCGCCGGCACACCATCAAGTGTGAATCCAGCCGCCGGCCTGCCCGCTACCTGCCCGAACTGCAGGATGATCTCCTCGTTTATCACGTACTGTGGCTGTATTGCCGGCAGTATGATTATGGGCGGCATGGTACCAGCGGGCGGGGTAACCGGCGCGTTTGCAAAGTCGTACTGGAATGATTCAGAGGCCGCCGTGTTGGCGTTCCCATTCACGTCCTCGAACGAGCCTGAAAGAACGAATATGCTTATGTTCTGATCCGCGGCGGAGTGCACTATCTGAAAGTCATACGTGATGTCAGTCTTCCGTTCGATATTCATCACGGAGTGTGACGCGGAATCACCACTCGCATCAATGTCACCTGCGGTAAACGTGCTTTCCATTATGGGCTCGCTGAATGTCGCAGTGAAATTGGCCGTAACCAAGTTCGTGACGGTACTTTCTGTCACCTGGGTGCTAGAGATTGTAACTGTGGGCGGGGTGTTATCCGGCGCGTTTGCAAAGTCGTACTGGAATGATTCAGAGGCCGCCGTGTTGGCGTTCCCATTCACGTCCTCGAACGAGTTTCCACGAACGAATATGCTTATGTTCTGATCCGCGGCAGAGTGCACTATCTGAAAGTCATACGTGATGTCAGTCTTCCGTTCGATATTCATTGCGGTGTGTATCGAGGAATCACCACTCGCATCAATGTCACCTGCGGTAAACGTGCTTTCCATTATGGGCTCGCTGAATGTCGCAGTGAAATTGGCCGTAACCAAGTTCGTGGTGCTACTTTCTGTCACCTGGGTGCTAGAGATTGTAACTGTGGGCGGGGTGTTATCCACTTGGGAAAAAGTGGCGGTAAATGGAATTGCCGCAGAGTTGAAGTTATTCTGACCCACACTACGCGCCCTGTCTACGGGAATCGACACGGTCAGATCACCGATGGAGGATCCGATACCGACGACAAACGTGTACCGGGAGGGGTTGATTTGATTAAAGCTCGATACTTGGGGATCGCCGCCGTTTACGGTACCTGACAGTTCGATCCCCGTTGCGTTAAATCCCGTTACAGGCTCGTTGAATCGGACGTCAAATGTTATGGACGATGCGGCCGTGGATGTGCCGTTTGCCAGAGGCGAACCGTCATTGGCCGTGATTGTCGGGATGGTGGGCAGCGTAAAGGCGGCGCGGAGCGGATACTGGAGGACGGTGTCGGTAGTCGAGGAGACGGTATACATGGTCATGCCGTCAACTGAAAAGTCTATTCCGCCGTTATTAGTAGATGGCAGGTTAAAAGTGTCAACGGCTGCACCGAGACCGTCCAGGTTAAAGGGCGGATTCAGGTTGAACTGACTAAGCGTAGTCACACCTATCACAAACAGCCTTGTGCCGTCAGTGGAGATTGCCACGCCGCGAGCACCACCAAGCACGTTTGGATTAAAACTGCTGTCGGCTGCACCGGCGGAGTCAGGCGTTACATCAAAGGGCGTTGAGAGCCGGTATCCAGAAATACTACCCCCTCCAAGAAACACCCAATCGCCGTTAGCAGAGAATGTAGCACCTGTTGCGCCGCCGATGCAGCAGCCGGGGTTTTCGAGCGGAGTGTATGAATTACCACCATCGATGCTGTACGGGACAAGAGCGTTTCGCCCGGTATTTAGAACATACAAGGTACTCCCGTCATTGGAGACTAGCACGTCCTGAAACTCGAATGCGTGAGAAGAGGGAAAGTTTCCGCTAGCCGTGCCGGGTACGGTGGCGCTAGCTATGTCAAAGGGGGTACTGAGCGAGAATGTAATGATCTGATTGGTTCCTGAAACATACAATGTCATGCCGTCGTTGGACATGGTCAGCCCCGTGGGTATGCCTTCAGGAGGATTGACGCTGATGGATGTCTGGGCATAAGCCGAGACTGGGATCAAAACCAACAGTGGCAACAGAAAGGCTACCATCAGCATGCTCTTTTGCATATACCGTCCCACCCCGATTGCTTATAAAAGTATACGACCAAGACGGGTGATCGATCAGGTCGTACATGCGGCAGTATCTTGATCCGCCGGCATATGGATTCCGGCCGAACTTTCCCCTCAAGCTCCCACGATCCCATATGACCCGATCTGCACCCATGCCGTCTCGCTCCCACGGAATTTTACGGATTTACAGGAAATGATCCGCCGCATTTTTGTACCATGGCCGTTGGGCGCAGATACGGCGGTGTGTGCAAGTTCTAGCTGGAACTGCCGGTATGCATGGGTTAAAACCTGCGCCGGGATAAATCAGGTAGTTTGTGTAACCGGTTAGGTTCGGTGCCTGCGGATCCAAATATCCCTCTTGAAGCTAACCGATTAGCAGTTTGTGACAGAGCGGTTTTTATAACTACCATCCAGACCAGCATCTGTTGATCTCCGTGGCAATTCCCGACTCGTGTCTGGTCGACGAATCCACCAGGCTGGACAAGTCCAGAAAGATTTCAAGCATCGCCAGGTCGTGTGCAATCTTTGGGATAGACCACATATACATATACGACAACGGGGGATCCGAACAGGACAAAAACCTGCTTGTCACGATTTTAAAATACCTAGAGACGCCGCCTTTTTTGCGAAAGAGGCTTTTTGCCAGGGTAAACGAGCTAAAATACGCCGGGGTGCTCAGCCCGCTAAAGATTCCCAGCCACGTGACTCCCACAAACCCCAAAAAGATCTCCGGCGGCGACATCAGGGAGGGAATCATAATGTCATACAAGGGCAGAAGATTCGTAGATGTGGGAATAAACCAGCTGATTGCATACCACGGATCAAGGGAGCTCGGAAAGAGGGCAACCATACAGTTCAAGTCGGGATTTCCCGAGCTTTCAATCAAGGAGGTCTCAAGGCAGGATGCGGCACAATACTGGGGATACCAAGTCCGCCAGAGGGCGCTGTCCGGTCTGGTCACAAGCTGGGAGGGAAAGATGATTCTCACATCCAGAAAGGGCAAGGCCGCAGGACTCCAGGCGGTGCGCGAGTACGCAGGATATGCGGGGCCCGTACTAGTGGTGTTTGGCTCCACGGACATGGGGATACACGAGATTCTCGGCGGTACGATCAAGCAGGTACAAAACGCGCGGGTTTTGAACTTTTTTCCCGATCAAAAGACCGAGACAGTACGTCTGGAAGAAGCGGTGCTCGGGGTGCTGTCAATACTTGGATCAGGGGTATGAAAGGCGACAGGTTTTTTCTTTTGGCAATAGCCGTGGGCATTGCAGGGGTGGTCATCGGGGGGATCAGCTTGTGGAAGATAATCGGCGATTTTCAGCCGTGAGGTTCAGTCCGCCGTGCGCCCGGACGCCCTGCCTCGCGGCCCGGATCTGAGCCTGGTCTTGCAGCACGGGCACATTATCTCTTTTGTGCTAAAGAACATGGCACACAGCGAGCACCATTTCTGCCCTATTTTGTACCGGAGATGGCCTGCAAAAGACTCGGCCCGGAACCGCACGCACACCCCCTTGCATGTCTGTGTCAACGGTACGTCTTTTGTGCGCGAATATTTAAGAAAACATCCAAATCGGCGGCACGTGGCCTGCAAGCTGCCAATGACGCAAAACCTGCGCACGTGTCGCAGCGGGACCAGAAACGACTGACAGGCAGTTTGTGTAAAAACAGCAGTCAGGCCTTGGGCTCTGCCTAGTACCGCCCAAAAAGCGCGCCGCATCTGGCCACCCTCGTTTAGTGGTCCACGCCAAATCCCGACCCGTGCCGGGGGAGTTGGCAGACGAATCCCGGTCCGGGAGGCGGGGCCCTGATCTAGTCAAACTCTACTGTCGCGTCAATCTCTGTCATCGAGTCCAGCGGCAGGCTTGAGACGCCTACTGCAATCCTCGAGTGCCTGCCGCGCTCCCCGAATATCTCAAAAAGCATGTCAGAGGCGGCGTTGATCACCTCCGGATGCCGCGTAAACTCTGGGGATGCGTTTACAAACCCGGAAATCCTGACAAATTTGGCAATCCTGTCGAGCGTTCCCAGCTCCCTTTTGAGCTGTGCCAGGATGTTGACTGCGCATATCCTTGCTGATGCTCTGGCATCGTCAATGTTCCCATCGTTTGTCTTTCCGCCGTATGCAATCCTGCCGTCAACTACGGGGATCTGGCCGGAGACAAACGCCGTGCCGTCCAGTACGCTTACCGGCACGTACGAGCCTGCCGGTGCTGGCGGATCCGGAATCACGATTCCGAGCTGTTCGAGTCTTTCGTCTATCATGACATGCCCGTGCCGCCTCGTGCTTTTAGTTTTTTGCACCGAACTTTAGGTGCACCCTTTCGCCTTTTTGCACCTGGTTCTGGTATGTCATCTTTGTCTTGTATCCCGACTTTTTCAGGTATCCGTCAAGGAGCGCCACCCACGGAAGCGAGTGGCCGTTGTTTATCCTTGATTCGACAGAGATGTTTTTTGCCTTGGCATCCAGGATGGCATGCCCGGAGCACGTTATTTGCAGCGCGGAATCCACCATCTCGATTACCTCGCCGACGGATCTGTCCACGAGGCTTATGCCGTTTTTGTCAAGGATTCTCAGCAGGTCGAACCGGTTTTTTGATATCATCTCAGAGTCAAGCATGTGGCCCAGCGCGTTTTCATCGATTATGCGTATCATCCGGTAGATCTCTTGCGCCTCTGACTTGTTCATGTCAGACAGGCCGTATGTTTTTACGGCGTGCTTCCATGCGTGTGCAAACATTCCCGACTCGTTTGAGCCCAGAATGCCGGCAGACGGGAATATCTCACCGTTGCCGCTAGAGCCGTCGACTACCAGCAGGTCTGCCCCGTCAAAGATAAAGCAGTTCCGGACAGTCTCCGACGCCCTGATCTTTATTCCGCCAGGCAGCATCCGGAATGACTCTGATCCCAGCTGCGATGCCGGAATTATCACCCCAACTTCGAGGTTTCTGCGCAGCGTCGCAAGAAGCTGCTCCTTGCACCCAGCAAGAAGCCCCAGCCCCCACTGATCCACCGTTATGTGAATCGAGTATTTCGCCCCCTCGATCATGGCGCCAAGCTGATCCTGGATGCTGCTTGCGGCCAGGTGAAAATACCTCTTTTCCTCAGTGCCGCGCGATTTCCTGCCGGCATCGCTTATCCTCTTTAGGCCAGAGACTAGCGCGTTCATGGCGTTTACCCTGCCCACCTGATCCCGTATGACGCCATCAAATGCGTCTTCGGGGGCGATTGCAGTATACGTTATGGTTTTTTTTCTGGAAATGATTGCAAGCTTTTTGTCCTTTAGTTTGAGCAGGGTGGGATAGATTTTGGTTCTCGGCAGGCCCGAATAGTATGCAAGCTCGCTTGCCGACATTGTGCCCCTGGACAGGAGCGAAACGTATGCCTGCGACTCGTACCTGCCAAGTCCGAACTCCTCCAGGCTGACTGCCAGCGCCTTTTCGTCGACCACGTGGCATTCTTTTCTAGTTGTTAGGTAAGAGCGGGTGTAAAATCCCTTTACCAAACTGCTCAAAAAAAGTGCCAGTTGTACCTGTAGGGGCGGCAGGGCACAGTTAACGTGCAAAACCGCAGTCTGCCGTATCGTACTAAAGCAATTTTGATCGCATGCTCTAAATTAAGCAATCCCCGTGCTAATCAAAGCCCTCGTACAGGTTAATGCCAGTTGGGCATCATAAAAGGCAGGAATCAGGGGGACGCAGTCAAAAACACGTCAGAGATGGTCAAAAGGCATCTCGCGAGGATTACAAGGTCCAAAGAAGAGCAGGTATCAAGGCTTAGCGCAGAGGAGCTGCGGGATTTCGACAAAATCCTCCAGATAACGAGCTTTCTCTTGTGCAAATACGAGGACAAAAAGGCGGTTTATTCGCTGTTAAGCGAGTTCGTATCGACGATTCACGCCTCTATTGACTCGCTAGACAGAATAGACGACAAAATCAGCGAGATTGTGCTGTCTGCGGACTGCGGCGTACGGGGCATAAAAGAGATTCATGCCAGGGTCTCTGAGAACCTGATGGCAAGGCCGTCCCCCGAACCTCCCGCCGCCCCGTAGGGCCGGAAAGTGGTGGAAATAATTTAACCAATTCTTCGATAGCAGTTTACACCCATGAATACCAACCAAGATCAACAGTTAATGCCTGACAGGTAATTTATGATGAGTTTAGCCCCACAAGAGTTGGAAAACAGCGCAAGCAGGCACGCATCTGAGGCCATAAAGTGCGATTCGCAGGGCGCGCGCGGCATGGCCATAACAAACTATCAAAAGGCCATCGACTCGCTGATGAAGCTGTTGCGGCTTTATCCGCACAGCAAGCTCAACCCCATCTACAAGGAGCGAGCCGCATCATACCAAAAGAGGATAAAGATACTGCGCGAGTCAAGCTCAGTCGAGCCGGCAGTGGATCCTAGCGCGTCTCCCTCGGAGAGAAAGGCCAGCCTGGAGGGCCAGCAGGCAAAAAACGACTTTGAGGACATGATAATGAAGGAAAAGCCAAACATCAGCTGGACAGAGGTAATCGGGCTGGATGATGCGAAAAACGCGCTGCGCGAGTCAATCGTATATCCGTCGCAGAGACCCGACCTGTTTCCGCTGGGCTGGCCCCGCGGAATGCTGCTGTACGGCCCCCCCGGATGCGGAAAGACGATTCTGGCCGCCGCGACTGCAAGCGAGATTGACGGTTATTTTATCAATGTTGATGCCGCATCGATGATGAGCAAGTGGCTCGGCGAGGCAGAAAAAAACGTCTCGAATCTTTTCAAAATGGCCCGCAGCAACGCAGAAAAGGAGGACAAGCCGGTCATACTGTTCGTCGACGAGGTGGACTCGCTTTTGGGATCAAGGAACAGCGAGGTGGGCGGCGAGATCAGGGTAAAGAACCAGTTTTTGACCGAGATGGACGGGGTGAACGGAAAGGGCAAAAACATAATGATGTATGTAATCGGGGCGACTAACAAGCCGTGGAGCCTGGACTGGCCGTTTTTGAGAAGGTTCCAGAAAAGAATCTATGTAAACCTGCCCACGATAAAGGCAAGGGAGAGCCTGTTTGAACTGTACACAAAGCCGCTCAAAAAGGACGCAAAGCTCAGGGTGCAGATGCTGGCAAAGCTCTTCGAGGGATACAGTGCAAGCGACATCAAGGACGTCTGCCAGTCCGCACAGCTAAAGGTGGTCCACGAACTGTTCGACTCTAGCGGGTATCACGAGCCAATCAAAGGCGAGGTGGCCACAAAGCCGCGAGACATTACGGTCTCGGACTTTAGGGAGATAATAACCCGGAGAAGGCCAAGCGTTTCAAACGAGATGCTGCGCGCATACTCAAAGTGGAGCGACGAGTTCAAGGCGCTATAGCCTGCGCGTCCGGACACGGGGGTTTCCGCAATTGCGATCAATTACCACGGGCACGTTTAGCGAGTCGCCATACCGGCGGTCCCTCGTTCATATAGCGGGTGGTGCCGCGCCTCTTTGAGTCCGGCGCGTTTATTGCAAACGGCTCGTCGTACAGCGTCTCGCAGAACGGTACGCCATCTATGTTCAGCCGCACGCACAGCTCGTCTTTGTCTGCGGGCAGGCACCGTACGCGCGATACCACAAATGCGGCGTCCTGGACTATCACGCTGTTTTCGCTTGAATATTCCAGTCCATCCTGTACGTGGAGTCCAGGTTAGTTGCGTATCAGGTTTACGTTAATCTGCGCCTCTGCCAGGTTTAGGGGCGAGCCTATTCCGGGCGTGCCAAAGCCGATGTTAAACGGGCGCAGGCCGTTTTGCGCGTACGCCTTGGCGCAAAGTCGCAAAGCGAGTCAGTCCATGGTATTGCCGTTTGTAATCGACGTGATAGTCAGTTACGTCGCGGCAGACATTGTCCATGGAATAGCCGCAGTCCACTGTTTTTTGGCCAGTCGTGTACGACTTGGCAAACGTCGGCTTT
The DNA here is from genome assembly GCA_965212015.1 of Cenarchaeum sp. Lineage (GTDB taxonomy): Archaea > Thermoproteota > Nitrososphaeria > Nitrososphaerales > Nitrosopumilaceae > Cenarchaeum. Next base: position 428,437 of record OZ243037.1, read on the forward strand.
GTCCCCCACTGCGTGCCGTCATCGCCGTCTGGCGATGTGCACTCGCCAAAGACGATGGTGTCGGTTATAATAGCCGTGTTGCCGTCCGCATCGGTGGCAGTAATGGCGACCGTATTTCACACCAGATCGACACAGGTGTGCCCCTCATTGGCCAGGACAAGACACGGCATCTCGTCGGCGTTCTGTGCCGTCATGGGCACGACTTTGATCAGATCACCGCCCGTGTCAATTACCGTCACATAGGACGCTGCGGCAAAGGCGGCATTCTTTGGAGGGGCCGGCATGGAATGCGCAATCTCGAATCCCCCATCCGGGCGGCAATAGAAAGGCTGCCATCGGCAGGCTCCTGCATATGCCCTTGCCAGAAAACGCCTTTCCTGTGTGCCAGACGGCATATTTTCCAGCATCCGCCCCTTCCTTGACTATACATTAGGGGGCACGCACGCTCGTGATCCAAACATGTGCTAGCCGAAAAGGCCGGATCTCCCGTTTAAATGAAATTAGGCACAACTTTCAATTATCCAAAAAACATAAATTCGCAACTCTAACCACTTGACGAGGGTCACAATTTCCACTAAAAAATCACAACACGCAGGCAAAAACGCCAAACTGATCTTCGATGACGGGACGGTTTTGGAGGGGAGCGGATTTGGCCATCCGGCCACCGTTTATGGTGAGATCGTCTTTAACACGGGGATGGTCGGATATACAGAGACCCTCACCGATCCGTCATATCGCGGTCAAATCCTGACCATTACGTACCCGCTTGTCGGAAACTATGGCGTGCCAGACGGCAGCCAGAAGGACGGGGACGGCATATCAAGATACTTTGAGTCAGACAAAATCCAGATCCGCGGCCTGGTAGTCCACGAGCTCTCCACCACTGCAAGCCACTGGAATCTTGCAATGACGCTAGACGAATGGATGTACAACGAGAAAATTCCCGGAATATCGGGCATCGACACGAGGCAGCTGACAAAAAAACTCCGGGACGGCGGCGTGAGGATGGCCGCCCTGGCAGTATCAGACGGCCAGATATCCCCAGACGGAATAGCCGGTGATCTCAGGCGCGCAAAAAAATACGATTCAGAGGAGTTTATGGATGCAGTGTCCACAAAAAAGACACAGTCGTTTGGCAGCAGCGCAGATGCCGTGGTGGTGATAGACACGGGTGCAAAAAACGCAATACTGCGAAACGTCTGCGAGATGGGATACAGGGCAGTCAAGGTGCCGTGGAACGCGCCGATTGAGGACATACTATGCCACAACCCGAGCGGCGTGATAATCAGCAACGGCCCCGGAGACCCGCAAAAATGCCCCGACACCATAAGGACTGCAAAGTCGCTGATTCAAAAAAACATACCCACGCTCGGAATCTGTCTTGGCGCGCAGATAATAGGACTGGCAGGAGGTGCGGAGACGTACAAGCTAAAGTACGGACACCGCGGACAGAACAAGTCGTGCCTCAACCTGGGGGACGGCCAGGTATATGTGACCAGCCAGAACCACGGATACGGCATCAGCCCGCAGTCACTTGACGGCTCCGAGTTTGACCTGTGGTTTACAAACACCGACGATCACACAGTGGAGGGAATAAGGCACAGGACCCAAAACTGCATCGCCGTCCAGTTCCATCCCGAGGCGTCCCCGGGACCTTACGATTGCAAATTCGTTTTCAAACAACTGCAAGCCATGATGGAGGAGGGAAACCCTGCCAAAAAATGAGACGCTGAAAAAGATTCTCGTTCTAGGCAGCGGGGCAATAAAAATCGGAGAAGCCGGCGAAAGTCGCTAAAACGACCGCAAATTTGACTACTCCGGTAGCCAGTGCCTCAAGGCAATTCGCGAGGACGGACTGCAAAGTGTGCTGATAAACCCAAACATCGCCACGATTCAGACGGACACCAGGTTTGTGGACAAGGTGTATTTGCTTCCAGTCGACAGGCAGTATGCGGGATCCATAATAGAGTCCGAGCGGCCCGACGGCCTGATGCTTGCCTTTGGCGGCCAGACTGCGCTCAACTGCGGCGTGGCCCTAGACGAGTCGGGAATCCTCAAAAAATACGGAATCAAGGTCCTGGGAACGCAGGTGTCCGGAATCAAAAGGACCGAAAACAGGCAGCTCTTCAAGGACTCGATGAAGGAATGCGGAATGCCGGTCCTCAAGAGCAGCACCGTCACCAGCTTTGATGACGCAAAAAAGGCCGCAAAAGGCCTGGGATACCCCGTCATCGTGCGAGTCGCATACACGCTGGGCGGAAAGGGCGGCGGCGTGGCATACAACGAGATTGAGCTACACGAGATAGTAGAGCGCGGCATCAATGCGAGCCTTGTCGGGCAGGTCCTCATCGAGGAGTATATCGGCCACTGGAAGCAGATAGAGTACGAGGTGATGCAGGACTGCTCTGCAAACAGCGTCATCGTATGCAACATGGAAAACGTGCTTTCGATGAGGGTGCATACGGGCGACAACATTGTGGTGGCCCCCTCGCAGACCATCAACAACCGCGAATACCACATGATGCGCTCCGCTGCGCTGCGTGCCACAAGGCACGTGGGCATAATCGGCGAGTGCAACATACAGTACGCCCTTGATCCCGGCTCGGACAGGTATGTCGCAATAGAGATAAACCCGCGCCTTTCGCGCTCCTCTGCGCTTGCCAGCAAGGCCACGGGGTATCCGATAGCGTACATGGCAGCAAAGATCGGGCTGGGCTACTCGCTGCCGGAGCTCTCAAACCACATTACAAAGTCGACTACGGCGTGCTTTGAGCCGTCGCTTGACTATATAGTCTGCAAGCATCCGCGCTGGGATTTCTCAAAGTTCGAGCAGGTAAACCGAAGGATAGGTGTCACCATGAAGTCAGTAGGCGAGGTAATGGCAGTGGGCAGGACGTTTGAGGAGTCGCTTCAAAAGGCGATTCGCATGCTCGATATCGGGCGCGACGGCCTAGTCCTGAACAGGACCGACGGCAGCACGTACGACGAGGAACAGATAGAAAACCACCTTGGCAATCCCGATGATCTCATACTGTACCATGTCGCAGCAGCGCTAAAGAAGGGGATTTCAGTCCAAAAGATATACGCGCTCTCCTCCATCGATCCGTGGTTTATAGAAAAGATAAAAAACATTGTCTGCGTCGAGGAGCAGATCAAAGGCGGGCTGGATGCAGGAATGCTGCGCCGGGCCAAGGCGTCCGGATTTTCTGACAGGCAGATTGCGCACGCCGTCAGCTCCACGCCCGAGGAGATACGCAAGATGCGCAAGGAGCACCGCATAGTGCCGTGCGTCAAGCAAATAGACACGCTGGCAGCAGAATGGCCCGCAAAGACGAACTATCTCTACCTTACCTACGGGGGATGCGCCAACGACATCAAAGTCGAGCAGGACAAAAAGGGGATAATGGTGCTAGGTGCCGGCCCGTACAGGATTGGCAGCAGCGTAGAGTTCGACTGGGGGACAGTCAACATGGTAGGCGGCCTCAAAGAGCACGGCGAAAAAAACGTCTCCATAGTAAACTGCAACCCCGAGACTGTCTCGACTGATTACGACATTTGCGACAGGCTGTACTTTGAGGAGATTACCGACGAGAGGATTCTGGACATTGTAGAGTTTGAGGATCCAAGGGGGGTGATAACGTGCGTGGGCGGCCAGACGGCAAACAACCTTACGCCAAAGCTTGCAGAGTGCGGCATAAGCATACTTGGAACCAGCGCAAAAAACGTCGATTCGGCGGAGAACCGCTCAAAGTTCAGCAGCGTGCTAGACACGCTGCACATAAAGCAGCCGCTGTGGCAAGAGTTCACAAGTTTGGGCGAGGCCAAGAGCTTTGCCCAGCAGGTGGGCTATCCGGTAATCGTGAGGCCATCGTACGTCCTGAGCGGCGCGGCGATGAAGACCGTATGGTCGCAGGGGGAGCTCAAGACGTACGTCAAGGAGGCAACTGACGTCTCGCCGGATCACCCCGTCGTCATATCAAAGTTCATGCTAGACTCGCTAGAGGTGGACGTCGACGGCGTCTGCGACGGCAAAAACATAGTCATCGGTGCAATCGTCGAGCACATCGACAGCGCCGGCGTCCACTCGGGTGATGCAATGATGTGCATTCCGCCGTGGAGGCTAAGCAACAAGGTAATCGAGACCATAACTGACTATACCAACAAGATTGCGCTGCGCTTTGACATACGCGGCCCGTTTAACCTGCAGTTTCTGGTGCACGAGGGGCACGTATACGTGATAGAGCTAAACATACGCGCGTCGCGATCCATGCCGTTTGTCTCAAAGCTCGTAAGGCTGAACCTCATTCATCTTGCGGCAGGAGCGATTTTGGGCAAGGGCCTGCCGGATATTCCCAACGACCGGTGGAAAAAGACCAACAACTATGGGATAAAGGTGCCGCAGTTCTCATTCATGCAGCTAGACGGGGCCGACATTGTGCTCGGAGTGGAGATGCAGTCCACCGGCGAGGCCGCCTGCTTTGGCACCAGCTTTTATGACGCGCTATCCAAGGGACTCACCTCCGTGGGGTACAACCTGCCAAAGTCCGGCACCGCCCTAATCACGATAGGCGGCACGAAAAACAAGGAAAAGCTGCTCTCCACCGTGGCGCACCTGAAAAGCCTGGGATTCGAAATCCTGGCCACCGAGCACACTGCAGAGTTTTTCCAGGAAAAGATACCGGACATAAAGATAGTGCACAAGATAAGCGAGCCGGAGCGAAAGCCGAACATATCGGATCTTCTGCATGGCAGAAAAATCGACTTTATCATCAACATTCCGAGCACGTCGACTCTGGAAAAATACGTGGGCATGCTGTACGACGAGTACCAGATAAGAAGAAAGGCCCTCGAGCTGGGAATCCCGGTCCTTACCACCACCGAGCTTGCCGAGTCGTTCGTAAAGACGCTGGAATGGCTCCAAAACAACGAGACTACAAAGCTGCCACTGGCCCCCTACAAGGAGGTGTTCTATGACCGTGGAACACGAGGGACGGAGGATGCGCGCCCGTCCGGCACGAAGCATTCAGCAGACTAATTTTTATAGTAATTTGGCGTACAGTTGGCAGGTAAAAATGAAAAGATTCAAGCATACGAATTTAGAGTTGGAACTGGCCAAGATAAAGGCAGAAAAGGCCAAAGACAAAAAGAGGAAATAGGCGCCGCCTCTGATTTTTTTTATGCCGGCACATTGACGGTTTCAGGCCCCCCATGGCAGGCGTTTGAAAAAGCACATAAGGTGCGATTGGCACAAATAGGGATTGGCAGTCTGGCTTGGCCCCATATTTTTAAAAGAAGAGGGCGGATACGAGATAGTCATGCGGGCCCTTGAGCACTATACCAGGAGGCTAAGGACCGTCGGCGCGTCCCCGGAGCTGGAATCAGCCGCAATGTTTTCGCAGATCGTGCTACAAGAGGCGCGCAAAAAGCACCCAGAGGTCGCAGGCCTGCTGTCCCGCATGCGGCGGTGCCTTGGCGACGCATCAGGCCTCGGGACGCTGGAAAAAGACATTCCCGTGTTTGTTGCCGCCCTAGAGTCGTACAATGCCGACATGCTCAAGGCCAGGGACTCCCGGCACGAGTACTATCAAAGGCTGGTCGACGCATCCCGCATCACCGAAGACGAGATGGCCGCAGTCCGGACGGCCCTGAAAAAGATCCGGTCGTATGCTGAATGACTGCATTGTCCGCTATGTTCTTTTTAAAGTCATAAAATCAACCGTTTTGATTGTGCCGTCTCTGACACCCTTCAAAAAGGCCTCTGCTTCTTTGGAGTCTTTCTCGGTCCAAAAGAGTTTTTCCCTTGGAATCATGTGTGATAATTGAATCCGCTGTTTTATATATTTTCCATATAAAATCATCGTCTGTCAGTTCCGTTTTGACATCCCGGCGCCTGCCTTTCTGCCGGCAGGCGTGCCGCAGCCGCGCGCGTCCGGGAAAAAAACGTGCATTGCTGCGGGCAAAACCATTAAACTGGCAGGCATCCGCACGTGTCCTGTATGACGCTGTTTGTCACAGGAACCGATACCGACGTGGGCAAGACCGTAATCTCTGCCGGGCTTGCAAGGGCCATGTCGGATTCGGGAATCGACGTCGGGGTGATGAAGCCATTTGCCGCAGCACAGATCGATTCCGGACACGAGTCAGATGCGGGGATTCTGGCAAAGGCCGCGCGCGTCACAGACCCGGAATCGTCAATCACGCCGCAGTTTTTTTCCATTCCTGCATCGCCTTACACCGCATCCAGGATGCTTGGCGTACAGGTGGATCTAAAGCTGGTGCTAGATGAGTTCGGCAGGCTGAGCAAATCCCACGATATGATGCTAGTGGAGGGAATGGGCGGCATAATGACGCCGATATTAAAGGACTATTTTGTGGCCGACCTGATCTGCGACATGGATGCAAGGGCAGTAATCGTCATCAAGAACAGCATTGGAACCATAAGCCATACAGTAATGACGCATAAAATGTGCCAGAGTTACGGACTGCAGGTGGCAGGCGTCATCATTAACGAGATTGACTCGCGCGGGTACGCGACAGGCGGGCTAAAGCGCGACATTGAGGGCCTTACCGGGCTTTGCGTGCTAGGCTCCGTTCCGAGGATGGAGCGGCCCGATGCAGACCGCACCGCCGGCGTGATCAAGAAAGAAATCCTGCCGGCAATACTGGGCTAGTCCCCGCATACACATTCAAATTGCCTCAGGAATTGCCTGCGGTAAATATTCTCACGCCAAAAACCTGAATTTGGAGCCGGCCGAGGCAGCAGACCCCAGTATGTCATCCAGAATGCCCGGAAATGTCCCGTCGCCCAGCGAGTATGTCTTTTCATCCAGGCTCCTCTCTGTCACGTACCAGATGTTCTGCCGGTGCGGCTGGAGCGCCCGCATCGATTCAATTTGCTGCCCTATGTCCGAGTCGTGCAGATCGGGAATGCAGATCAGAATGGCGTTGCGCGGGTCTTTTTTTAGCGCCGCAAGGCCGGGAATCACAATGTCAACCTGCGTGCCCTGCGCGCACACCTTTCTCTGGCTGGGCACCAGCGTAATGGCAAGCAGATAGTGCAATAGTGACGTCAAAAGCGCAGCAGTCCGGACGGGGGGCTCTTTTGTGGCACAGGATATTATCTCGCAAATTACGCGGCGGCTCTGTCCTGCCAGTATGCCCCTTTGGATGTTTTTTTCGCCAACCATACAGATTGCGTCATACAGCGCCTGCTTTGCCGGATCAGGGTGTTCCATCCTACTCGTTGAATACGTACCTGCGCTGTCCCCTGGACTCTGTTCTGGTGTCAACATCCACCAGCAGGAACTCTTTTTTCGTGCCAAGTATGGAATCCGCTATTGAGAGCTTGTTTGCGTGAATCTGCTCGTACTGGTCTAGTGACAGCCTTTTTCTGGGGCCAATCTCGGCCTCCAGGTTCATGTCTTTTACCATCTGGCGGTACCCTGGCCGGATCAGTCCCGAAAAGACCATGGCTGAGCTGCCCGAGCCGTACGAGCCAAAGCCAAAGCGCTTTCCCTCCAGGTCTATTCCCTTTTGGAACTCAAACTCAAGCGTGCTCCGGAACCCCAGGTACAGCGACGCCGTGTACAGGTTTCCAACCACCGACGATGCCACAAGGGAGCTTGCCAGCTTTGACTCGTAAATCTCTTGGAACTCGTCTGTCTTTGTAAACCGCTTTTGGAACTCGTGATCCCTTTCCATAAACTCCCTGTCCCCCAGCACGGACTCTATCGTGCCGCGCGGATCCTTTGGTGTGGGTTCTGTCATTCCGACCTTGTCGATTATGCCCTTCCACCTCGAGAGTCCCCTCCATTCGTGCCTCACCAGGTACGCCAGCGCCTTTTTGCCCATGTTAGAGTACGGCAGGTGCATGTTCAGATAGTCGATATAGTCCAGAATCGAGTCGTCTGCCCCCACCTCGATCAGTCCGGAGGATATTGCCTTTTTCTTGTAGGCCTCTAGTGCCTTTCTTACCTGGATGAGATACAGCAGGTTGGAGTACTGTCCGTGGACTATTGGCGTCTCTTTTCCAAACGGGCGGTAAAAGTCATACTCGTCCTTGATGGATGTCGCAGTCGCCCTGGGATCAAATGAGAGCAGCCGCGGCTCGTCGTTGAGCAGCATCGCCACCGCACCGGCACCCTGCGTCATCTCGCCGGATGATCCCATGTCGTATTTTGCAATGTCAGATACCACCACAAGTGCGTGCTTGCCCTCTGCCTCGCCTGCGCGAATCCAGTTCGTATTGTCGTACAGCGCATACGAGCCGCTCACGCATGCGAACTTTGTCTCCACGCCGCCGCAGTGCTCAAAGGCGCCCTGGCCGTACACCTGTTCCAGCATTCCGACCACGTACGAGTTCATCGCCTTTGACTCATCAAAGGAGGACTCTGTCGAGACGTACAGCCTGCCGATATCCTCCGGCGAGAGCTTGTTTTTCTGCATTATCTTCAGGCAGGCATTTGCCGCAAAGCACGCGGGATCCTGGTTGCTGTCCACTATTGCCATCTGGTACACGCCCAGACCCTTTTGGAGCTTTGTGGCGTCCACCCCGCGAAGCTTTGCATAGTCGTTTGCGTCCAGGTACAGTTTTGGAATGTATACCGAAATGTCGTCGATTCCCGCAGCCATACAAGCTAGCCGCAGGCCGTCTAAATAAAAGCATATCACGTCTAAAAAAACACCGCAAACGGCGATATTGTGCCAGTATGGTGCGATTTCACCGCGGATTAACCCGGTTTGTGCCTGTAATTGGTGGGGATTGCGCGCCTATTTTGCAAGCTCGGACTCGAATATCCTCTGAAATACCTCGTATGGCTGCGCGCCGCCTATCTTGGTCACCGCATTATCCGGGCCTATCACAAAAAAGATCGGCGTGCCGTCCAGCCCCAGGGCCTCCGCATCGCCCCTGCTTGCCGCCACGAGCTGCCCGTGATCGCCTCTGGACATGCACATTCCCCACTGCTCCTCATCAAGGCCGATCTCGCCTGCAAACGAGGCCAGATTCTCCATCGACGCCCATCCGTTGTTCTCGCCGTCCCAGTTCTCGTACAGGACGTCGTGATACTCCCAGAAAAACCCCTGATCTTCTGCACAGTGCGCCCCGCGCGCGGCAGCCTCCGAGTCGGGGCCTATTATCACATTGTCCTTAAAGATTAGCTTGACTTTGCCCGTCGAGACATAGTCTGCCAATAGCTCCTTTTCTGTCCCGTGGAAAAACTTGTTGCAAAAAAAGCACTGGTAATCGCCAAACTCGACTAGCGTTACGGGTGCGTCCGGACTGCCCAGGACGGGTGATCCGTTGCCGGTCAGCACCGACAGCGTCACAGCATCTGCCTTTGGGGGATCATTGGCAAACTGTAGTTCCGTCTCTGGCTGTCCGGAGAATGCAAAAAACGCAAGCACTATTACGGCAGAGGCCGCAGCCGCACCGATTCCGATTGACGGCCCGTGGATATCCATGGTTGGGCGGTTTTTTTGTGACATTTAGCCCTTTGTAATTTATTAAGTGGGCGTGCAGTTCCCAATAGCATGAAAAAGGTCTTTGTCAACGGGTTTGGCTCCATCGGCAGCAGGATTGCGTCCTTTATCTGCGATGATCCGCAGATCAGCGTCATCGGCGTCGGAAAGCACACCCCCGGCGGGGGCGTCGGCGCCGCAGTCTCCGAGGGCTATGACGTCTATGTCCCGGAAAAAAGACTCGGCGAGTTTGACGGGTGCCGCATTGCAGGCACCATCGAGTCCGCAGTGGATCAAAGCGATCTGGTAATTGACGCATCGCCTGCGGGGCAGGGATACAAAAACAAGACAGAGCTGTATGTGCCAAGAAAAAAGGCCGCAATATACCAGGGCGGCGAGACCGTATACGGGGACTGTGCAGTGTCGGATTTGCTGTTCAACTCTAGGGCAAACTATGACGAGGCCATCGGCAGGACACATGTCATGCAGGGAAGCTGCAACGTGACTGGAATGGGGAGGATTCTGCAGCCGCTGCGGGAACGATTCGGCGACAGGCTGGAAAGGTTTGATGTGACACTGGTGCGCAGGTGGGCAGACATTGGACAGTCCGGCGAGCTCAAGGATACAGTCGAGATGACGCCGGATCCGCACCACGGCGACGATGTAAAGTCGTACATGGGCGAGGAGACGCCGCTGTTTTTGCGCGCAATCAAGGTCCCAAGCAGGCAGATGCACCTGCACATACTCGACATAAGGTTCAAGGGTGTAGCGCCAAGGCCCTCGGAGATACTGGCATTGTTCAAAAACGAGTACGGCGTGGCCACACTGCGGACTGCCAGGGGGACGAGGGACGTCAGGGAGTTTGCCGATTCCATGGGGTTTGGCTTTGGGGACACCAACATGATACACATTCACGCAGACATGACTGTGTCTGCCGGCGACACTATACAAATGATGTATTCAGACGATCAGACCGGAATCGTGATTCCAGAGAACCACATGCTGATGCAGGCCATGCTGTTTGAGAGGCCGCGCGGGGAGGCATCTGCACACACAGAAAGCCTGTTTCACATGGACGAGAAAAAGCAAAAGCTCGAAGAGCACTTTGCCTAGCCTTTGATCCGCTCTATCCTGATTTTATCCGGCCTGTTTTTGCCCACCTTTTCTACGATTATTCTCAGCGAGTCGACTATCACCCTGTCGCCCTCCTGCGGTATGTCCTGGAGCTTTTCGTGCAGCAGGCCGTTTAGCGTCGCATAGTCGTCGCCCTCCGGCACGTCGGTCTTGAAGTATTCGTTGATCTTGTCGATTTCAACATCGCCGTTGGTGATTATGGTGTCCCGGTCAATGCTTTGAATGTCAGCCGGCCTTGCCTTGTCAGTCTCGTCCTCTATCTCGCCTACAATCTCCTCGAGCAGATCCTCCAGCGTCACCAGCCCCTCTACTCCCTTGTGCTCGTCAACTACCATGGCCATGTGGACCTTGCGGCCCTTCATCTCTAAAAGCAGTGCAGAGACCATCTTTTCTTGCGACGCAAACACCGGCTGCCGCGCAATCCGTTCTAGCACCACCATCTTGTTGTCGCGCTCCAGCTCCTTGAGCACGTCCCTTACGTGGATGAATCCCACAATGTCGTCCTTGTTTTTGCCATAGATTGGGATTCTCGAGTGGCCGCTCTGGTTGATCAGCGGCAGCGCCTCAAAGAGCATCATCTTTGAGTTGAGCGTAAACATCCTGGTCCGTGGCGTCATTACCGTCCTTATCACCGTGTCGTCAAACTCTAGCGCCCCGCGGACCAGCTCCCTTTCCTCCTTTTCTATGGCCTTGTCTGCCAGCCCCTGCTCCACGATTCCCTTGATCTCCTCTTCTGTGATGGGCGGGGCGTGATAGCTGCTTCCCGTGAGCCTCACCATGCCCCTCGTTATGATCTCAAACATCTTTACGACCGGCCAGAACGCATAGCTGAACGCAAGCAGCACCGGGGCAAACCGCAGCGCGATTTTTGTCGCGTTTGCATTGCAGTACGTCTTTGGGGTAATCTCGCCGAAGACCAGTATAAGAAACGTCATGATTCCCACGGCGATTCCCAGGCCGTCGTTGCCAAAGAGCCGGATTGCGATGCTGGTGGCAAGCGCAGACGATCCCACGTTTACGAGATTGTTGCCAAGGTTCACACTCGACATCATCCAGCCGGGGTTGGACTTTAGCTTGTGCAGTGCTACGGCGCCCTTTGTCTTTTTTTTGAGGAGCTGGTTTACCTTGGAGCTCCTGGTGCCCACCAGCGCGACTTCGAGCCCGCTGAAAAACCCGGACAGACCGATTAATACTGCCAGCGTCGCAAGCTCAACCCACAGATCTACCATTCCGGCCTCCACAGGACGTGAGAACAATAGTCCTTCATTTTGTTATTATCTTCACCATTTCGGGTTGGGTGTATTTGGTGAAAATTCCTCTTAAACATTGCCTTTTTTGACCATCCGCCCTGTGACTGGGCCTGCCAGTCACCGTTTTGCGGAATCATCCTTAAAGCCGGGTCCGGTCATCTCCTCTGGCCTGACCCTTTGATCCCAGTCGCCCCTTGCACCCAGGACCAGCATGAACACGCCTGTTGCGATAATGCCGACGACAAGGGAGAAAAATGCCGCCTTGCCGTACAGTCCGGCCTCGCACGATACCGGCACGGGCGCCCTCTCCTCGGAATACTCGTAGCAGTCAGAAAACTCTTGGGCCTCCGCAGAGAGGGCAAAAAAGGCAGAGCCGAATATCCCGAGTACCAGAAACCCCGCAAAGACCAGTCCGACTCCAATCAGCGTGAGGCGCGTATCGCTCATGGGACAGCTTTGCGCCGGCCATATTTACACCTTGAGCGGATCGCACAATCTGCGTGCGGCACTAGGTGATTGTGACTTTTCTGCCGGAGATTTTGATCCTTCCCCTCGCATAAAGATCCACTGCCTTTGGGTAAATCCTGTGCTCCTGTGCGAGGATTCTTTTGGAGAGCGAGTCCCGCGTGTCCCCGTCTTTTACCCTTACCGTCGACTGTATGATTATGGCGCCCGAATCCACCCCGTCATCCACAAAGTGCACGGTGCATCCGGAGACCTTTACGCCGTGCCTTATGGCCTGGCCCTGCGCATCAAGGCCGCCAAATGCCGGCAGGAGCGCCGGATGTATGTTTAGGATCCTGTTTTTGTATTCCCTTACAAACTCTGGGCTGATAATTCTCATGAATCCGGCAAGGCACACCAGCCCGTTTGTCCTAGTCACGCCGTGCCTTTTCAGGACGGCGATAACCTTTTGGTCGTACTCGCTCCTGCTGCCAGAAAACCCCGCGCCGGGAACCGTCTCTGTCTCTATCTGCATTTTTTTTGCGATTTTCAGCCCCCCCGCGCGCGCATTGTCAGATATGACGACTGCCGGCCTGATTGGGGTTTTTTTGCGTTTTACCGCCCTGAGAATCGCCTCCATGTTACTCCCCCTGCCGGAGATTAGTATTCCGAGTCTTAGCAACAGGTTCGTGTATAGCATGCCTGCATTTTAAAGATTAGATTTTTGCGCGCCGGCGGCGTCTGGCAGACAAGCTTGCAAAGCCGTAACTGCCGCACCTGCACGGACTACAGGAAACCCGGCGTGGATTATATAATGGCCGCACATCGGAGTCCTGCATTAGGCGTGTGGTTTCCCATATGTGAAAAGGAGATTATGATACATGTTAATATCTCCGAAAAAACAGGAAAATATGCTATAAATTAATATATACGAAAAAACAAGAAATTATGATATAAATGAAAACCACAGCAATATTGAAAAGGGCCCACATCGAGAACAAAGAGTTTCTGACCGGCGATGATCTCAGGCTATACTGCAAGGAGGGCAAGTTTGACTACAAGTATGCGGTAAAGTATCTGGTAGAGAGGGGCTATCTGGTAAGGATATTTCGCGGAATATTCTATGTAAAGGGCTCCAGAGCAGGGATAAGGGAATATGATCGCCGCGAGTTGGTGGGAAAGGGAATGGAGCTAAAGGGCGTAAAAGACTGGTATTTTGCGCTATACAGCGCATTAAAGCTCAACAACATGACGCACGAGCACTTTACCACAGAGTACGTGATCAATGATTTTGTTTTCAGGCCAACGCCGATGAGAATAGCTGGCTACAAGTTCAAGTTTCTCAAGATAACACCCAAACTGCTTGATTTCGGGATAAAGGGCAAGATTGTCAGGTATTCGGATGCAGAAAAGACGATACTTGATTTTATCTATGTCTGGCAGTACAACAGCGTTCCGCCAGAAAAGATACTGATGGACGTATCAGAGTGGGCGGAGGGAATCTCAAAAGTAAAGATCAGGCGTTATTCGACAAGATACCCAAAGTCGGTGGGAAGGATAGTGGAGAGGATGTACAAGTGAGAAAAACCACGATAGACGGCATAGCAAACGTGCTCAAAATCAATATGCCAGACCGGTTAGAAAAAGACATCATAATCCATGAAATTCTTGCGGATTTGTCAGACGATGATTTTTTTTCAGGCAATCTAGTGTTTAAAGGCGGCACCTGCCTAGTAAAGGCATATCTCGGATATTACAGGTTTTCGGAAGATATGGATTTTACTTGGAAAAATCAAGATATATTCAAAGAAAAGTCAGGAAAAGATATTCGGCGAGAGATTTCCAAACACATTGAAAAGATCGGAAAAATTCTTGAAGGCATTGCGGCAAAAAGAGGGCTCTATTTCAAGTATGAAAAAAATAATCTAAAATATGTTAATCTTGGCGGAAGTAACAAGATGATAACTTTTTTTATATTGTATGACTCTGAAGTGACGGGGGAGGAAATATCTATAAAAATACAAATAAATTTTATAGAGTGCTTGCTGTATCCTTTACAAAATAAGACATTGAAGAGTTTGGCATCAGACAAGAAGGAATTGGAATTCTTTACAAAATCAAACCAATACAATAACGAGATCAAATTTGAGGTTTATGATATCAAGGAAATACTGTGTGAAAAAATCAGGGCAATTCTGACTAGAAGAGGCATAAAAACAAGGGATTTTCTAGATGTTTACCTGATATGCAAAAGATATGATGTGGATCTTGATGAAATAAATGTGAACGCAACTAAAAAACTAAATTTTTCCCTACAAATGTATGCCAAATACCGGGAAAACCTGAAAAACAAGAGGGATTATATCAATACTGGGAAAGGTCTTTTTGTGTGGGAGAACGAGATGAATCTATTAGAGAAAATAGACGTGAATGAATTTTATTCCTTTAACAAAAAATTGGAATCCTTTCTTGGAGAGATTATTCAAAACATCATTCACACTAAATGACAGAAAAGGCATCTTACACACGGTGAGAAATACGGTCGGGTGCAAGAGATCACCGGCCCCGGATTGCGCGCACTAGGCCTGCTTTGGCCTTTCGGGTATCAGGCCGCTCGGCCTAAAGAGCAGCACCAGCAGCATCACGCCGCCCAGCAGCAGATAGTCAAGCCAGATTATGTCAAAGGGCACGTATCCGTCCAAAAAGTCGTTATAGTATATGACCAGCTTTCTTGTCACGACAAAGATCAGCGTTCCTAGCAGCACCCCCTTGTTGTTTGCCATGCCGCCCACTATTACCATCACGAATGGAAGAAAAGTCCAGTTCAGCCTAGTGTATCCGAACGCCACGACGCTCTCTACGTACGACGCATAAAGCAGGCCGCCCAGGGCGCCTATCATCCCGCCCAGCATTAGCACCTTTGTCTTAATCCGGGTGGTATCGCGCCCCAGCGCCTCGACGGCTATCTCGTCATCACGCATGGCGCGCATCAGCCGGCCCACCGGCGCGCTCGTAAACTTTGATACAAACAGGTACACGGCGCCTGCAAATCCCAGCAGCACAAAGCTGATTGCCAGAAACCTAAACTCGTTGGGCACAAACGAGAGCATGTCAGGTACTGTAACGCCCAGCGTCCCGCCCACCAAATCAGGATAGTTCACCCCGACAATCCTGATTATCTCGCCAAAAGCCAGCAGCGTGATTGCCAGATAGTCCCCGCGCAGCCGTATTGCCGGATACGATGCGACCAGCCCAAGTAGTGCGCCGGCAACCATCGCTATTGCGACCGTTACGCCAAAGACCAGAAAGCCCAGCGCCGGATCGACCCCGAGGTGCGCGTTTATCTGCGAGACCATGTCCAGGTTGTCATCTATGGGATCCAGGCCAATGTCCAGAATCAGGCCGTACAGGTGAATCGGGATTATCCCCATGACAAACGCCCCGGCGCCGACTGTGAGGACCTTGCCAAAGTTGGGTATGCCGGCAAAGCCGAACTCCAGATTCAGGCTGAGGTTGATTATCAGGTATATGGAGAATATCGCTATCAAATCTGACAGGAATATGATCTCGGATCCTAGTGCCATCTTTCACGCACCCTCGATATTATATCGGATATCCCCTTGGGGGAGAGCATCAGCGTCAGAATTATGAACAAAAACGGTATCATCGGGCGGTACGGGGTTATCCAGTATCCCAGAGTCGACGCAAGTATGTTGGTTCCTATTATCTCGCTGATGCCGATTACCAGCCCGCCGAGGATTGCGCCGTAAATGCTCGTAAAGCCGCCGACTATGCTTCCGGCAAACACGCTCGGAAGCAGTATTCCTGACAAGCTCGGATCCCCCTGGAACCACAGCGCCATGAGCACGCCGGCTATTCCGCCAAGGCCGCCGCTTAGAAACCACGACACGCAAAACACCCTCTTTGTGTTTATTCCAAAGACCGACGCAAGCGACTCGTTTTCGATTGACGCCCTCATCTGTATTCCGAACCTGGTCCTGTACAGCAGATAGTACAGGCCCAGAACCAGGCAGGCCATCACCGCCATGGATACGAACAGTATCATCGGAAGATCCAGTATCATGCCGTCAAAGCTGCGCAGCGTGAAATCCCGGGACGTGACGTGGAACTCGTTTGAGATATAGTCTGCCAGTATGTTGAGCACGCCTATCATGAATATGTCAAAGGACAGCGTGGCAATTATCAGCGTGAGAAACGACGACTTTTTCTCCTGTAGCACCCGGATTATCGCATAGTACAAAAACAGCGCAGTCGCGCCAGAGACTGCAAACGCAAGCGGCATGGCCAGGTACGGGCTGTTGCCAGTCACGTTGGTTATTATCAGCGCCATGTACATGCCCAGGACGGCAAATGATGCGTGCGCAAAGTTTGGGACCTTGGTTATCTTGTACGTGAGTGTCAGGCCCACGCACAGCACCGCAAGCACGGATGCGTATATCAGCCCGTCAAAGAATATTATCATCTCAAACACCCAGGTATTTTTTTGCAAGCTCCTCATCGGCTAGCAGTGATGCCGGCTCGCCGTGGTATATTATGTTCCCGCTGGAAAAGAGATAGCACGTATCGCACGCGCCAAGCGCGTTTTTGACGTTCTGCTCGACTAGTATGATGCAGTTTCCAAGCTTGCGCTGGATCTCCTTTATCTTCTCCAGCACCAGTGTGGCGTTTTTTGGCGACAGGTTTGCAGTCGGCTCGTCAAAGAGTATGACCCTCGGCTTTTTTGTCAGCGTCATTGCGATTGCAAGCATCTGCCTCTGCCCCCCGCTGAGATCCCGCGCCTTTTTGGACATGCTGGGCCTCAGCGCCGGAAACAGCTCAAAGAGATCCTCAAGGGGGGGCTCATCAGGAAGGCTTGCAATCACCAGGTTCTCGCGGATGCTGAGATCATAAAAGACGTTGTTTGTCTGCGACATGTAGGATATGCCGGTCTTTGTAATCCGATGAGTCGACATGCCAGTAATGTCCCTCTCCTCGAGCATTATTCTGCCCGATGTAATGTCGCACAGGCCGAATATCGACTTTAGCATGGTGCTTTTTCCAGAGCCGTTAGAGCCCACTATAACTGTGAGCTCGTCGCCTGCCGCAAAGTCGACGCCGTGCAGTATCTGGTTTTTGCCGTATCCGCTGTGCAGTGACTGGATGGTGATGGTGCTCATTGCAGGTATGACTCTATTACCTTTTTGTTGGAAAGTATCCGGTCTGGCGCATCATCGGCAATAATGCGCCCGCCGTCTAGCACGAATGCGTGATCTGCGTACTGTAATGCAATGTCAAGCCTGTGCTCTATTATCAGAAACGCCGTCCCCGTCTCCTTGCATATCGAGGTTATCTGCGAAAAGATGCTGTGTGCCAGAGTCGGGTTTATCCCGGCTATCGGCTCGTCTAGTATCACCAGACTAGCATCGCTCATCAGGGCCTTGCCCAGCTCGAGGAGCTTTATCTGCCCCCCGCTGCAGTCGTACGCCAGGGTGTTTTTCAGGTGCGAGAGGCCCAGGCGCTCCATTATCTTTGTCGCCCTAGAGACGGTTTCGGACTCTTGTCTCTGCCATTTTCTGCGCCACAGCGCAAGTGCAAAGGACTCGCCGGGGCTCTTGTGGGCAAGCAGCAGGTTTTCTAGGACTGACAGGTTTGAAAAGAGCCGGGGCGTCTGAAAGGTCCTGATTATCCCGTGCCGGAACACCCCGTGAAGCGGCATTCCGGATATGTCCACGTCTGAGAATATCACGCGTCCGGTATAGTCAGTTATCAGCCCGGTGACGCAGTTTATCAGCGTGGTCTTGCCCGAGCCGTTTGCCCCCATCAGCAGGTTTATCCTGTCCGGTATTATCCTTATACTCGCGCCGTCAAGCGCCTTGTTGCCCCCGAACTTTTTCTCTAGATTATCGATTACCAGACTCAAGATAGCGTGATAGAGTTAGACGAGGAATCGTAATGGCCGTACCCTATCCACTCCCCGTCAGACACGGTAAACAGCTCGTAATCTGCAATTTCCAGGTCGCCTGCATCGTTGAACTTTATGCTTCCGATGGCGCCAGTATACGACTCTGCAGTCTCTGACAGCCCGTCTGCGATTATTTGGTGATCCAGGGTCTGCTTTTCTAGCATTGTGAGGCCCAAGAGCCACACCGAATCATACGAAGAGTATGCGTAAGAGTTGGGAGCGGAGCCTATCGTCTCTATCAGGTGGTCACGGACGCGCTCGTATTTTTCGTTTTTTGCAGCGGAAAACTGCGCTGCCACAAAGGTAACGTCGGTTGCAAACTCGGAGGATATGCGGTCCTCAGTTATGGCATCGTCGTTTGCAGATCCGTCAGAGCCGTACCAGCGCACGCTGTGCAAAACGTCGTAAGAGTTTGCAGAGTTCATAAAGTGCACCACCTCGCTGAATCCGATCATCAGTACTGCCACCTCTTCGGCAGAATACTCCTCGATGTACCGCTCTACAGAGTCCGCCAGCAGCGAGGCCTCTGTGGAGAAAACCGTAATCTCCGGATTGTACCGGATGCCCTCATCAAAGGCGCCGCCCAGCTGCACGTAGGAATCCTGCGTGGACTGGAAGAGTCCGTCGCCCCACACATCGCCCCTGTATATCGGCACGACCACCTTTATGCCGTCGGCAGTCAGCAGTTCTGCTAGCACCTTGCCCTGCTTTGTGTCATCAGGGATTAGCCGGAATATGTTGTCCGGTATTGCGAGCTTTGGCGACGTGGAGCTCGGCGATATCATTAGCATGTCGTTGGAATCGGCGTATGACTTTACATTGAGCAGCTCGGCGCTCGTCTCTGTGCCCAGAATGAACTTTATTCCCTTTGAGTTCAGGGACTGGATCTTTTCTAGCGCGACTATGGGGTCTGTCTGCGTGTCCTCGTGTATCAGGTTCATCTGCCACGGCTCGCCGTTATCGCTCAGGTACGCGTTAAAGTCATCCGCCCCCAGCTGCGTGGCGATGATATTGTCCTCGCCGTGGCTTGCAATGTCTCCCGTGGCAGGCAGCAGCACGCCGACGTTCACCGTTTCGGGCAGTCCGGATGCCTCTGACTCGCCGCCTGTAACTGCAGGCTCGGCATCCTGCTCGTCAATTATTATGCCGGCATCCGGCTTGTTCATCTCAATCTGTGAAAAGCCAATAGAGCCTGCAACTATGCCGCCTATAATCACTATAAAGATAATTCTCTTGTCCAATATGGTCACGGTTTTTGGTGCATATTTAATATTTTGGATCGCAGCGGGGCAAGCGCGGATACAGTTACAGCTGCAATATCTACACATTTAATCGACTGCACACCGTATCTTACTGATGGTCTTTGGATGGGGAAGGGTGAAAAAACCCGGCGGCGTGCCGGAGGCAGTCGCAGACCCGGTGAGGCGGGACATATCCATGGACGACATTGAAAAGATTTTGGCGGATCTGGCAGACGTCAGGGCCAAGACGCTGGTTTCGCAGACTGCCTCGCTTGGGGCAAAGATCACAGCGCAGCTCGGCGAGATCAGGGGAATTGCGGTGGCGCTGGAGCAGGACAGCCTAAACGTAGATGACATCGACAAGCACCTAAAGGCCATCGTGGAGCGCGGAAAAAGGCAGGTCATTGCCACAATCAAGGAGGAGACGTCCGAAGGACTGGCCGACGTCAGGACAGTTGATGACGTCCTGGCGCTCAACGGCGCGGCCGGCCGCTCGCTTAGGCGCATCGGCGACGTGCTAGGCAGGCAGACGCGCGTCATACACCTGTTTGCCAAGAAATACGCCGGAAAGCTAAAGGCGATTCTATCTGAGCTCAAAGACGACAAGGAGGCAATGCAGTCGCTGGTGGACAACCACAAGGCGCTAGAGGGCGGAATATCCGACATACGAGGCAGCATTGCCTCGATAAAAAAGCTGAGATCCACGCTCGGCCAAAAGTCCAAGAGGATAACCGTGTTTGAAGAGTCCATGGCGGATCTTGAGAAAAAGACCGCGCAGATAACATCAGACGTGGAGATGATCAAAAAATCCGGCGAATACAAAGAGTTTCTGCGGATTCGCCAGTCACTTGAGGGGCTTGACTCCGAAAGGCGCGGCCTCCGCCGGGAGGTAAACGACCAGTTCACGAAAATCTCAAGGCCGCTGGGCAAGTACGAGTATGTCTCCTCGATGGACAAGGATCAAAAAAACCTGCTGCACGATCTCGTCTCCGATCCGTTCGAGGCCATATCGCACGATCAAAAAACCAGCATCATAACCATACTGCAATACGTGAGAAAGGGGGTGGTGGCAGGCTCAGTCTCAGTCAAGGACGCAGGCAAGTCAGTCCAGTTCCTAGACGAGACAACTGAGCTCCTAGACTCGCTGATACGGCAAAAAGAAGAGTTTACAGGCAGGCAAAAGGCGCTGCAAGACAAGCTGGCAGCCTTTGATGTGAGCCGTTTTGACGGCAAGACTGCAGAGCTTGACAAGACAGTGGCCAACCGCGACGACGCAGAGTCGAAAATACAGCAGTTCCGGGCCGACATTGACGAGATAGGCAGGCTCATTCCCAGGACGGTCTCGGACATTGAGCGGACCCTACAGGACATATCGTCAGTAATGTACGTGATAAGGTCTGAAAACTCTTAACTGACTGTGTGGTGCCGTGTGTGATGTTCAAGAGAAAGGCGGCAGCCCCGGACAGAAGCGTGACTATAACCATGGACGCCAGGGACGGGATTTTGTCGTTTTGCAAGATGAAGCACCCAAACGAGTGCATTCTCATCCTGAAGGGCAAGTCAAAGCGGGGCAACATTGCAATCGACGGGCTGGTAATCCCGCCGTTTTCAGAGACCGGCCCCACGTTTGCCGGGTTTCCCCACAATTTTTTGCCGCTTGATATGAGCTATGTCGGAATAGTGCACTCCCACCCGAGCGGCTCAGCAGAGCCGTCCCTGACTGACCTGCACAATTTTTTCGGGCTCGTCTCGCTTATCGTAAAGTCGCCGTACGAAAACGACGACGTATTTGCGTGGGACAGCAGGGGCAACGGGGTAAAGATTACCACGGTATAGGCACACGCCCGCATCCGGGCAGGCAGAAAAGCTGAAAAAACCTTATATGTATTTCAAGGCGTCAGGACAGTGTTGTTCAACTACAAGGTATACTTGGTATTTCTGGCAGTCTCGCTTGCCATAAGCTTTGGCCTGCAGTGGATTCTGCCGTTTCCGTACGGCCTGGGCGCGGTGCTGGCGCTTTTCATCGTCTTTCCGCTTATTTTGCGCAGGGGGTACATGAACCGCCTCAGGGGATACGGGAATTCCGGGACCGGCGGAGGGGGGTTTTTTGGAATCAACCGAGACACTGGCACCTCAGTAAAGTACGTCTGCCTGGTGTGCAGCAACAGGTACAAGGGCGGATCCTGTCCCCGGTGCGGATCAAAGATGAAAAGGGCCGACTTTTAGCAGTTAAAAATGACGCTTGACGATCTTTGCAAAAAGGTGATCTTTCAGAACTCTGTTGACGTATGGATAGCACTCTGCGGCGAGAAAAACGCAGACTGGGACGACATGGAGGGATACAAGAGGTTCATAAAACGGCTGCAAGACGGGGGCACTGCACTCAAAAAGTACTCGCTGTGCGTCAGCGACGCGCAGAGCGCAGATGCCTTTGAGCGAAAAAAGGCGGCGTTTGCCGAGTCGCTCTCAGAGAGCGGGGATCCGTGCGCCTCGGCGTACACGATAAGGCTGAGCGGCTCTACAATAGCCAAGCTGCGCGAGATGTGCCCCTGACTATCTTTTCAGACGGGGGTTTATGATGGCGTCTAGCGCGTTGCCCATGAACACGAACGCAAGGCCGGTGATTGCAATCATTATTCCCGGCGGGACTATCCACCACCACAGCCCCCTGGCGGCCGCACCGTAATTGTTTGCATCGTGCAGTATCTGCCCCCACGTCGGAAACGTGGGATCGCCGAGTCCAAGAAAGCTCAGCCCCGCCTCCGTGGTGATGGCGGCCGGAACCGATATCGCAATGCTTGCAAGCGCGTACGGAAGCAGCTGCGGCAGGATGTGCCTCAGTATAATCACGCGATCCCTTTGTCCCATGACCTGCGAGGCCTCCACGTATCCGCGCGTCCTTATCTGCAGCGCCATGCTTCTAGAGACCTTTGCCACGCCGACCCAGCCAAACATCATTAGAAATCCGATTACGACAAATATGCTGCTGCTGATAGTTACTGCCAGGATTATCAGAAACGGAAGCGCCGGCAGCGCATAGATTACGTCGTTGAACCTCATCATCGACTCGTCAGTCAGCCGTCCCTTGTATCCTGCATAAACCCCGTATAGCAGCCCCATCATTACAGAGCCGACTGCCACTGCGATGCCGATGAACAGCGCAAGCGGGGTCCCCCAGACCAGCCCCACTGCCAGATCCCGCCGCAGCTCGTCTGTGCCCATTACGCCAAAGGCCTTTCCCCCGACTATCATCCTGGAATCCGTTATCTCTGCGTCGCCTGTTCCGTACAGGCCCACATCAAAGACATACCGTCCCTGGAGGACGCGGTGCTCTGCCAGCTCTGAGAATACCACGTCCTCAGACGAAAGGCCGTTCGTGGGAAACCCAAACGCCGCGGGGTTCAGGCGCAGCTGCTTTCTTAGCGAGTCGTCCGTCGAAAAGATCCTCTCGCTGTGCACGGCGCCGCCTGCGGCCTGCGGCAGCGATGCGGACAGCAGCCTCAGCTGCACGCCGTCTGGCCTGATCACCGACATTTGCAGCAGCGGGGATCCCGAATAGCTTGCGGAAAACTCGTAGATAAAGTCGCTTGGAAAATCGTCATACTCAAAGTCCAGCACGAATCTTTGCGCAGACGCAGTTATGCCCTCGCCGCGAAACGTCCCAGTCGAGGCCTCAAGGATTTTGTGCTCTGGTATTTTTTCTGCCAGAAACCAGTTTACCCAGGCCGGAACCGACGTCTTTGGAAAGGCAAGCCAGCTGTCGGGATTGTTCCATTCCTGGAATGTCTCAACTGGGATGAATGCCATGGCAAAGACGGACACGCCGGAGAGCACGGCCAGTATTCCGATTCCCGCCACCCCCATCTTTGAGCGCCTGAACTCCCGCAGGATCTCCTGCGAGCTGGCGCTACTCATAGCCGGTCCTCACCCGCGGATCAAAGTACCCGTAGAGCAGATCCGCCACCAGAATGCTTGCAAGAAAGAACACCGTAAGTATGTAGGTGGAGCCGATGATGACCGGAAGATCCAGCACCGTGATTGCCTCAAAGTACAGCCTGCCCATTCCGGGCCAGTCAAAGACGGCCTCGGTGATTATCGCGCCCCCGAGTGATCCCGACAGGCTGAGGGCCAGGACTGTTATTATCGGCGGTGCTGCGTTTTTTAGCGCATGCGCATAGATTATTCTCCTTTTCGCTATTCCGATGGTCCTTTTGGCTGCAACAAAGTCCTCCTGCATTATTCCGACCATAAAGTTCCTTACAAGGTACGCCCACGATCCAAAGCCGATCAGCACTATGGTGATGAGCGGAAGCGCCATGTGGTATAGTAGGGCCGCAAGATATCCGGGATCCGCCGGCGCCAAGCTCGGCGTTGCGCGCGCGGGAAACACCTGGTATACGAACGCAAAGACGAATATCATGAGCATTCCGACCCACCACACCGGAAAGCTCGAGCTGATTACCGCAAAAGTCGACGTGAGCCTGTCAGTCTTTGATGCCACCTTGCTTCCGGCCAGCGCCCCGAGAAATATCCCGATGACTGAGATTATCATGGTGGCGCTGGTAAACAGCAGGACTGTCTTTGGCAGCCTCTCAAATATAATCTCGCCCACGTCAGAGGAGCCCGTATCGCTGGTCAGAAACACGGCCTGCCCGAAATCAAGCAGTATTATCTTGTACATGGCAAGCCCGATTCTCTGCGGGGAGTACCACGGCTCGTCTAGCCCGAGGGCCGACATTCTTTGCCGTATCTGAGAGTCAACATAGTCCTCAAACTCATCCACCGAAGAAAAGCTGTCAGCCGCCGCGCTTTCGGCAAACTCGCTTCTCACCTGAAATACAATCCCCTGCTTTAGGATTGCATCCATATTCGAGCCGACTAGCGCGATTGTAAGCAGCAGCGTTATCATCAGGACCCCAAACATGGTAAGCAGCCTAGTGCCGATGTACTTTTTCAGGCCCATAAGACCCACACCAAAAATCTGCTTATAACAATTTGCGGGATTGCCCGCCTGATGCACGATGCGATCCTGCACAAGGCCACCTCCGGTGCGGATTTGCCAAAGTGCCAAATCCCGTTTGCAGTGCCGGAGACTCGCAGCAGCCTGAACTTTGCGGCCAAGGGAGGGCTGGTTTTTGGCATTTTGGGCAGCGGTTTTTATTTCATATATAAAAGACTGGGCAATATGACTGGACATGTATGCAGGCGAGCTTTGAGTACAATCCGTGGTGGAGGGACAAAAAGGCAATGACGACCCGCAAATCAAGGACTGGGAAGAGTCAAGGCTAAAATGGGATCCCAGACTGCGATGTACCTTCAAGGCAGACGACCGCATTTACTCGCTGCGAGGCCTGCGCCAGATTGGAAAGACCACCCTCATCAAGCTAGAGATCCGCCAAAAACTAGAGACTGTTCCAAAATGGAACATTGTATACTATTCATTTGAGCTAGAAAGCAGCCCCAGAGACGTCATTGGTGTGATTGACGAATATTTTGACAGGGCAAAACAGACCGATATGAAAAGAAAATTCATGTTTCTTGACGAGATTTCCAATATTCAAAACTGGCAGCAGGCAATTAAAAAACTAAAAGATCAGGGAAAGCTCAAAGATTGCACGGTAGTTGTCACAGGATCCCATTCCATGGATATCCGTCATGCGACAGAACTGCTTCCGGGAAGGCGCGGGGTGCCCACAAGTGAGACGCTAGACAAAATCCTGCTTCCGATGAAATTTGGAGAATATGTCAAAACCATCGACAAACAAATTGGGAGGTTCATGGACAAGGAGGGCATTGCTGCCGCAAAAAGATTGTCCATAATACAAAATTTGGCACAGGGAAAAATTGACGAATTGATCGAGCTGTCCGTATATCAAAAGGAGTTAAACAGGCATTTTGACAATTATCTGCTTACCGGGGGAATTCCGGTAGCCATTAATGAGTTTTTGAGGGAAGGGTTTGTCCCAGATTCCATCTATCAGACATATCTGGATGCCATAGCTGGAAATTTAAAACACGTCGATTACGACATGTCACAAGTGGTTAAGATAATCCCCAACATAATATCAACAGTTAGCACACCCACATCATGGAGATCACTGACAAAAAATTCCGACATCAAAAGCCACCATACTGTAGCCGAATATGTAAAAATCCTGGAAGACATGTTCGTATTACAGGTTTTCTACAGATATGACGCTGCAAAAGACAGGGCAAAATTCGACGGGAACAAGAAAATATATTTTCACGATTCATTTTTTCTTCACGCATTAAACGGCCTGATTGCCCAAAAGGAATCATTCAAGCTGAGCATGAAATATTTGGACAATCCGGGATTAAAAAGCAGGCTTGCAGAACAGACTGTCGCAAATCATGCAGTTTCCCTTGCATTTAACACGTCAGGGCGCAAGTCGGGATTCGAATACCAATCCTCAGTATTTTATTGGAGGAGCAAGTCCGGACGCGAGGTGGATTTTGCAATCAGAGACGGCGAGTCCCTCATTCCAATAGAGGTGAAATATCAAAATCAGATCAAAAACGACGACCTGTACGGCGTGAATGATTTTAGAAAAACCGCCAGGGCAAAAAACGGAATCATTCTGACAAAAAACGATCTGCGGGTAAAATCAGGAGTCTCACTTGTGCCAGTATCGCTATTTTTGCTGCTTGTCTGAGCCGGCCGCAGGCGCTAGGCCGGCGGTTCGACCACACACAGGAAGGCCATACGGGCGGCAAAATGATGCGTTTTTCTCATCCCCGGCGGACTCTTGCCGATGCGGGCCCCGGGCAGTCGGGGAGACACACGGCCGGATTTGTGCGAGATTCGTTGTGCCACGAGTGGCACTGCCCGCACGCCGTCAGGGCTTTTTAAATACGGCGCATGCATCATACAGCTACAGGATGCAAGATGAGCGAGGGCACACTCCGCAAGGCAAGAAAGCTAGTCCGGGACGGATGCGTCGTAAGAATTGAGGACGGGCTGTACCAGATAAAGTCCTCAAGTGATCCGGAAAAATCGTACATGGTCACGCCGGACTCGTGCGAGTGCCCCGGCTTTAAGAACTTTTACAGGTTTCACCACGGAAAGGGGCTAAAGGCCAACTGTTCCCACCTCGAGGCGCTGCGCATTTTCGTGCAGGAAAAATGACCCGCAGTCAGCAAATCCCCGCGTGCGTCCCGGGGCAAAAGTGCTAGCCCGCAGTATGGTTTACCGGAATAATGCTGGTTCCGTTGATTATAAATTCCGCAAATGTCCCATTGACGTTGAGCAGAATCCGGGACCCGCTCAGTCCAATCTGGATCTCTGTACCGTTAAGGCTGACAGATGCGTTTTGAACCGCATCTATGGGGTTTGTAAGGTTTATTGCAATAGAGTTTATGGCAGTAGAGTTTGTTAGTGTAGAGTTTGTCAAGGTAGAGTTTGTTAGTGTAGAGTTTGTTAATGTAGAGTTTGAATCCTTGTGCGCCTCGGTCTGGTTTCCGTACGTGACTATCTCCATCATCTCCCTTGACACGGCAAGCTTTTCAAGGTACACCTTTCTTGCGTCCTCGTACGTGCCGCCCTGCGTCAGGACCTCGTCCATCGCATTCCGGGCGCCCTCAAAGACGTTTATCGTGTGGTTTATCTGCCTTTTGATGGTGTCCTTGATCTTTGGGTCCACCTTGTTGATAAACACGTCATAGCCCCTGCCAGAAAACGTTCCGGCCCCGGGGTTTTTCTCGTCGATGATTTTCTGCGTCTGCACGTCTGTCTGGTTTCGCATTTCGGCCAGGCTTGCGTTTGCCTCATCAATGGAGCGCTGTACCGCCTTTTCCTCAAGCAGCTTTGCGTACAGATCCTGGTAATGCCAGTACAGCGCCTTGCCCGTGGGATTGTCCCCCAGGCCTGCGGGATCCAGTCCCAGGTATTTTTTGGCCTCGTCAGTCTCTAGCAGCCGTTGCGTGTGGGCATACGCGGTAATCTCGCCTGTTACCCTAAAGGTGGCGCTTCCAAGCCCAATCCTGTCGCCCTGCGTGGCCCTAATGTTCACCACGTGCTCCCCGGGAAGCAGCCGGAGTCCGGCAAGCTCGTGGGAGAATCCCCCCGTATCGTTTGACATTACCTGTACTGTGCCCTGCCCGTTTCTCATCTGTACGGTGGCATTGGCCACCGGCTTGCCGGCATGATCGACTATCAGGCCGGAGATTATCGGGTTTTGTCCCTCGGGGAGCGGCGCGTTTTCCACCTGTGCGGTTATCAGCAGATCCCACAGGGTGGACTCTGCTAGCGGAACGCCTGAGAGTACGACTAGCCCCGCAAGTACGAGTATGGGCCTTAGCATGGCCTGGAATCCTGATTTGAGTTGTTAAGACTCGACATCTAGATTATTTTACGCCTGTGGGTAAGAATTGTTGATCAAGTGCGGGCCTGTCGCGCCCCGGTTTTTGCCGGCAGATGCGCGTTTTTCTGTAAAACCCGGTTTTCTGGCTTGTCGTGCAGTCTTTTGGCGTACGGGGCCCGAATCGAAAAACTTTTCAAACTATGCCGTATAACGTAATGCATGATATGCGGCGCCTGCGAGAAGAGAAGGCACTTTGAGTGCATCGACTGCAAAAGCGATCACAGCACCTGCCTGTGCGGGTGCGACTGCCACGACGAGGCCACAAAGTCCCACAAGGAGCAAGAAAAGCACTGATTTGCGGGGCGCGCATGCGCCGACCGATCAGTTTTTGCAAAACGGCCGCCAATACGGCCGGCATGTTATATAAAACATATCGTCCGATCGCAAAAAATCAAGATTCATAAGCGATGAAAGTGTTTGTTGGAAAAATCACAGAGATGCTTATGAAGAGTTTTGGAACGCTAGAATACGTACTTGACAGGTATTCGCAGTCATGGAGCTGGAAGATCACCGGCCCGCGCGCAGTAAACATGGTCTCGCGGCTCATACCGCAGTCGTGGTACGGCGACGGCCCAGACGAGGCAATAGTGCCGGACAATTCGCAAAACGTGCAGCAGATCAAGTGGATTCTAGACAGGTATCCGCTGGAGATCCTATCAAAGACCACCTGGCAGAGAAAAATCATAAAATTCAGGCCCCGCAAGGAAAAGCCGCCCAAGCTGGAGAAGCTGAGGCGCATAAAACCCGGCGAGCAGTTCAGGGGAAAGCTGCTCAACTTTCAAAAGGAGGGGCTGGATTTCCTGATAAAGTCCTCCGGCAACGCGCTGCTTGCCGACGA
Organism: Cenarchaeum sp.; assembly: GCA_965212015.1. Taxonomy (GTDB): domain Archaea; phylum Thermoproteota; class Nitrososphaeria; order Nitrososphaerales; family Nitrosopumilaceae; genus Cenarchaeum. Next base: position 457,146 of record OZ243037.1, read on the forward strand.
GATGGGGCTTGGAAAGACAGTCCAGACCCTGGCATATTTGTCGTCAGAAAAGCAGGCAATGCCGGCGCTGATTGTGGCCCCCCTAGTCACGCTGCAAAACTGGCAGAGGGAGATTGAAAAGTTTGTAAAAAAGAAGAGCAGGAACGGCAGGATTCTGAGCAGGCAGAGCCCGTCGTCCACCCTGATACGGAAGGGCAAGTCAGCAGAGATTGGCGAGTTTGACTTTTACATCATAAACTATGAGCTGCTAGACAAGAGGTTCGAGGATCTCTCAAGGCTCGGCATAAAATCCATAGTGTGCGACGAGGTGCAAAACCTCCGCTCCAAGTCCACGAAAAAATACACGGCAGTCAAGAGGCTCGCCGCGCTAAAATCAATAACGCACAGGATAGGGCTGTCCGGAACGCCGATCTACAACCGCGGCTCGGAGATATGGCCCATCATAGACATATTAAAGCCCGGACTGCTGGGAAGCTTTACCGAGTTTTGCGAGTATTTCTGCTATGTCAACGAAAAGGGAAAGGCCATAGTGCTTGAAAACAAGAGAGAGTCGCTAAGAAAGGACCTCCAAAAGCACGTGATGCTGCGAAGGAAAAAGTCCGACGTGCTCAAGGAGCTAAAAGACAAGGTGCGCTACAAGGAGATTATCGACTCGGATTCGGACTATTACCTCGAGGAGCTCGACAGGATATGGAAAAAGCTCGAAGACGAGCAAAAGGAGGCAGAGAGCGTCTTTGACAAGTCGGCGTCGTTTCGCCGCGCCATCCAAAGCGAAAGGCAGGCGGCAGGTGCGGCAAAAATCCCCCACGTGATAAACTTTGTCAAGAACATCATGGAGATAGAGGAGAGCGTTGTAGTGTTCTGCCACCACAAGTCAATACACAAGACGCTCCGGGAAAACCTGGCAGAGTTCTCGCCGGTCTCCATCATCGGCGGACAGACAGACAAGCTGCGCCAGGATCAAATCGACAGGTTCCAGGAGGGGAGATCAAAGCTAATGATTGCAGGGCTGCGCGCAGGCAACGTGGGCATCAATCTGAGCAGGGCGCGCTATGTGATTTTCGCCGAGCTTGACTGGAGCCCGGCAATACACAGGCAGGCAGAAGACAGGCTGCACCGCATTGGCCAGAAAAACACGGTCTTTGCGTACTATCTCATCGGAAACGGGACGCTAGATGACCACGTGGCAGACATTCTGGTGGACAAGAGCTACGAGATTGACAGCATAATGGACGATACGGTGGATGCCTTTGAGGACAAGGAAAAAGCCAAGCTCATCCTGGCCCAAATCCAGGACAAGCTAAACATGCGGTGAATATCCGGCGAGTATCTGGTGCGGGTCGCGTCCCCTCTGCGGGGCGAAAAACAGGCCAGATAGGCCTGCTTTTGGCGCAAAAACGCCGGATTTGGAAAAAATCTTTTAATAGATCACGGGTGGTTTTTCAGCAATGAATAGAAAACTCAAGTATTTGGCAATACTTGCAATACTGCCATTGTTTTCATTGGCACTGACTTCGAGCTTTGATAATGCAGAGGCGCTAAAAGCACAGGGTAGTTCATCAAAATATACAAAGGACAACGTTTGTGGGGTTCAGCTCTGTTCTGAAATCCCCGGTGGACGAGATGCATTTGAGGAGAGCCAGGCAAACAGGCTCAAGGATGCAAGAAGCGGTGCGGCCGACGTAGAAATCGGCGAACACATGAAGGACAAGGCAAGCATGAAGGACGGTGAGCACATGAAGGACGGTGAGCACATGAAGGACAAGGCAAGCATGAAGGACGGCGAGCACATGAAAGACGGCGAAAAGATGAAGGACAAGGACCACATGAAGGACAAAATGATGGAAAAAATGACTGCTGGTTCCCTGCTGAATCTGTCAAGGTCAAACGTGCCGGCTACCATACCGCTGCATCACGGGTTTTATGACGGCGGCGACGTGTACTTTATCATAACTGATTCAAGTGACGAGGCACACGCGCAGATCATTACCGAAAACCAGGGATGGAAGGTGGAGCTGGCGCCGCTGCTGGCAAACGCGCCAGAGGCGGCACTCTCAAAGACATACATGTTTACCGGCGGCATCGACGGCAAGGGCGTACACGGATTCCAGGGCGAGGTGTTTACAAGCACGCCGTCCCAGAGTGACGTCTATAGCGCGTTGACATCGCACGTTCATGTTGCATGGAATGCCGATTCAGAGGCACGCGTTTTAATGTCCGAACAGGAAATACTGGACGCAGAAACCGCAGGCGAAGTCACCCTTAGTCAGCTTGGCGTGGTGCTAAACATGCCGCAAATCGTCTGGCCCGACGGCCAGATGATGGTAAAAGAGGACAAAGAGTTGACAAACCACACCCCGTACGGCGGAGGCCAGGTACTCGACATCAATACAGACGAGATGACTGTGACCTTTATCGCACACAGGGGCTGGGGTCCTGACGGCAGGACAATCTACTACATCGTAACTGATGCCACGCCCTCCGGCCCGGCCGGCGCAATGGGAGTAGTGGACGCACCAACTGCGGCCAGTCTGATTGCAAACTCTGCGGCAGTGGATCTGTTCCAGTTCAAGAACGGAATAGCAGGCTCAGGCCCGCTGGGATTCCAGCCAGGAATCGCATCAGGCGCACCAGGCGACACCAATTATTCCCCAATGTGGAGAATCTTTTTAGTCGAGTGGAGCGAGCCAAGATATGCGTCTGTTCTTGAGACCAAGGCAGACATTGATGCGGCCAATGCAGAAAACCTCATAGGCATAAGTATTGCAAGACCAATGGACTCTGATCACATTGTGAACTGTCCATTCATAGATCCATTCCAATAGGTTTACACCTATTTTTTTTTGTTCCAGCGTGTTTTTACCCGCATTTTTGGAATCTGCGCGGTGTTTCCCGTCGAGTGTCAGACGCCAATACGCGGCGGGATCCGGCTTTGATGGGAATCCAGCCCCGGGCGAATCCGGTCTTGCGGTGTTTTTGGCCAGTTTACAGGCACGGTTTGACAGTCCAGCCCGCATCCCTCACGCCTATAATTTGGATAATTAATTATATACCCAATGCCCTCCAACCCATACAGATGAACAAAAAGGCCATAATCGGTTTAGTCGTGGCAGCCATAATAATTCCAAGCGTGGGATATGCAATCAGCCCATATTTTACAGAATCCACCATTAACGAGGAACTTCCTGACAATATCGCAATCACAGGAGAGGTGACAGGCGATGAGATGGAGGATGCAGGCGAGAGAGAAGAGGGAATAGAGGCAGAAATGATGGAGGATGCAGAAATGATGAAAGGCGAAGAGATGGTTGAAGGCATGGAAGGCTCAGATATGATGGAAGGCATGGAGGCAGAAACGGTAGAGGAGGCAGAAATGATGGAAACAGAAGAGATGATGGAGGATGCATCCATGGAAAACGACATGACAAATGACGGGACGGAAACTACAATCGAGGATGCAGTCGACGAGGCAGAGGCAGACGTCTCTGTGGATGACGACGAGATGGTTGAAGGCGCCGACATACAGGACGGCCATACCGGCGGCGGTGTACAAGCGCAGGAAAACGCCAATGACAAAGTTATCCCCGTCACGTATTCTGGAACATTTGTCGGCGTCAATGACGGCATACACAATGCAGAGGGCGTCACGCTAGTGCTCCCCCTTGATGACGGCTCGCAGATACTGAGGCTTGAGGAATTTCACTCCACCAACGGGCCGGATCTTTACGTCTATCTTGCCACCGACAAGAGGGCAAGCGACTTTGTGAATCTGGGCGATCTCAAGGCCAACCGCGGAAACCAGAATTACGAGATTCCGCAGGGAACGGATCTTGAAAAATACGACAATGTCCTCATCTGGTGCAAGCAGTTCAGCGTGCTGTTTGGCAGCTCGGAAATATCCCCGGACAATTAGCATTTTATGCGGACATGACAGTACTAGGACTTTATCTCTGCGCCGTGCTGTGACTTTACTATGTACCTGTCCCGGATTTTTACGCTTATCCAGTCTATGATCAGGACGGCCACTAGCACCACCAGCATAAAGACTGCGGCCTTGCCGTACTCGAAGAACTTGATATAGTTTATGATGTAAAACCCAATCCCGCCTGCGCCGACCAGCCCCAGGATGCTAGTCTGCCTCACGTTATAGTCAAACATGTACAGTATGTGGCTCAGAATGTGCGGTGCGGATTCGGGAATGACTACAAAGCGTATCAGCTTTAGCTTTGATATCCCCATCGAGCGCACGGCATCCATCGGTTCGGCGTCAATTGCCTCTATCGTCTCGTACTGGAGCTTTGCCACAAACCCCACGGTATACATTATTATCGCCAGCACCCCCGCAAACGGCCCCAGGCCCACCATTATCACAAACAGGATGGCCCACAGAATCGACGGAAACGTGCGTATTGCCGCCAGTATCGCGCGCACAGGACCGTACACCCACTTGCTGTTGAGGTTCCTTGACGCAAGCATGCTAAGCGGCAGGGCAATCGTGACGCCCACGATGGTGCCGACAAACGCCATCTGAATCGTCTCAAACATCGACCACACCGCCGTGCCGAACAGGTCCGGGCTTATCTGCGTCATCTCGCGGGCCACTACCTCGAGGTTCAGTATGCCGCTTGCAAAATCCGCAGGGTTGGCATCAATGTTTACCGATACGGCAATGACGGCGGCCACTATCAGGCCTATTGCCAGGTTATTTTTCGGATTCATCCCCGTACATCTCTAGTATCTCCTGCTGCGTCATGTTTCCGGACTGAAAGTCCACTATCTGGTCGCCCTCCACGCCTATCTCGAGTACCTTTTCGCCGTCGCGCATCACTGCCACGCGGTTTGCATACTCTAGCGCAAGCTGTATGTCGTGGTGCACCATTACCGAGGTAAGGTTGAGCTTTTCCTGCGCGTCCCGGATTAAATCCATGACCTCGACTGCGGTGGAGTGATCCAGCTCGGACACTATCTCGTCGGCAAGCAGAATGTCGGGCTTTTGCATCAGCGCGCGCGCAATGGCCACCCGCCTCTTCTCCCCGCCGCTTAGCGTGTGCGCCTTGCGGTGGAACTTGCCGTCCAGGCCCACCAGTCTCAGTATCCTTTCTGCCTCAGAGACCTCGCCGTCTGGGTACATTTTGAGAAATGACTTTAGCTGGCCCATCCTGGGTAGCGCGCCGATCAGCGTGTTTTCCAGGACGGAGGAGCTGCGGACCAGCCCCAGGCTCTGCGGGATATAGCCTATCTTTGACATCATTGCCCTAAAGCCTGCGCTGCGCATGTCCGGAGTCGCATAGTCGGTCTTTACTGTCCCCCTGCTTGGCCTCATCATGGCGTTTATCAGCTTTAGCATGGTGGATTTTCCGGATCCGGACTGGCCGATTATGGCATAGTTGCTCCCGCGCCGCACCGACAGGTTTATCCTCTTTAGGACATACCCTTCAGAGTCGTACGACGCCCAGACGTCGTTCATCTGTATAATGTTCTCGGTAAGAATCGGTTTTGGGTTGTGTTTCATGCGTGTTATTTGCTCTTGTCGTACTTGTCTAAAATCAACCTATCGATTCCCGCCAGCGCGTCAATGTTTTCGCCGAAATCGCCAATGTGCATTATGGTGCTAGTCGGCAAAAGTGCGTCTGCTCCGTAAAGATCTGTCAGAATTTTATTATTCTCCTCATAGTTTAGCTCCACCAGCGCGCCGGTCAGGGCCTTTCTTGTATAGTCGGGCATGTCGGGGTGCACCATAAAGACGTGGGACGGCACCTCGCCTACGGTGGCGACTGACTTTAGCCTCGCCTGCTCGCCGGCATCAAGGTATTTTTTTGGCGCAATGTCTGAGCCAAATGCGACGTCGACATTGCCGCCAAGCAGCAGCTGCAGCGCCGCCTTGTATCCGCCGGTAAACGTGTGCTCCTCAAAAGAGTCGCGCAGCGCCTGCTCCAGCGCTATTACGTCATTACCCTGGATTTGAATCTGCCCTGATGTCACCAGGCTTCCCACCGGCCTGATGAATCCAGAAGATCCGGTAATGCTGGTAAATGCCACGCGCTTTCCAAGCACATCCTCGAGGGACTGTACGGAATGGTCGTCTGCCAGCGTCCATACGGTTGCCTGATAGCTTGTCTTGCCGCCCACCACCTCTGCTAGTACTGCCTCGGCGCCGGTTCTCTGGTGAGTTATCCACGCCGGACCGGTATCCATAAAGGCCGCATCGATGTGGCCAAACCGCATTCCCTCGATTATAGTCTCATAGTTTGTCGGAATTACAATCTCAATGTCGACGCCGGGAATCCGTTCCTCAAGAAACTCTTCTAGCTCTTGGGCCTCAGATGTCAGCTTGTCTGCCTTTTCAATCGGTATGAGGCCTATTGTCAGCTTGTCTGCACCGGGATCATTGCGTGCGTCCGGTATGCGGATTACGCCCTCGTCTATCAGATACTGTATGACCCCGATAAAGTCCCCGTCGGTGGTCTGATCATCGGCCCAAAACCCGGCCACCTCTTTTATCCATGCCGGTATTTCTGATTGCGCAGAGGCGTGCAGTGCCGCCGGCATGGCGCACGCAGCGCACACAAGTATGGCAATCCGGACTGTGCGAATCATTATGGCTGTGCTTGGCGCCAATCCATTTAAACCAAGATTCAATTGTACAGACGTGTTCCATAATTGTAGAATCACTGCCCTGCCTGCCAGAGTGCATCACGAGCTGCGAATTTGTCCCTTGCCACATGTGGTGTGTCTCGCCGGAAAATTTTGGTGTTAATGCCGGTATGATCTAGGGGAATGGCCCGTATGGGAGGTGGTGGTTTTGTACCCGTCTTTTTCTAGCATGCGGCATTTCAGCAAAATTCAAAGTTTTAACAGTCATGGCCGCTTTCCGTGCGTGACGGTCCTTTCTGGGAATGATTTCCTGTCCGGGAATGATTTCCTGTCCGGGAATGATTTCCTGTCAGGTGTAAAGGTGGACAAATGATCGTGCCTAAAGCAGACTGAATAGAATGGTCAATCTTTTAATAGGCATATCCACACATAAAACATTGGTCTATATGGAAAAGGTAATGGATGATAAAGACGAGGATGTTGTAATGGACGAAAAGGAAGTCAGAAGGATAATCGACGAATGCCTAAGGCAACACTATAAAGTCTATGACAGACTAGCAGAAATTTAGATTGTACTATCCAACCATGCAAAATGTAGAATTAATCATAGATGAATTAAATCTACGGTACAATGTTCGTATTGTGATTATAAATCAAGGGCAATTAGAGTTTGCTCTGGAAAAACCCAAGGAAAAATTTAATGGTGTCGAGATGTATCCCGAGTTATATCAAAAGGCAGCTATCTTGATGGAGACCATGACAAAACTCCATACCCTTAGTGATGGCAATAAAAGAACCGCCATGTTGATGGCAGAGTTTATGATCAAAGCAAATGGGGGCGATATGGTATTGCCGCTAAAGGCAACCCGTTTGTCCGTAGATGTGGCAATGGATGCAGATGATGGGATGAGGGATGAAATTCAAAAATGGTTCAAAGTACATGTTGCTATGAATCCATACGAATTATCCGTCATGCTTAAAGAACTCATAGAGGAAGAGGAAATGATCAAGAATTTATTGAAATCGGAAAAGATACTACAGGTTAGGGAATTACTTGACAAATGGCTTGCTTTTGATAATTATCCAGAATATAAAAAAGAATGGGATGAATTGGAAGAACAATGGAGGCAAAAAGATCATTACATGTCAAACTCAACAGAAAATAAAAAATCCGACCTGTGACCAAGAATATGGAAGTCAATTACCAACATTGTAAAACGTCCACATCATGAAACATCACAGGAATTGGTTTCAGACAGATGATGTTGAGGATTTTTTATACGGCACATGATGAAACATGTCCAGTATGCCCAAAGATGTTGTACGCGAATCAAGTTACTGCTGTTCAAATTCATTATTTAATTGTTTAAATCTCGGATTCGTACGAGATCACGCCACAATGCGACTAGGCACAAGTTTCGCATCACGGATATCCCTTGTACAGTGCATGTGGCCTCGCAGAATTCAAAACTTTATTTGCCAAAGGCGCGCAATATGGGCAATGACAAACAGCGCCTCACCGGATTCTAATACCCGGTCTTTTGCATTGCCCTTTGGCGCCAGGACAGGCGCAGTCATCATGATCGCAGCAGCGCTTGCCATAATCGGGTTTTTTCTGGCCGAAAGCTGGGATGCGCCAGAAAATCCAACCCCGGATGCGACGGGAGGCGGCAATGCAGAGTCCCCGTACCATGTCCGGACAATAGTGGAGAATCTCAGGGTTCCGTGGGCGATGGATTTTGCCCCCGACGGGAGGATATTTTTCACGCAGAGGGGCGGCGAGGTGTTCATAATACAGGACGGCATCATGCACGGGCCGGCACTAAATCTTGACGTGGGCTTTGTAGAGGGCGGACTGCTCGGAATAGCCCTCGATCCGCACTTTGAGGACAACCATTACGTCTATCTGTACTATACATACTCGGATCTGCTCTCCACACACAACAGGGTCGCAAGATACACAGAGGAGGGCAACAAGCTTGCAGATGAGCTCACACTCATAGATGGCATTCCCGGCGGGCCGGTGCATGACGGCGGCAGGATAAGGTTCGGCGGCGACGGCAAGCTGTACGTGACTACCGGCGATGCGTCAAACCCCGCGCTTGCACAAGACAAAAGCTCGCTTGCCGGTAAAATCCTGCGAATCAATCCGGACGGCAGCATTCCGGACGACAATCCCTTCAAAGAATCGCCGGTCTTTTCGTACGGACACAGGAATCCGCAGGGGCTTGACTGGCATTCAAGCGGGACGCTCTATATCACCGAGCACGGCCCTTCCGGCGAGCGGGGATTCGCACACGACGAGATTAACGCAGTCCGCGGCGGGCAGAACTTTGGCTGGCCTGAGCTGGTAGGCGACGAGTCCGGTGAGGGCATGCGCGGCCCCGTCCTGCACAGCGGGGACATCACGTGGGCGCCGTCGGGCGCAAGCTTTTACGACTCGGATGCGATCCCCGAGTGGTCAGGCAAGCTCCTAGTCGCCACGCTTGCCGGAAGGCACATGATGGCAGTAAACCTTGACGCAGACCCGATAGTTGCAGAGCGTTATTTTGTGGGCGAGTATGGAAGGCTCAGGGACGTTACAGTCGACGGACTTGGAAACGTCTATCTGCTTACAAGCAACCAGGACGGAAGGGGAAGCCCCGCCCCCAACGACGACAGGATACTAAAAGTCAGCGCATGGCCCTGAACCGTCGTGATGCCTTGCCGTAAAATGTACCGGCTATACCGAAACGGCAGCTAGTCCTGATACGACCTTACCGGGTATAGGCGCAGCACCGGCTCCTTGTCCTGCAGGGTAATCTCTACCTTGTCTATCCTGCTCCTGTACAGCTTTATTTTTTTCCCCTCCTTTGAGATTACGAATTTTTCCACGTCAAGCAGCGCCAGATCCTCCAGCGCCGACACTGTCTTGTACACGTTTGAAAGCGAAATGTTCAGCTCGCCGGATATCTGGCTTGCGTCCTTTGCCACCTTTTTGACGCAAAACAGCACCGCCCTGGTGCACACGTTGCTTAGCGACTCTATTATCCTCTGCGTCACGTCAAACTCGCTGAGCTGTATGATGTTGAGTTTTGCCATGGCCCTAGTTCGGAGCAAGCCTCAGCATAGCTTCTGGTTTTTTAATCACAATGTCGGCCTTGCTTATCCTCGATCTGTACGTCTTGAACTTTTTGCCCTTGTCAGATACGGAGATTTTCTCCACCCTCACCAGCGTCAGCTCCTCCAAATCCGCGAGTTTTTTGTATACCGAGCTCTGCGGGATTTTCAGGTGGTACGCAAGATCAATTGCGGATTTTCCCTTTTTTACGATTGAAAATAAAATCGCCCTGCTTTCTGCATCTGCCAGCGACTCGAGCACCCTCTGGGTGGTGTCGTATCTTTTTAGCTGTGGCAGTGTAAGGCGCTTTGTCAACGTCCACACGTGCTGGCGCGAGTTATTTAAACGAAATCATTGCCCTCGTTCTCAAATCCTAGAATGACGGCACAAGCTAGCCGTATGGCCGGCGCGGCGGCCCGTCGCGGCCGAATCTGCTCCACAGGAGGCCCAGAATCAGTGCATCAGAGGCCCAGAATGCCGATACCGCAATGACCGAGGCGGCACGGAACTCTGCTAGCTGACCTGCTGCGTCGGCATCAGAATAGCCCGGCATCATAATGCCTGCTGCGTCGGCATCAGAATAGCCGGGCATCATAATGCCTGCTGCCACCATCAATGCGCCATACCCCGCCACAGAGGCGGCCTTTTTCATGCCGCAGAGTTTTTTTGAGAGGCGGTAAAACCCGAGCGCCGAGAATCCGGATATTGCGACAAAGGCCAGAAACAGCACGCCCCTGTACGCCACAGTGTCGGCACCCGTGCCGGCGGGAAGCTCGCCGGGATATTTCAGGAACGGGACCAGAAAAAGCACGCACCACATAATCCCCGCAAGGACGGCCGCCCTTGTGACGTCGTGGCGGCCCGGCAGGGACCTGCGGGACAGTCCATAGACAATCCCAAACAGCGATCCCATGGAGACTCCCAGAATCACGCTTGCAAGCACCTGGCCGCCCTTTTGCCACTCCCTAAACGAGTCGTACTGCCCCAAAAGCGCAGGCTCCCTGCCAGAATCAAGATTCCTGCTTTCCAGGTATGCCGCCTCGTCGATAAACGGCTCTACTAGTACAAGGTTTACCCCGCCATGAACCAGTCCGGCAAGGGCGCCAGATACCAGTACCAAAACAACAAAGGTTCCGGATTTCATGCCGGATGACCACTAGTGACACGGAAAGCCGGCTGCGTGTCTTATGTCGTGCGTAAGCTCGTGCAGGTACATCTCTTCAAAGGCTTCTGCACCCTGTACCACGCTAAACAGGTGTCCCTGATCAAAGGCCACCAAAAACAGCCCGAACGCAAAGATTGCGGCCAGCACCATTATAGAGATGACAGACGGGGCGCTTCTCGTAACTGTTTCTAGATGCGACAATACGGTGCTAGCAATATACAAACTATTTAACCGCTTGGATTATTTGTCCAATTTATATACAATTCCAGCCCACCGGACGATCTGAACAGAAACGTCGGAATCCTGCAGGATATGGTCTCAAGGAGGGGCTCGGGCATGCGGCTTAGCTTTGGAATCCCGCACGTCCTAAAGGCCCTCGGAATGCTGAAAAAAGATCGCTACGTCAGCAGGGCGACATTCTCAAGGGAGCTGCACCTGGGCGAGGGATCAGTCAAGACGCTAATTGCACACCTAAAGGAGTTCGGCATGGCCGACTCGATAAAGTCCGGAACGCACCTCACCGGCGCGGGGGAAAAACTTGCATCAGAGCTGTTCGGGGTGATTAATAGCGAGTGCACGCTTCCAGAGTCGCCTCTTTTGGACTCGCCTAGCAACCACGCAGTATTGCTGCGGAATCATTCAGGCGGCATCAGGGCCGGCGTGGAGCAGAGGGATTACGCCATAGTATACGGGGCAAAGAGCGCAGTCACTCTACTGTACAAGAATGACGATTTTGTGTTTCCCGCAGGAGAAAAGATTGCACTCGGCGCAGGCGAAAAGACCAGGGACGTGCTGATAGGCATGTCCCCGCAGGAGGACGACGTCATCATAATCGCATCCTCAGACGACGAGTTTGTCTCAGAGATATCCGCAAAGCACTCCGCACTGTGTACAATGGCCGCCCACCGGAGCTAGATTGGCAAGATATTTACTGTAAGCAGGCATTGTATAATGCGTGAACTGGTATGTCTTTATGGCAATCCCGATAATTGCGGGAATCGCCGCAGGCTATGTTATGGCAAGCTCATCTGAGCAGCCCGCGGGCCATCTTGCCGCATCTAGCCTGACTGGCGGCGGCTCGCCTGTACTGGGCGACGAGTCAGCATCGGTGACCATCCTGGAGTGGGGCGACTATCAGTGCACGTTTTGCTTCAAGTTTCACTCATCAAGCCTCGAGGTGCTAAAGCGGGATTACATCGAGGCCGGCAGGGCAAAGCTGGTATTCAAGGACTTTCCGTTAAACGGCCCGGACTCTGTGCTTGCCGCCGAGGCCACGTACTGTGCGGAGGATCAGGGCAGGTACTGGCAGTACCACGACGCGCTGTACTCGGGATGGGCAGGCGAGAGGACTGGATGGATAAACATGGACTCACTTGGAGGCTTTGCCGAATCCGCCGGGCTGGATACATCGGAATTCTACGAGTGTATGGATGAGAAAAGGCACGCCGAGAGGGTGCAGGATTTGTGGGAGTTTGGGCGCGCAACCGGCATCGATGCGACGCCGTCGTTTTTCATATTCAACGACGAGGAGATAATCAAGATTCGGGGAAACCAGCCGCTTGAGGCATTCGTGCAGGCAATCGACGAGCTTGACGGCAGCTAGACTCTGACCAAGATTAATATTCACAGCGGCGTATAGTCCCGCCAATGGGCAAGATCAAGATCGAAAAGCAGGACTCTGTAAAGATGTACAAGATAAGAAAGACGCTCAGTGATCTCTCAGACATCGAGGGCCACGGCACGGAGCTGATAAGCGTGTACATTCCAAAGGGAAAGCAGCTCCACGAGATAATCGGCATCCTAAAAGAAGAGCAGGGGACTGCCGACAATATAAAGTCGGACCTCACACGGACGCACGTAGTCGACTCGCTTGGAAAGGTGATTCAGAGGCTGCGCCTCTACAAAAAGACGCCCGAGAGGGGGCTGGTCATATTTTGCGGCGCAATCTCGCCCAAGGGCAGCACCCACATCGGAAGCGAGACTGTCAGGGCATTTGAGCTCGATCCGCCAAAGGACCTAAAGACGTTCCTTTACAGGTGCGACGATCACTTTCACGTGGACATTTTAAAAAACATGCTAAAGGACGACAACCTGATAGGCTTTCTTGCAATCGACGCCAAGGACGCCGGATGGGGGCTGCTGCACGGCGACAGGATAGAGGAGCTAGACCAGACAGGCTCCGGTGTTGCAGGAAAGCACAGGCAGGGCGGCCAGTCCGCCAAGCGCTTTCAGAAGCTCAGGGAGATGGAGCTCACATACTATTACAACAGGGTCGCAGGCGTGACGCGCGAGTACTTTATAGACATCTATCCGGTAAAGGGCCTGATAATCTCGGGGCCCGGCCCCACAAAGGAGGACTTTATCAACGGGAACTATCTCGAGTACAGGCTGCAAAACATGATAATCTCCACGCTGGATACGTCGTACTCCGGATACGAGGGCATACGCGAGTCATTCAACAAGTCAGCAGACACGCTGGCCGATTTCCGCATGGTCGAGGAGAAAAAGCTAATAGAGAGGCTGTTCCGCGAGATCAACTCGCACTCCGGACTCGGCGTGTACGGCCTCGAGGAGGTAATCGGACTATTAAAGAACAACGTGGTCGACACGCTGGTAATCACCGACGACTCTGAGCTCAACAGGATAGAGGTGACGTGCAACAGGTGCAAGAACACGCAGGAGGAGATTGTGGGGCGGCGCGACGTGATTCCAAGGAGGACAAAGCTGCTCGCCTCGCCGTGCCCGGGCTGCAACTCGCACGATCTGGGCGCGACTGATTCGGACATTGTGGACCATCTTGCGCTGATTGCCGCAAAGACCGGCTCGAGGATAGAGGTGGTAGCAGGCAAGTCCGAGTACGGCATGCAGCTTGCAAGCCTGGGCAAGATTGGCGCGCTTTTGAGGTACAATCCGAGCCATTCGGCGTAATCTAGATGCATGCGCGTATCTTTATTGCAATATCCTCTAGCTCAGAGTCGCCTGGAATCTGGCGCTTGAGCCACGCAGGCCCCCTGTGGTTGTATCTCGGGATTATATGCACGTGTACGTGCGGCACTATCTGCTTTGCGGCCCGCCCGTTGTTTTGCGCCAGCGTGAATGCGTCAGCACCGGTGCCTGCCAGAATCGAGCCGGCGATTTTCGGGATTTTGGCAAACATGTCGCCCACCTTTGCCGAATCCATGTCCGTAATCCTTTCGTGGTGTTTTTTTGGCACGACCAGGCTGTGGCCCCGGTCTATCGGATATCGGTCCAGAAACACCACCATATCGTCGTCATCATACAGGAAATGGCCCCGCTTTTCGCCGCGTATTATATCGCAGAATATGCACCCCAACACACCACACAGGCTCGGTTATTTTATTTAGATTCATCGATTCGCTTAATTAGGGTCTGTTCTGAAAATCACACCATGGGCAAAAAGACGCGAAGGGAGAGGGAGGAAAAGCGCGACAGCTATGCCACACAGCACAACAAGCAGCAGCGAAAGAACATACTGATCGCCGCAGGCGTCTTTGCCATAGTCGGCGTAATTGTCGGGGTTTCGGCTTATAATTTCGTGGTAATGCCTGCCAACGTTCTAGGCGGCCCGCCAGGCGCGGGCACGTTTGGCGACGAGCACGAGCACGCCTCGATTCTAACTGTCATACACGGAGACAGGTTTGACTTTTCGGGATCCGCATACCAGACCAAGAACAGCTGGATTCATTTCGAGTCACAGGACGGGACCACCATCCACAGGCACTCTTCTGGCGTCACCATGGGATACCTCTTTGACAGTCTGGCCATCACGGTGGACGAGGAGTGCTATGTGTTCCCAAGCGGGCGCGAGTTTTGCTCCAATGACGAGTTTGAGCTAAAGTATTACGTCAACCGCGTACAGGTGCCGGACATATACGAGCACGTACTGGATGATGAGGACGACATTTTGATAATCTTTGGCGACGAGTCAGATGCAGAGATTGACACGTACCTCGACGAGGTCGGCGCGCAGGCCATCATGGCGTAAAAAAGCGGGGTTTTTCCCCTTGCCACCGATTATACTCCAAAACGCCCGTGCCTGCCTCGTGCAAGAATTCCCGGATTATCAGGCACGCGGGGTGTTTAATGTTTATAAGAGTCATTAGCAGTAAAAATACTAGATGACAAGTCAGGCCCCGGCATCCGATGTAAAACAAATTGACCTTACAATTCACGAGTTATTCGGGGATATGAACTGTATAAGACACGTATGCTATTCGAATGTGGAAGAAAAATATCGATTGATTGTAATTTTCAAAGACGAGGATTTTGAATCCGCTTTTACCGCAATAGACAATAAAATCATAGAGTTGGAAAAGCTGCTGCCAAATATAGATATCGAACCGTGGATTTTACACGTTTCCGAAGTTCATCCCGATCATTTGATCAATACAAAAACTATTTTTAAGAAAAAAGACAATGACGGTGTGTAGATCATGCTTCAACATAAATTACAAAGCACGCATAATGAAAAGATGTATGATTTTCTCCATACCAAAAATCCCAGTTTTATCGATTGGGAAATAACTGCATTGTTTTATACGGCATTGCATTTATTTGAGGCATATATATCTACAAATAAAAATCCAAAATATAGAGATCATAAACATGAATCCCATTCAGCAAGAAAAAAATTTATGCGGGATCATTTTCCTGAATTATATGAAAATTATCATATATTATATACCATGAGTTTCAGATCTCGATATACGGTAGGATACGATATGTCAAATATTAACTTGAACAT
The DNA here is from genome assembly GCA_965212015.1 of Cenarchaeum sp. GTDB lineage: Archaea > Thermoproteota > Nitrososphaeria > Nitrososphaerales > Nitrosopumilaceae > Cenarchaeum. The sequence continues at coordinate 472,770 of OZ243037.1, forward strand.
AACAAGAAATAATTTTGATGCTTTAAAAAATAAAATATTGCAGCTAGAATCAAATGATCTTGATCCAAAACATAAGAGATAAAATCTAGGTAAAAAGACCTGTCAGACGCCAATATTCCGAAAAAATTTCAGCGCCAAACATAATAATGTAAAAGTATTGACGGATGCCAGATATTGTGATTTTACAGACTGGCAGGATCAAATCTTGACACTGTGAAACGTATCAAAGGCAGAATCCCAAATGGCTCAATTTGTAGGGTACAAAAAAGATATGCAGGTAAAGTCTGTGAATATTCAGACTGGTGTGTTTTTTCTTGCACCAGTTCTAGCCGTTCCGGCCCGAAATCCGGAATTTTGTCGTCATAATGGGTAGTTTGGATCACACATGATGACACTCCGTGGGCCGATTCTGGCTCGATTACGCAAACCCTAAATTATAAAACCTACAGCATACATGCATGGACGATACCGGCATATCTAGCAGAAACGTGGTGGACGGGACTGCCAGGGCGCCCCACAGGGCCATGTACAAGGCAATGGGGCTCGATGACGCTGATCTGGGCAGGCCGTTTGTGGGAATATGCCACACCGGTAATGAGGCCACGCCGTGCAACATACACCTTCCTGGCCTTGCACTGCATGCAAAAAGGGGTGCCGCCGACGGGGGCACGACTCCCAGGGAATTCTCTACAATAGCGGTAAGTGACGGCATTGCAATGGGACACGAGGGAATGAAGTCGTCGCTTGTCTCAAGGGAGGTGATTGCAGACTCGATAGAGCTCATGATGAGGGCGCACCAGTACGACGGCCTGGTGGGAATCGCCGGATGCGACAAGTCGCTGCCGGGGACAATGATGGCAATGGCGCGCCTGAACATGCCGTCGGTATTCGTGTACGGCGGAACGATAATGCCCGGAATGCTTGACGGCAAAGAGCTTACCATAGTGGACGTCTATGAGGCAGTCGGGGCATACGACGCAGGCAAGCTGTCCCTGGAGTCACTAAAGGACATTGAGAATACTGCGTGCCCGAACGCCGGCTCGTGCGGCGGAATGTTTACCGCAAATACGATGGCATCAATATCTGAGGCCATCGGACTTGCGCTTCCCGGAAGCGCCTCGCCACCAGCTGAGGACGACAGGCGGGAAAAGATTGTATACGATACAGGGGCGGCGTGTGCAAAGCTGGTAAAGTCCGGCATACGGCCGAGGGAGATTCTCAGCTTTGAGGCATTTGAGAACGCGATAACCGTGCTAAACGCAGTCGGCGGATCTACTAACGGAATCCTGCACCTATTGGCGCTTGCCAACGAGGCGCGCATCAAGCTCTCGTATGACGACTTTGAGAGGGTAAGAAAAAAGACGCCGCATCTGGCAGACATGAAGCCCGGCGGAAGCTATGTCATGAACTCGCTTGACAAGGTTGGCGGAATACCGTTTGTCCTGAAAAAACTAGACAAGAGCGGGCTGATTAACGGGGAGTGCATCACGGTGACAGGACGCACCATGCACGAGAACATAGAGTCGTTTGTGGTTCCAGATTCAAGGCAGGACATTGTAAGGTCCGCTGAGAATCCGATTCACAGTACCGGTACTGCCGTGATACTGAGGGGCACGCTTGCGCCAGACGGCGCAGTAATAAAGACTGCAGGAGTAGAGATGACGGAATTTGCCGGCAGGGCGCGCGTGTACGACAGGGAAGAGCACGCCTTTGACGCAGTCTCGCGCGGCGAGATATCAGAAGGCGATATAGTGGTCATAAGATACGAGGGCCCAAAGGGCGGGCCCGGAATGCGCGAGATGCTTGCCACCACTGCGGCGCTAGTGGGGCAGGGCCTTGGCAAAAAGGTGGCAATGGTTACTGACGGGCGGTTCTCTGGCGGCACCAGGGGGTTCATGGTGGGCCACGTCGCACCAGAGGCGTTTGTGGGCGGGCCCATAGCGCTGGTAAAAGAGGGCGATTCCATTACCATAGATGTTTTGACAAACAGGATTGACTTGGACGTATCACGTGAGGAGCTCGAGGAGCGAAAAAAACGCTGGGTCCGGCCGGAGCCAAACTATACTGCTGGTGCCCTGGCAAAATACGCATCACTGGTAGGCTCTTCATCAAATGGCGCAGTCACAGGCTAGTCCGAACCGTGCACAGAGCATAAAATGGCACCCCTGCCGTCGATGACCTTTATGGCTATAGAATATCCGTCTGCAAGCCCCTTGCCGCACACCTCACACAGTGCCGGCCTTGCGCTAGAGACGTGGACTCTTTTTGGGGCAAAATAAATGTCCTGTAGGATACCGGTGCTCTGAATCCTCGGCCTGGTCAGGATCTGGCTCATGGACTGGCCGCGCCCCGATCTCATATAAATGTACCGTACCATACGGTAATCATTCAATATGGACGGTACGTCCCTTGGAGCCTGCCCGGGTATGATATGGCGCATGCGGCCGTATATGATGCGAGATGAGGCAGGATGCGATATTATACCTAGCAGGCGACTAGTTTGACCACGTGTCTGTTGAACCAAATATCCTTCTTGTCTAATCTGTTATTCTGACAGGGTTCTGTATAGCTCATAATGCTGTCTTTGAACGGGGAGTAAAAATCACTTTTTTATGTTAATATAGCAAATCATGTACAGTAGATCAATGGAATTAATACTGAAAATCTACTGGTTATGGACCCAATTTGGGGAACATCAGGAAATGTTTGCTACCATTATGGAGATTATTGTAAAATATCCAGAAGTGATTGCTCTTATTGCAACAAGTATTACAGCAGGTATTTTAGCCTGGCAAACAAAGGAAAATCAAAAACGGACCAAAAAACAAAATAGGCTTGAATCTATAAACTTAAGCGTTAAAATCGAGGATAAGATAATTGAAGATGATAAACTCAAGAAAATCAACAATACAATAAATGTTGGACACGCAGATATGTTGATGGATGATTATATTGAAATGTTTTTAAACAGATACGAGGGTTTGGCCATGCAATGGAATGTTGATCTGATCGAAATAGAAGATGTTTATGAAATACATGGTGACATATTAGTTAAGATTAAAAAAAGCAAACATATTCAAAATTTTATAGAGGAAAAAACTACCAATGATGATGGTACCAAAAATGATTATTTTTCTAAATTGTTAAAACTGTTAGATGCCAATCAAAAGTTTTACAAATTGAAAAAATCTTGAGCAAGGCTATATTATCGATCAAAATATTAGAGTTTATGGACAAACCACATCATAGATTAAATCACACAGATAAAAAACCACATTTTTACGACATATGGATCTAAAAGCAAGCACAACTTCTTCATTCCTATAGGAGCAAATGAATAAACCATAGCAAGACTAGAATCAGAGCTCAAGGAAATATAAAAGCAACGTGAACAGTACAAAAAAAGCTTATCTCAGAGGACAGGCCGTGGAGCACATCAAAAAACTATGACAGGAGTGTTGATATTCTGCCTAAAAAACTGTCCAAGCCATACAAACTTTAGATTGTACCTATATGATTTTTATTTAATTTTGAATTTATATGAAACAATAACTTCATGTTAATGCTTCACAAGAATTATTCGATTAATATCTTTTTCTGTAAAAATCATTGAATCTCCAATTTGTATCCATGACCGTACATTATTTATTTTTTGCTGTATTTCCGGATGTGATAATTCTAGCTCTCGTTTATGCATATCGTGAACAGACATTTGTTTAATCCAACCTCGATAAATATCACCATTGACAGTATAAACGTCTACCCAATCCCCTATATTATTGAAAGCAAAATTTGCCCAAGCACTTCCTCGAGTTACATTTTTTCGCCAAATATGATGTACAAACTCTCCAAATCCGAGACCTATTACTGTGGCCAATACAAAGTAGCTGATTATTATATCATACTGCAAAATTCTAGTTTCTATGTCTGTTATTGATTGGAATTTCCAAATCGCTGTAAATGGAACAAAGACAATCACACTAGAAATTATACTCCATAAAATAATTTGAAGGTTATTAAAAACAAATTCATAAGATGCCCGCCAGCTAAACAACCTAAAAGTAAGAAATCCCGGAGCTAGTAAAATTACTATTGTATATGCCTCAGTGAGAGATGGAAATTCTGCCATATCTTAACAACCACGCCAAATTACGGATCAATGTTGGTGGGCTTTGGGCGTTTGGGGTGTAGTGCCACAACCGTCTCAGCAAGCTTGTATTTAGAGCCAGGATTCTTGCCCGAATCTTGGTTAGAGTCGTTTCCCATACTGTAGCATAATTGCAACTAGTATTTAAGATATCAATAAACCATGGATAACAGATTAGGTTCTAGAGAGGTATTTGGATCTACAGGCGCGGGACTAGTCGATTACAACCATCCAATAAAAAATGACAAGGATGCCAAGCGTCCCGATCACTTTCTGCTGTCATTATAGAGGCATACTGCCCCACTGGGCGCCGAGATCATCCGATCCCTTCCTGTGCATATCCCACCGTCTAGGCATGGATTTCACGCCAATCCTCTCCCGAGCCAGGCAGGCCAGGAGGGCAAAAAAGTCCTTTTGGCTTTACAAAAACTTTGTAAAGTGGGTTTTACTATTTGGCACTTTACAAAAAACTTTGTAAAGTCCTTTTAGCTTTACAAAAACTTTGTAAAGTGGGTTTTACTATTTGGCACTTTACAAAAAACTTTGTAAAGTCCTTTTAGCTTTACAAAAACTTTGTAAAGTGGGTTTTACTATTTGGCACTTTACAAAAACCAGATCCGGCCCATCTCAGTACGTGCCCGGCCGTGACTAGGCGTGAATTTCGCATCATGGATGTCTAGGCAGTACCTCACACTACGGGTTATCTTGTCCAAAAAGTAGTTCACCCCCATGTCTGAGAGCCCGCAGGGCTGTCACCAGCATGGATTAATGCGCTGAATCAAAAAATTATACTCCAGATACAAAAATACGCCCGACATTGCATATCCGTTGCCCCATGTGCAGGCCAAAAGATGGCCTCTTTGTACGCAGGGAGTGCGGTTGTTGACTAGCAGAGCAGGGAGAAATACCATGTCAGGCGGGGGTGGAACTTTTTGATCCCGCATTCACAACTAGCGCCGAAAAGGATTAAACCTGCAAAACACACCGAGGATCATGCCTGATTTTGCCATACAGGGAGTTGATCATATCGAGATGTTCGTATCAGACAGGCTAAAGGCCGCCAAATGGTATGAGAAAATATTCGGATTCCGGCCAATTCAGGAATTAGACGCATGGTCAAGGACAGGGCCGCTTTTTGTCGGCAATAGGGAAAAAACAGTAGTGCTGGCCATGATGGACGGCACAAGGGACAGTGACGGCTCTATCAACAGGGTGGCGTTTAGGACCACGGGGGCGGGATTTACGGATTTTGTAAAAAGCCTTGGCGAGATGGGCCTGTTTTGTTTAAAGGACAAAGTCACCAGGGCAGACGTGGTGGATCACGATTTGTCCTATTCGCTTTACTTTGATGATCCTGACGGAAACAAGTTGGAGATTACATCCTATGATCACGATTACATAAAGGCCGCCATAAAGCAGTACGAATGAATGCATTTGTTCTGACGGATTGAATCACTCAGTCGGTACGGAAAACTGCAAATTCCACTGCTTTGACCATTTTCTTACCAAATAGATCGCAATCAAGATTGATCCCACATAGCTTGCCAATGAAATCAATAACGGAATATTTTCTAAAAATGGTGTGAAGGATTCAGTACCAGCTAACATCACATATGAAACAGAAACAGAGCTTATGATTGATAGTGGTATTCCCACCAAAAATATCATTATCAGCAAATATCTGCGCAATCGCCGTATTTTGTATGCCGCATACATGTCAAGAATTGGAAGCAGGCAGTAGATTGTCTGGCGCAGCAGGCTTACAGGCTCTTCTTTGACCATCAATTTTCCTTCCAATCGAGTGATTTTATGTTATTTTGTGAATTTTTTCCAATCTTTTGCATAATTTCGATCAAAATTTTTTACCCCTTTAATTATGTGGGGTTTTATGGCCGATTAACGGACGGCCCGTATTTTTCATTCCTGCCGCCACATTTGCCTCTACGCTAGTAGGATTATGATCGTACAAGCCACCTTTCCGAACATTATGCCCATTTTGAACGCTTTGGAATAATCGATGGTTCACAGATGGTCAATTGTGTCTCAGGATATGACGCGAGTCATCTGGACACGACGGATTAAGACTTCACGGGTGCCGCCAGATATCAAATTCGTAGTGCTCTTGTCCCATGGCTTTAAATGATCCCGATCAACTGACATGCCGTCATATTGGCAGGATTATCGTACGGCCTTACGGATATTTTTGTTATAAAAAATATTTACATCCTCGGTTGTTTTGTAATAGACTTCCTTTCCATTAGTTTCCTTCTTGATTACAAAATTAAGATTCAGGAATTTATCCACATAATCTTTTAGCGCCTGCCTGGAGTTTAACTTGAATTTTTTAAAATCCTTGAGCTGAAATATGTTTATTTTTGCCGCTCGTTCTAGCAATACGTATTGCCGTTTGGACAGATCTGCCTCGCCGATGCGTTTTTGGGCATCCGCGAATAGCATCCTTTGTGCCATCTGTAAGGGGATACTTCGTATTGTTGGAAAATCCGTAATAAAGGCATGAATCAGATCAGTTGATTGCTTCAGAATGTATCTTGTTTCTCCTTTTGATACTTCGTATAGTGTTTTTATGATTTCGTTTGGAATTATTAACTGCATATGGTTTTTTATGGTTAAATTCTGATAACGGATTTTTATCATGTTATTTATTTCGTTTTCACTCATAGGGTCAATGACTATTGGTTTTCCGGCAATGATCGCACCAACCCTGTGGGCTTTTCTCTCTATCACAGATAATAGGCCTTTCTCACCTATTATTATCCACCAAATGTGTTTTCTGGCAAGCAGATTGTCCCGCATTGAATTGAGAAAATCAATTATGTGATCATCGGACATGATATCCAAATTATCAATAATCATCACGATGGCATCAAAATCTGTTTTTTCCATCACAAATTCTATCCATTTGTCCATAAGATTTAGTATCGATGGCAGCAGTACGGTTGTAGTTTGTTTTGAATTCTCGCCGCTGCCAAATCCTGCAATCGTAAAATTACCCCCCCATCCTTTATCTATGGATTGAGTTATCAATTTCCTTGCATTCCTGTGTATCGGATATCTCATCAAGGATCGATAATCAAGCGTTTTTTCCAGATTAAAAATCATGTTGGAAAAAACCGATAGCATGAAATTTATGGAATCGGTATTTTTGGTCAATTCAATTTTTTCAAACGCCGGTAATACTCTGCATTTTTTCCATGCATCATATTGGAAAATATTCACAAAGCTTGTTTTTCCTACCCCCACCTCCCCTTCGACTAGAATTATCCCGCTAATATCGCCACGCAGTATGGTGTCTAATTTTTGCAGTTCTTTTTCCCGACCCACAAACAGCCTTCGATCTTCCTTGTTTGTTAGCAACGGTTTGGAATCATACGGATTTGCCTCCAATCCGAAATCTCGCCAAAACATACCCATGCATGGTATGCCAGAAAAGGATTAAAAATGTTTTTAGCTTTACAAAAACTTTGTAAAGTCCTTTTGGCTTTACAAAAACTTTGTAAAGTGGGTTTCACTATTTGGCACTTTACAAAAACCAGATCCGGCCCATCTCAGTACACGCCCAGTCGTGACTAGGCGTGAATTTCGCATCATGGGTGTCTTTCAGGCAAGAGTGACACCATGCTGCGGTCTTTTTTGGCTCTGTAATCAGCAGTTGATAGGCAGAGCCGCGTCAAAAACGTCGGTTAATACACAGATATTGCGATCATACGCGTAAAATTGTATGAGGCCACGTCCCACTAGAACCGGGCGTGAATTTTGCATTATGGTTGTCTTTTAGGCATGGCAGGTGACCTCGTACGTAAAATTTACCAGCAATCTTAAATAAGATCATACACATACAAAAAACATGTTCGGTAAAAAAAACAAGGAACCCGAGAAGGAAAACGAGGAATTTTATGGAAGCCAGGAAGGACGGCGTCTACTGACAGATACAAATATGGGACTAAAGACGGGCAAACCAAGACCTGAATCCAGCGAATAACATGGTGTGTTTTTTTAGGTTTTCCATAATCTCCGGAATTTCTTTTTTTAGGCGAAATTCATTATTGCTCATCCATTCAAAGTATGTAGAAATGGAGTTCTGAGGAATTTCATCCAGTTGGTCGTTTTGTATATCCCCTACAGCTTCTAAATGTTTATTGTGTGTTTTAATTCGCTTAAAAGTATCTTGAACCATTTGCTGCAATTTTGGCTCTAGAAAATTTATCCACCCAGAAAAAATCAGACTGTCATAAATATCATGATTTAGAATTCTGTTCATAAAAAATACTGTTTCTTTTCCCCCTTTAGCATTTGTAATTTCTACGTTGTAGGATTCTTTTTCATGTTTTTCATGATCCAAGCTTTTGAGCGTGTCCTCTAGTTCAATATATAGGCTTTTTGATGTGCGTCGTCTATGGCTGTCTTTGTTAGAAAAATAATAAACCGCAGATGTAGGAACTGTTAGAATTGCGACCCAAGCTGCAACAGTGAATAAGAGGTTATCCTCCATCACTACGGAAGTGAACCATTCTAGAGGATCCATATCAATGGCACCACACCGTGGCGTTTATAAATAACGATTTAAATAAAGTACATAAATCTCTATAAAGTGAGCTGGTTTTCAACTAAATTCCGGCATTAATCCCCGGGTGCAATCAACCAGCCATACAGCTACGTCGATCACAAGTTATTTCACCTCACAGACTGCGCTTTAAATAGCGATAGATATCCAAATTGTTTCTGAAATACTCTGATACTGTAATCCACATTTTCTCTGCAGTCTCGTAATACTCGGAATGGACTAGCTCATATTTGGCCTGTCGCCAGCACTCTTCGATGGTACTGAGTTGTGGTGAGTAAGTTGGAAGATAATACAGGATCAGCATCGGCAGGCCTGGGACACTTGGGTTTAGATGCCGCCACCGACTCTGCAATCTTGTATTTGGATCCAGAGTCTTTATTCTTGTCGTTTCCCATATGACAGGGTAAATGCTACTGCCATATTTATTTTACCTAAAATCAGCCATAAAAAAACGGCAAGAATGCTGTAAGCGTCACGATCACCCTCTCGTCATTATAGGAAGGTATCCTGCCCCACTGGGAGCCGAGATCATCTGGCCCATCCCCGTGCACATTCCGTCTCCTAGGCACAGATTTCACGCCGCACGGCCCCCTCCCGTACCGCGGGCCTTTTTAAAATCTTAAATATGCACAATATGCTGACTCTAGTCATGGGTGGACGCCTTTGGAGACATGGAGACAAAAGTAGTACCCCTAGACCTTGCTGAAAACCAGTTTCAAATTTACGGCAAAATCTCGCCGAATTATTCGCACTCGTTTCTCTTCGAGTCGCTGACCGGCCCAGAAGAGCTATCAGAGACCTCGGTGATGGGCTTTGATCCCGGCGCAATAGTCCGCGGATATTCCGACAGGATAGAGACTACATACAGGGACGGCCGCACAGAGACTGCACCCACCAAAAACCCGCTCTCGGAGATAAAAAAGCTGTTCGGGGCCCCCTCTGATGAATCATACAGGTATCTTGGCGGCGCGGTGGGAATGGTAAACTATGACGCCGTACGATTAATCGAGGATATGCCGGGGGAGCACCCCACAGTGCCGCTGATGGAGTTTGGAATGTACGACGACGGCATCATGTATGATAACGTGCAAAAAAAGCCGTTTTACTTTTACCGCGGAACAGACCGCTTTTCTGAGCTAAAAATTACGGAAAACAGCCCATCTGTGAGGGTGTCTGACATTAGAGAGGAGACGGGCAGTAAAGAGTATCACAGTATGGTAGAGCGCGCAAAAAAATACATACACGCAGGCGACATATTCCAGGTGGTGCTGTCTCGCAGGTTTTCGTTTGACGTCACAGGCGACTATCTGGCCATATACGAAAAGCTGCGGGGTACAAACCCGTCGCCCTACATGTACCACCTAAAGCAGGGCAAAAAAACCACAATCGGCGCGTCACCGGAAATGCTGGTCCGCATAACCGGCAGTACGGTAGAGACATTTCCGATAGCCGGCACTAGAAGGACCGGCAATGACGAGGCCGAAAACAGCAAGCTCGCCCATGATCTATTACACGACGAAAAGGAGCTGGCAGAGCACACAATGCTAGTAGACCTGGGCCGCAACGACATTGGGCGCGTCTGCAGATACGGAACCGTTCAGGTAAGGGAGCTAATGAAGATAAAGAGGTTCAGCCACGTGCAGCACATGGTGACGCACGTGACGGGGACGCTTGACGAGTCAAGGGACATGTTTGATGCCTTTGCCGCCGTGTTTCCCGCAGGCACGGTCACCGGCGCCCCAAAGGTGCGCGCAATGGAGATAATCGGCGAGCTGGAGGGCCGGATAAGGGGCCCGTATGCCGGCGCAGTAGGGTACTTTTCGTATAACGGGTGCTGCGACTTTGCAATAGCAATACGGAGCATATTCATAAATGACGGCAGGGGGTTTGTCCAGTCCGGCGCCGGAATCGTCTTTGACTCTGTGGCGCAAAACGAGTTTGATGAGACGCAGTATAAAGCAGGCGCCATGATGCAGGCACTCAGGGAGGCATCGGATTGAGGTTTCTAATAATAGACAACTATGACTCGTTTGTATACAATATAGCCCAGTATCTCGGCGAGCTGGGAGTCGACTGTACTGTTACCAGAAACGACAAGATTACACTAGAACAGATAAGGCGCGAAAAGTACGACGCAATAGTAATCTCGCCGGGGCCCGGAACCCCGGAGGATGAGCGATACTTTGGGATCTGCATGGACGTGATACGCGAGTGCGGCCCCACCATACCGCTGCTCGGAATATGCCTGGGCCACCAGGGGATAATCCACGCCTTTGGCGGAAAGGTGACAAACGCAGGATGCATCAGGCACGGCAAGACCAGTCCGGTCGCGCATACCGGGGCGCCGCTGTTCTCCGGCGTGGCAAACCCGTTTTCCGCCACAAGATACCATTCCCTGGTGGGCGACAGAACCGTAATCCCCGAGTCCCTCGAGGTCACTGCTACTTCACAGGACGACTCTGAGGTAATGGCCATACGGCACAAGAAATACCTCATCGAGGGCGTACAGTTCCACCCAGAGTCGATAATGACCGACGAGGGAAAAAAGATACTTGGAAACTTTGTAGGCGAGGTGCGAGACAGGTGATTGCAGAGTGCATATCCGCGCTAAATGGCGGATCGGATCTTTCGTACAAGCAGGCAAAATCCGCCGCACTTGAGATGCTGCGCGGCGGCCTTACAGATGTCGAAGCTCACGAGTTTTTATCCGGCCTGGCGGCAAAGGGCGAGACTGACGACGAGCTTGCAGGCATGCTAGACGCAATGCGTGACAATGCCGTCCGGATGACCATACGGAACGCCAATAAAGTGATAGACGTGTGCGGTACGGGCGGCGACGGGCTGGGAACGTTCAACATATCGACTGCGACGGCATTCGTTGTTGCCGCATCCGGTACTGCCGTGGCAAAGCACGGAAACCGCTCCAGCTCCGGCGGGCTTGGAAGCGCCGATGTATTTGAGTGCCTCGGATGCGAGCTTGACGCATCCCCGCAGCGTTTGTCCGAAATGCTGGAAAAATTCAACATTTGCTTCATGTTTGCGCAACGGTTCCATCCCGCAATGAAGAATATCGCGCACGTGAGAAAAAAGATTGGCACGCGCACGGCCTTTAACATGCTGGGGCCCCTGTGCAATCCCGCATACGTCACAGGCCAGCTGGTAGGCGTGTTTTCAGATAATCTGCTAGAGCGCATTCCGTCTCTCCTGAAAAGGGGCGGCGCAAAAAGCGTCATGGCGGTAAGATCTGCTGACGGCCTGGATGAGCTATCCACTAGCTCAAAGAACAAAATATGCACAATGCGCGACGGCAGGACCGTATCTGACGTGATAGACCCGGAAAAGCTTGGCCTGCGACACTCGTCGCTGCGCGACATTCAGGTTGGCACAAAACAGCAGGCCATGCGAGCATTTGTCTCTGTATTGGAGGGAACCGCAAACACCGCAATGACGCAGACTATTATGTTAAATGCGGCAGCGGCGCTAATCGTGGGCGGCGGGGCTGCGGATTTTTCCTCCGGAATAGAGATTGCAGATGATGCGATAAAAAGCGGCAGGACTGCCAGGCTGCTGCACGATTTCACAAAGAGTGCGGGTGACATTGTAAAGCTCGAGGAGATATTGGGAGCATGAGACACATACTCGAGGAGCTGGTGGAAAACTCGCAGAGGGCCATAAATGACGGCGTATACGACATACGGGACAGCCTCGAAAAATCCGGAACAAACCTGCCGCAGGCGATAAAAAACGCGCCGCACGCCGCCCTGATAACGGAGATAAAGTTCTCGTCTCCGTCTGCCGGAACGATAAGGGCGGCGTCTAGTCCTGCACATATTGCAGAATCAATGGTCGCAGGCGGGGCGTGCGCGCTGTCCGTTCTCACGCAGCCGTATTTGTTTGGCGGCTCGCCGGAGTATTTCATGCAGGTGCGCAGTACGGTGAATGTGCCGATGCTGATGAAGGACATAATAATAGACAAAATCCAGATAGACGCCGCACGGACCATGGGTGCGGACTGTATCCTGCTAATCCAGTCGCTGCTCGACGGGGAGCGCCTGGATAAATACATCAGGTACGGCCACAAAATGGGCCTCGGCGTACTGCTAGAGGTGCACACTGCAAAAGAGTTTGTCTGCGCGCTAGACACGGATGCGGATATAATCGGCATCAACAACCGCAACCTGGACACGCTGGAGGTGGACACGGATACGACGGGCAGGATTCTTGCCGGATACGACGGGCAGAGGCATATAATATCTGAGAGCGGCATTGATACCGCACAGGACGTTATGGCGCTCAGAGACGCCGGCGCCTGCGGCTTTCTTGTGGGTTCGAGCATAATGAAAAGCAATAATATCAAAGACGCCGTAAAAGCGCTGGTGAACGCGTATTGAGATATCCGAATAACGGCAGGTTCGGCGAGTTTGGCGGCAGGTACATCCCGGAGACTCTGTTTCCCGCAGTGCAGGAGCTGGAAGAGGCGTACCTGAAGGCCAAGGACGATGCCGGCTTTAAAAAAGAGCTGAACCGCTATCTTTGCGCGTACGCAGGACGGCCCACGCCGCTGTACCTTGCAGAAAAGCTGACCAGAAAGGTCGGCGGCGCAAAGATATACCTGAAAAGGGAAGACCTGCTGCACGGCGGCGCGCACAAGATAAACAACACACTCGGGCAGGCGCTGCTGGCAAAAAGGATGAAAAAGAGGCGCATAATAGCAGAGACCGGTGCGGGCCAGCACGGAGTTGCCACGGCAATGGCGTGCGCATGCCTCGGGATGGATTCCGAGGTATACATGGGGTACAGGGATACGGTCCGCCAAAAGCTCAACGTGTTCAGGATGAACCTGCTTGGCGCAAGGGTGCACCCCGTAAGGCTTGGCAGCATGACATTAAAGGACGCAATCAACGAGGCCATACGCGACTGGATTACAAACGTAAAGGACACGTACTATCTCTTGGGCTCGGCAGTAGGCCCGCACCCGTACCCCGTAATGGTAAGGGACTTTCAGAGCGTGATCGGCCAAGAGATAAAAAGACAGATGAATGGGACTCCTGATGCCGTAGTTGCGTGCGTCGGCGGCGGCTCCAACGCGATAGGGACGTTCTATCCCCTTATCGGCACGGATGCGCAGCTGGTGGGAGTAGAGGCGGCAGGCGAGGGGCTGGATACCGGAAGGCATTCTGCTGCGCTGTGTGCCGGAAGCAGGGGCGTACTGCACGGAATGATGACGTATCTGTTACAGGACGAGCAGGGCCAGATAGCAGAGACGCACAGCATATCGGCCGGACTCGACTATCCGGGCGTGGGCCCCGAGCACGCGCACCTAAAGGAGACGGGGCGCGTAAAATACCGCACGGCAAAAGACGCCGACGTGATTGACGCATTTCTCACACTTACGAGAACCGAGGGCATAATTCCCGCCCTGGAATCGGCGCACGCGGTGTCCGAGGCGATGAGGCTGGCATCATCCATGCCAAAGTCAGAGTCGGTTATAGTCACGCTGTCCGGCAGGGGTGATAAGGACGTGGAGATTGTACAGGGGTATCTGGACGGAAATGACAAGGATTAGCCAGGCGTTTGAGCGGCTGCGCGCCAATGGGGAAAAGGCGCTCATCACGTATGTAATGGCCGGCCACCTCCCGCAAAGAGACACGCTGTCTGTCCTGCGCGGCATGATAGACGGCGGGGCCGACATTATAGAGCTCGGCTTTCCGTTCTCAGACCCGCTTGCCGACGGCGGCGTGATTCAGGGGGCAGCAGCTGCTGCGCTAAAGAGGGGCACCAGCATGTCTGACTATTTTGCGCTGGTAAAAAAGATAAGAAAAGAGACGGATATTCCGCTCGTACTAATGACATACACCAACATACTGTACCGTGCGGGATATTCGAAATTCATCGGTGACGCAGTAAATGCGGGAATAGACGGCCTCATCTTACCGGACATGTCAATCGAAGAGTCCGCAGAATATACGGATGCGGCAAGGGGAATGGCCGACACCATATTTCTAGTCTCGCCGAACACTAGCAGAAAAAGGCTGCAGGCGATAGCGAAAAAGTCGACTGGATTTTTGTACCTTGTGGCGGTGTATGGCACCACAGGGGCGGGCGGCAATGCCGTATTTGCGCCAGATGCCATTCGCAGGGCAAAGAGGACGGTGCGCGGCCTGCCAGTCGGAATCGGCTTTGGCGTTGCAACACCGTCAGACGTCAAAAGATACGTGCAGGCAGGTGCGGATGCCGTAATTGTGGGCAGCGCGTTTTTGCGCCTGATAGAGAGGACCGGCAGGGGGGATCTACGGGGTGTAATTGCGGCGTTCACAAGGAGCCTAAAGCGGCAGACCAAACCGTGAGGTTATTGCTGCGGCGTATGCGGATCTGCACTGAAAAACCAATACCGGCCTGTATAGTCAGGGTGTGAGGAATCCATATTTTGTGTAATGATACTTGCTTATAGGGGAAGTGTCATGACATGGAAAGTAATACTTAAATATTTCATGGAATGATACTTGCTTATAGGGGAAGTGTCATGACATGGAAAGTAATACTTAAATATTTCATGGAATGATACTTGCTTATAGGGGAAGTGTCATGACATGGAAAGTAATACTTAAATATTTCATGGAATGATACTTGCTTAACAGGAAAGTATTATGGCACAAAAAGTAAACTTGGAATCAAAGTTAATGCTGACTTTGGAGGAGAAGGACATGTCGGTATTTACAACCAATGATGCAAAGGACATCCTAAAGACCACGGATTCGTCTGTCTGGGGCATTCTAAACGGGCTGACGCACAAAAAAAGGATCCAGAGAATAGAGCGCGGCAGGTATCTTTTGGTTCCCGCAAGGGCAGGAACAGACATGTACTGGACCGAATATCCCTGGGTAATAGTCCCCCATCTTGTCGACACATATTATGTTGGATTCTGGACTGCGATGAATTTCTGGGACATGACAGAGCAGATACCGTATACGGTTTTTGTCGCCACTACCAAGAGAAAGCGGAATCTGGAGTTTGGAGACCAGAGATTCAAGTTTGTAACGCTGTCGAGTAAAAAATTCTTTGGGTTTGTTGAGAAAAAAGCAAGTAAAGATAAATTTTTCAATATATCATCAAGGGAAAAAACGATTGTTGACGGGCTGGCGCATCCGGAATATTGTGGAGGAATTCCGGAGGTGACAAAGGCAATGTGGAGCGTACGAAAGGAGGTCGACTGGCAGATCGTCCTTGATATGGCAGAAAAAATGAGGATTAACGTGGTGTTAAAGCGGCTGGGCTATCTGCTTTCCATTCTGGATATTGAGGAGGGGATTTCTCGTAAAATTAAAAAAATAAAAAAACACCCGTATCAATATCTTGATCATGCCACAAGCGGGACAAAGGTCAAAAATTCAAAGGAATACGGGCTGATAATCAACATGACGGATTATGAATTGCTTGATTGGATGGAACAAAAATGAACGGGCAAACGTTCAGAAAACTGGCAAGAATGCATAAGATACCTCAAGGAACATTAGAAAAAGATTATGCATTGACAAATCTGTTATCATTAATTTCAGATTTTCCAAAATTGAACAGGATGATTTTCAAAGGAGGCACAGCAATAAAGAAAATCTATTTCAAAGATTTCAGATTTTCTGAAGATCTGGATTTTGTCTGCCTAGAGGATATCGTAGATGATTTTATAAACTATATAAAAAACAATATGAAGAATCTTGATGTAGAATTTACAGAGATATCAAATATCGAAAAATTTGGTCACAGCTTTAAGGTCAAATATATCCAGTCCACCGGTGCCATGACAAGCATCAAGGTTGATTTGAGCCTGCGGGGTGATGTCATGATGGAGCCCGTTACCAGGCCGATATTGCACTTTTATGATACGCTTCAGGATGAGTTTTCCACACCCGTGATGAATCTGGAAGAGATAATGGCGGAAAAAATCAGAGCGATGACATACTCAAAACACCCCAGGCACCTGTACGATATTCAATACCTGTATAATCACGGAGTAAGGATCAATTCCAGCATGGTTCGCACAAAAATAAAATTCATCCATAACGAGGATTTTGACATCAATAGATTCAAGCAAGGACTTCCCGAAAAGGCACAAAAATGGATCGACAATTTGAAGCCGCTCCTACCTGCCGACCCCCCATCATTTGATGATGTCTCAAGGGATGTTCTGGGAATAGTTGCCAACGCGATGAAATAAGGACGTCTTGCGCCGGGCAGCAGACGGGGGTTTTACTGCGTAATCGAGGTGTTTTGGGATTGAATTTGCAGCCACGCCTCGTGCCTGTAGTTCGTCAACTTGGCAGAATCTATTTGTGATGTGGAGCATCTTCTACCCAAGCTGGCCTAGTATCGAAATGTGGACAACATTCTTGAATTATGGCATCTTTATGCTCAGATTCTATTTTCATTGTTCTTAAATCCACTTCCATTCGATCAATTTGTCGAATTAATTCTATGTTTTTAGAATTTGAATCTACAGTTATTGTATATGGAACAACGCCAGATATATTTGACATGTTTTTTTTAATTTTCTCCACTTCAGTCTGAATAGTATCGTTAATTATCGACAACTCATTTTTTAACTTTTCTTCAATCTCCTTATTGTAAACGTATTCTATCACCATGACTGAGAAACAGTCAACATGATATTTAAACATATATTTAGTGGGTTCTGTATAATCTTCGAGGGCTAGGCATGGAAAAAATTACTCGGAAATCCTGTAAAGGGCGGCGTTCTGGATCAGAGTATTCCATTTGTTGGCGCCATCCATCAGAATTAGGGCCTCCATGCTGGCAAACAGGTATTTTTGCACTCCGCCTACTTTGATGTATATCTCATCTGCCCTTACCGTGAATCTGTTGGCAGTTCTTGTGACGATTCCATCCAGATAGTCCGATATCTTCCAGGAATACTCTGATATCCAGTTGTAAATGGTCATGTGGTTTACCTTGATTCCCATTAGCTCAAAATGATCCGCTATTCTTCGGACAGACATCTTGGAGTAATACATCTGTAATGCCTGCGTTATGATCTCCGGACTGAATTGCTTCTTTTCAAATCCAAAATTTGCTGTAAATTTTCTCTTGCAATCTAGGCATTTGAATATGCGAATTTTGCCGTCTTTTCTCTTTCTAAATCCATCTTTTTTGAGATTGTCAGAATCACAGAATTTGCAGAGTTTGAGCTCTGATCTTTCCATTATCCTAAAAGGGTTGTTCTTGTAGCATTTGTTTTGCTTCAAATTTTCAAGCACGGCATGGATGTGCTTGCAGTCGGATCGGCTAAACTGGTTATCCGGACATTCACAGATTAGTCCCCATTTGTACTGGTAACAATGTAGGACTTTGGGGGATCAATTTCAGACTGCACTCTGAACTTGTCAGTATCAAACTGTGATACGTGGTTTAGAAGTTGTTTAGCCTGCTGTGTCCTTGATTTTCTCGTCTTTTTTGTTCTCATACTTACCTACTATTGGGGCTAATTACTATATAAATTTGCCTTCTAAAAGGGTTAAATGTTTAATAATGCGAAAAACAACCATATCGCATGGCAATAAGAACAAAAGCGATCAACGGATCCGAATATCTCTATTACATCTATTCTGCGAATGGCAAAAAAACGGATGTGTATTGCGGGCCATCATCCAAGCCGGAATCAAGAAAAAAGGCGTTAAACTATGAGATCGACAATTTGAAGAAACTGGCCACTGAAATATCCAATAAGATTAAATCGATGGAAAAGGAAGTGAAAAACCTGTAATGAAGCCCAAAGGCAAGCCTAAAATAAAGTCTCGTAGAAAGCCCCGTGGTATGAGCCGTATGAGTCTCCAAGAGTCTCCAAGAGTCTCCAAGAGTCTCCAAGAGTCTCCAAGAGTCTCATAAGGAGACTCGAAAACCCAGTTATGCAAACTGGTCGAAAAACGAATTAATTAATGAAGTCCAAAAACTACGAAAGCGAAAAAAATATGGCCTAGTCTGGGATGAAGAAAAAACCAAGGAAACTTTTGAGAAAAATGCCCAGAACAAATTACCAATTCTAAAAGAGATTGCCAAAAACTCGATTGGAAGTGATTCTAAGAGGCCAACCAATATTCTGATTGAGGGTGACAACTATCATGCACTTTCCGTTTTGAACTATACACATAAAGGAAAGATAGATGTTATTTACATTGATCCACCATATAACACAGGTGACGAATCATGGAAATATAATAATAATTATGTAGATGGAAACGATGGTTTCAAACACAGTAAATGGATATCATTAATGGATAAAAGATTACGTTTAGCAAAAAATTTATTAAAAACTGATGGAATAATATGCATAACAATCGATAATCATGAACTTCATAATTTATTACATATTTTAACCGATATTTTTTTTAATAAAGAAATCATAACTACTGTGATTGAACATAATTTAAGAGGAAAACGTGGAAATAATTTTGCATTAACTCATGAATATGCAATATGGATCTTAAATGGGAATAAAGATCTAATAACTAAGTTACCTGAAATTGGATCTGATGTTAGACGTAATTTACGAAAAACTGGAGGTGATCCTAATAGATCCGATTCACCTTCAATGTTTTATGGAATTGAAGTTAATAAAAAAACGTTAGAAATTGTAAATGTTACTTTTCCTTTATCATTAAACGAAAAAATACCCAAACACAAAAATCCCAAAACAGAAATGATTTGGCCTATAGATTCTGAAGGTAATGAAAAGCGATGGTATTATGGTCATCGTAGAATATTGAAATCTGCCAAAATAAAAGAAGTATATGCAAAGAAAATTAAAAATATTATACAAATACATTATTATATTTCAGGAAAACCAATTAGACGTAAATCTATTTGGACAGGACCTAAATATGATGCAAGTACATATGGAACAGAATTACTTACTGAAATTATTGGTGAAAATGATTTTCCATATCCAAAAAGCATTCATGCAGTTAAAGATTGTATATCTTCAATGAATAATAATAAAAATGCAGTAATTCTAGATTTTTTTGCTGGCTCTGGAACTACTGGTCATGCAGTTTTAGAATTAAACAAGGAAGATAATGGAAATAGACAATTTATATTATGTACAAACAATGAAAATAAGATTTGTACTGAGATATGTTATCCTAGAATAAAAAAAGTGATTAAAGGATATTCATTTAATGGAACTTATAAAAAATGTCTCTATGAACAAAAATTTACAATGACTGTTCTAAAAAATATCGATCTCATATTTGAGAAAATCAATGAAATACAGAATAAGAAAGAATATGATGATTTTGAAATAAAAATAGAATATCAAAATATTAAATTATACGGGAAGATGTATATTAATGACAAAAAAGATAGCCTTGAAGGAAATCTTAAATATTTTAAAACTGATTTTATAGATTGGGATCATCACACAAAACAGAACAAAAAGAAACTTGTAGAACAATCTACCGAAATGCTGTGTCTAAAAGAGAATTGTTTTGAACTAGTGAAAAGCAGTAGTAAGTTCAAAGTATTCAAAAACAATCAGAAATGGCTCGGAGTAGTTTATCATCGAACCGGCGTCGAACCCTTCAAGATATGGCTAAAGTCTAACAAATCAACGACGAAGATTAACACCTACGTGTTTCCTCCCAAGGACGAGGTTAATGATGATGAATTTCATGATGTGATAAAATCAGTGAATTTGAAGCCCATACCATCGGTCATACTCAATGTGTATAGGAGAATATTCGATCATGTTTAGTTTGAAGGAATATCAGGAAAAAGCTGTAAATGAATTAGTAGAAAAAATAAGTGGATATCTTTCTCAGAATAATAAAACATGTGTATTCAGATCACCTACAGGATCCGGAAAAACAATTATGATGGGTGAGGCTATAAAAATACTTGTAGAAAAGCACAAAAATTCAAATGATATTGCATTTATCTGGATAGCCGTACACAAGTTACATGATCAAAGTAAGAAAAGATTAGAAAGACACTATGAAGACTCTCAGATCATAACTTGCTCGCTTTTCGAAGAATTAGAAGACAATCAGATACAGAGTGGGGAGATATTGTTCTTAAACTGGCACAGCATAAACCAAAAAGACAATATTTACATCAGAGAAAATGAGAGAGAATTTACTCTATCTAAAATTGTAGAAAATACTAACAATGCTGGCAGAGAAATAATCGTGATAATCGACGAAAGCCACCATACTGCGGATTCTAAGAAATCTAGGGAATTAATAAGACAGATTGCACCACGTGCTACAATTAAAGTGTCTGCCACACCGACCATATCTGGAACTGATGATCTCGTATCGGTGGATGTGGACAAGGTAAAAACTGAAAAAATGATAAAAAAATCCATTCATATCAATCATGAGGTTTCTGAGAACAATGATCCAACAGCTGACGAGCTAATCCTCAGACATGCTCTAGATAAGAGAATAGAATTGAAGCAACTCTATGAAAGCGAAAGATCTGATGTCAATCCATTAGTCTTGATCCAATTATCTGATTTACATCCAGGCATGCCAGATAAAAAAGAAATTCTAATCAAAATTCTTGATTCTGAATTCGGAATAAATATCAATAATGGTAAATTAGCCATATATCTTTCAGACAATGATGACAAGATAAATCTTGAAAATATTGAAAAAAATGACAACGAGGTTGAAGTCTTGATATTCAAGCAAGCCATTACGGTTGGATGGGATTGTCCCCGTGCTGCAATATTGGTTCTGTTCCGGGAATGGAAAGAGGTTAGATTTTCTATGCAAACGGTAGGACGAATAATCCGGATGCCTGAGATTATATATTATGATAGTAATGAGCTGAATCATGCATATGTATACGCCAATTATCCGACAATTCAGATCATTGAAGAAGTTGCAGATGATTATTTTACAATATATGATGCAATTCGAAAAATAGAATTTGATGATACACTTAACCTGAAATCAATATACAGAAAACGTAAAAATGAGCTCACTCGTTTTAATATGCAATTTAATGACATCTTTGATTCCATAATCAAAAAACAGCAATTACACACTAAACTTTTATTGAAAGTACCAAGATTGAACCATAATATATTAACAAACATAGAAATTGATGAATTGCGTGAAGCCACGATCACTGATGGTAACATGCTAACGAGGGATCTGAATCCAGAAGAGATTGAGAATCTATTCAATCGATTTATTATTGAGAGTGTAAAACCGTTTGCAGAACAACGTTCCAGTGAAATTCTTACAAACTGTATGGAGCGATTCTTTGAGGAAAAACTACATATTGATGATTATGATAATATGCATTTCATTACAATGCATCCCAAAAATCAATCATACTTTAGACAAGTGTTTCGTGAAGCCAAAGACAGATATACTAGGGATATAGTAGACCAAGTCCAGCCGGAAATTGAATCTTTTGATTGGAATGTTCCAGAACAAATGACCTATACCGATACATATGAAATAAAAAATTACAAAAAATATGTCATGGAGCCCGCATATGTAAGAATAGATTCAGAACTGGAGGAAAAATTTATAGATTTATTGGAAGATGACAACAAAGTAAAATGGTGGTTTAAAAATGGAGTCAATGACAGAAAATGCTTTGCCATAAAACACCGTGATTCTTTGGACTCTGAAGACAGGGAGTTTTATGTCGATTTTATAGTATGTATGAAGGATGGTAGGATTGGATTGTTTGATCCCAAGGATGGCATGACGGCCCGTCTTGCTAAATCCAAGGCAGAAGCACTAACACGGTACATCCATGACAATTCATCAAAGAATTTGTTTGGTGGAATTGCAATACTGGATAAGAGTGAATGGATGTACAACGATCAAGACGAATACAATTACGATCCCAATGATTTTTCAGGCTGGAAACCTATCATTTTGAATTAAGTAAAATCATTTTTTCATATTTTGGGATGATTTTCCCCCATGCCTAGCCCTCGAAGATTATACAGAACCGTACACGGATCAGTTTATTAGGCAATAAATCTACTTTAAATCATGTCAGACAAAGAAGAAAAATCGGATGTATCCGCAAAAAATGCGGCAAGTCATTCTGGATCGGCCCCGGCAAATGAGGGTCTCTTTGCAGGCGGCAGAGTGGCCCCGTTGGGTGCAGATGCAAAACCCGTACCACCAAAAAAGAAATGATCCGTGTTTTTTGATATGCTTGATCATATGATTGATTTTTTTGTTCTGTGTTGCTCTGTGTCACAAGCTGTCTAATTTTTCCCAGCGTAAACTAATCTAGGCTGCTTGTACACATAATCCAACCCAAAAAGCTTTAGATCATGACTGCACGACCACGTCGTGAGTAAAAATTCAGATTATGATCGCAGGTTAAAGGACCGTGGAACAATCCATATCGACAAACGCGTCCTGAAATCATTCGAGAGGGATCGACACGGGATGAACAAGGGAAAGACAGGACGCAGATTCCTATATTCTGACGAAATGATTACTGTTCTGGCACACATACATCTCTACTTTAGACTACCATACAGACAAACGCAGGGCCTTGCAGAATCGTTGTTTGGAAAGCATACTACAGTGCCATCGTATTCTACCATCTGCAAACGGATCAACAAGCTGGATTTGGATCTTACCGCAGGCAGAAAGACACACGGTACAATCGTAATCGCAATAGACAGTACGGGAATGAAGATAACAAACACGCCGTCATATCCGCGCCGGATGGCAGTCAGAATTCAAAAACGTGACTATTCGGAATGGAGGAAATCCTCCAGATATGGAAAATGGTGGCTTGTCGAATCTCTGTTCTCCGCGATAAAGAGAATGTTTGGAGAATCGGTCATGGCGCACAAAAAAGAGAACATGCTGCATGAGATGGCGCTAAAGATGGCCATATACAATATGATGGTGCTGGCCGCATGACGTCATACCGGTGTGGGTTGTATTGCTCTGGCACGGGTGGGAGGATCACGATATGAGGTAAGGGAGTTGTGACACAGAGCAATTGATGGATTTAATATCATGATCCGTTCAATCCAAATCAATCATAATATTCCTGTAAATCTTTTCGACCAAATTTTTGTCTATGTCTGAGATATTGTAAGTTTGAAGTTCGTCTTTATTTTTAAATTCATTTCGTGATTTTATTTCCATTTTATCTAATTTGAATGACAAGTGAAAAATCAGATATTGACAAGTGCTTTCATTAATTTTCAAAGACAAGATGACAACGCCCCTATTATTCTGCCATGGACTATAATTTGTTGTAATTTCAGTTCCGTTGGATATACATGCTGCATGATCCATAAACATCTGAAAAATATTTTGAGGGGCAAAATCAGACTCGTTTTTTGATTCTGCTAGTTTTTTGATGTATTTTAGTAATTTATCTCTCAATTCAGAGCAATCGGCCATATCTAGGGGTATTACGATCGAATATTTAAATGTTGACGTGATATGCCGATATGAGACACTTCTTATCATGACTATAGTCAAACGCATAAATAATTTGAAACTGGCATAACCCTCATGAAATATTTCATCACGTCTAACGAATACTTCTTTGTCCTGAAATACTCGCACAGTGCATCCCGCACACGGGATGCGGCCCCGTCATACACGCAATGTCCGGCGGATCGGCCCCCAGATAAATGGCGCATGGCCGGAAAAATCCTGCCGCACTAGGGTTCCGTACTGGCGCCGTCTGTGTCGAATATTATTATGGTCTCCTTCAGGTCGTCAAACGCCGGTTCCGTATAGATTTTCCCGTACAGGGCGTCGCGGATTCGCTCCATGTTGGTAGTGTGCCAGTCGAGCTTTTCTGCAAAGGCATCACACGCCCTGTTGTCAATGTCCCTGCACGATGACACCATGCTCGGAGTCGGCCTGTCCACATAGCGCCACGTGTCCCACTCGTTCTTGGTCCAGGTGTCGCCGAACTGGTCAGTCCAGATATCTGCGAGCTTGTCAGTCCTGGTCAGCTGTATTACCAGCGGTTCTGACTGGGAGGCGCTTTTCGTGCTGCGCGTCACTACTGGCAGCTCGTTGAGCGTCTCGCCCTGCACCAGAATTCCCTCGTTGAGATAGTTTATCGTGCCTCGCAGCTTGTAGTCAGTTGCGTGTATGGCAAACGGCACGTGGTACATTTCCTCGCGGAACAATACGCCCGTTATGTCAAGCTGTATGCAGTCAAGCTCGGGATCGCCTGGCAGGCACTTTACCTGTGACACTGCAAATGTGGCGTTCTGGCCTATTACATTGTTCTTGTTCGTATAGCTTATCTTGTCTATAGAATGGGTGGACGGTTCCGTATAGTTGCGCACCAAATCTATTGTGATTACTGCCTCTGCACTGTTTATCGGCGCGCCAATGTCCGGCACGCTAAATGCCAGCTCGAACTGTTTTACGCCCCGCTGTGCGTACGTCTTTAGCGCAAAGTCGTGGGTGGAGTTTGTCTGGATTGTCTGCCTGGTATAGTTTACGTGGTAATCCAGCACGTCTGTGCACCGCCCGTCAATCGAATACCCGCATGAGACTATCGGGTCGCCCGTAATGTGCGAGCTTCCAAATGTGGGCTTTGTGCGCCATCCGGGGTCGCCTGTCCTGTCATCGGAGCTGGTGCTGAGCGCACGTGTAAAGTTCTTGAGCGTGTTTGTTACATCATCCTTGATGAATCCATCGGTTTGGGTATACGTTACCTGCGGCGTATGATATTCGGGTATGGGATCCTTAAAGTGCAGAATCACGCTTTGGTTGTTGGATAAGGCTATATTGTCGGCATACATCGGGCCGGGGATGCTCTCAATGGTCATGTTGGATACCTTAAAGTCGGTGACATTTACAGAGTCAATATTGTTTACAGGCTCGGACATGGCAAGCAGGATTGCAGTGGAATTCATCATCCTGACGCCGGTTACTGTCGGATCCGTAAAGTCAAATTCTAGATCAATCATGTTTGAGTCGATGTTGGGATTTCCTTCTTGATTCATTACGCTGCCTGCAGGTATGTATACTGGCACCATTCCGTCGTCTCCGTCGTAAGTTAGAGTAAAGTTGAACATATCAGAAGGCGAGGTATTAGACGCGGTACCAAATATAGAGCCAGGAGTCGATATTTCATATATATCTATCATAAAGCCAAGATCATTAATACCCATAGTGGTGCCATCCATAGTATTGCCGCCCACATTAACGGCAGTTTCATTAAAGCCAATTACATTCACATCAAACATTACGCTAAACTGTACAATTCCGTTATTTCTTTTTAATTCATCTGTGGTGGATAGTATTGGTTTCGGACCCACATCGTTTACGGAATCAACAGTAAGAATGAACTCATCGCTTGCCGTTTCCCCGTCATCGTCGCGGGCCGTAACGGTGATTGTCGCGCTTCCAAACTCCATGCTTGTAGACGAAATTTCCAGCATGTTGTTTACAATACTTACTGTTGCCGCGTTGCCGACCGATGTCGCATCATACGTCAGTACATCCTCATCCACATCCGTAAAGTGGCTCTCAACTTCTATCTCAAAGGAGTCAAAGTCCTCGTCCCTCATGATATCATCGAATTGCGTCACCAGTGTGGGCGGATCATTTACCGGCGTCACCGTCAGTACAAACTCATCCTGTATGGTGGCCTCGCCGTCAGTTGCCGATATTGTCAGTGTGGCCGCACCGTTCACGTCCTGTATGGAGCCGATCGTCAGCGTATTCCCAGAGACGGTCGCCGTGACCAGATCATCCTGTCCCGTTACATCATACGTCAGCGCGTCCTCGTCCGGATCGCTGAAGTGACCAGACAGGTCTATCGTAAAGGCCTCAAAGTCCTCGTCCCGTGTGAGGTCTGGCAGCGATGTATCCAGTACCGGCACATCGTTTACGGAATCAACAGTAAGGATGAACTCATCGCTTACAGTTTCCCCGTCCCCATCGGTTGCCATAACGGTGATTGTCGCGCTTCCAAACTCCATGCTTGTCGCGGTGATCTCTAGCATGTCATCGTTTGTGATTACAACAGACACCACGTCCACATCCGATGTCGCACCATACGTCAGCTCGTCCCCGTCCACATCCGTAAAGTGGCTCTCAACTTCTATCTCAAAGGAGTCAAAGTCCTCGTCCCTCACGATGTTATCGAACGGCGTCACCAGTGTGGGCGGATCATTTACCGGCGTCACCGTCATCTCAAAGCTGTCCTGTATCGATTCTGGCCCGTCGCTTGCCGTTATCGTCAATGTGGCCGCACCGTTCACGTCCTGTATGGAGCCGATCGTCAGCGTGTTTCCAGAGACGGTTGCCGTGACCACGCCGCTCTGGCCGCTCACAGTGTATTCCAGGCCGTTCCCGTCAGGATCACTGAAATGATTCGACAGGTCTATCGTAAAGGCCTCAAAGTCCTCGTCCCGTGTGAGGTCTGGCAGCGATGTATCCAGTACCGGCACATCGTTTACGGAATCAACAGTAAGGATGAACTCATCGCTTACAGTTTCCCCGTCCCCGTCGGTTGCCATAACGGTGATTGTCGCGCTTCCAAACTCCATGCTTGTCGCGGTGATCTCTAGCATGTCATCGTTTGTGATTACAACAGACACCACGTCCACATCCGATGTCGCACCATACGTCAGCTCGTCCCCGTCCACATCCGTAAAGTGGCTCTCAACTTCTATCTCAAAGGAGTCAAAGTCCTCGTCCCTCACGATGTTATCGAACGGCGTCACCAGTGTGGGCGGATCATTTACCGGCGTCACCGTCATCTCAAAGCTGTCCTGTATCGATTCTGGCCCGTCGCTTGCCGTTATCGTCAATGTGGCCGCACCGTTCACGTCCTGTATGGAGCCGATCGTCAGCGTATTCCCAGAGACGGTCGCCGTGACCAGATCATCCTGTCCCGTCACATCATACGTCAGCGCGTCCTCGTCCGGATCGCTGAAGTGACCAGACAGGTCTATCGTAAAGGCCTCAAAGTCCTCGTCCCGTGTGAGGTCTGGCAGCGATGTATCCAGTACCGGCACATCGTTTACGGAATCAACAGTCAGGCTGAACGCACCGCTTGCCGTTTCATCGTCCCCGTCGGTTGCCGTAACGGTGATTGTCGCGCTTCCAAACTCCATGCTTGTCGCGGTGATCTCTAGCATGTCATCGCTCGTGATTCGAACAGACACCACGTCCACATCCGATGTCGCACCATACGTCAGTACATCCTCATCCACGTCCGTAAAGTGGCTCTCAACTTCGATCTCAAAGGAGTCAAAGTCCTCGTCCCGTGTAATGTCCTCAAACGGCGAGGATAGTACGGGTGCATCGTTTACAGGCGTCACAGTCAACACAAACTCATCCTGTGTGGTGGCCTCGCCGTCGGTTGCCGATATTCTCAGTGTGGCCGCACCGTTCACGTCCTGTATGGATTCCACTGTCAGCATATTCCCAGAGACGGTTGCCGTGACGATGCCGCTCTGGCCGCTCACAGTATAATCCAGACCGGTACCGTCCGGATCACTGAAATGATTCGACAGGTCTATCGTAAAGGCCTCAAAGTCCTCGTCCCGTGTGAGGTCTGGCAGCGATGTACCCAGTACCGGCACATCGTTTACGGAATCAACAGTCAGGCTGAACGCACCGCTTGCCGTTTCATCGTCCCCGTCGGTTGCCGTAACGGTGATTGTCGCGCTTCCAAACTCCATGCTTGTCGCGGTGATCTCTAGCATGTCATCGCTCGTGATTCGAACAGACACCACATCCACATCCGATGTTGCACCGTACGTCAGCGCGTCGCCGTCAACATCCGTAAAGTGGCTCTCAACTTCTATCTCAAAGGAGTCAAAGTCCTCGTCCCGTGTAATGTCCTCAAACGGCGAGGACAGTACGGGTGCATCGTTTACAGGCGTCACCGTCAACACAAACTCATCCTGTGTGGTGGCCTCGCCGTCGGTTGCCGATATTCTCAGTGTGGCCGCACCGTTCACGTCCTGTATGGATTCCACTGTCAGCATATTCCCAGAGACGGTTGCCGTGACGATGCCGCTCTGGCCGCTCACAGTATAATCCAGACCGGTACCGTCCGGATCACTGAAATGATTCGACAGGTCTATCGTAAAGGCCTCAAAGTCCTCGTCCCGTGTGAGGTCTGGCAGCGATGTACCCAGTACCGGCACATCGTTTACGGAATCAACAGTAAGGATGAACTCATCGCTTACAGTTTCCCCGTCCCCGTCGGTTGCCGTAATGGTGATTGTCGCGCTTCCAAACTCCATGCTTGTCGCGGTGATCTCTAGCATGTCATCGCTCGTGATTAGAACAGACACCACATCTACATCCGATGTCGCATCATACGTCAGCTCGTCCCCGTCCACGTCCGTAAAGTTGCCCGACGGGTCTATCGTGAACAAATCAAAGTCCTCGTTACGCGTAATGTCATTGAACGGCGAGGACAGTACGGGTGCATCGTTTACGGGCGTCACAGTCAACACAAACTCATCCGGTGTGGTGGCCTCGCCGTCAGTTGCCGATATCCTCAGCGTGGCCGCACCGTTCACGTCCTGTATGGAGTCGATCGTCAGCACATTCCCAGAGACGGTTGCCGTGACCACACCACTCTGGCCGCTCACAGTGTATTCCAGGCCGGTACCGTCAGGATCACTGAAATGATTCGACAGGTCTATCGTAAAGGCCTCAAAGTCCTCGTCTTCTGTCCTGTCCGGCAGTTCCACGTTCAATACTGGCTCATCATTGACGGAGTCAACAGTAAGGATGAACTCATCGCTTGCCGTTTCCCCGGCCACGTCGCGGGCCGTAACGGTGATTGTCGCGCTTCCAAACTCCATGCTTGTAGACGAAATTTCCAGCATGTTGTTTACAATACTTACTGTTGCCGCACCTCCGACTACCGTCGCACCATACGTCAGCGCGTCGCCGTCAACATCCGCAAAGTGATCCGATGGGTCTATTGTAATGGTTGCAAAGTCCTCGTTACGCGTAATGTCCTCAAACGGCGAGGATAGTACGGGTGCATCGTTTACGGGCGTCACCGTCATCTCAAAGCTGTCTTGTGTGGTGGCCTCACCGTCGGTTGCCGATATTGTCAGTGTGGCCGCACCGTTCACGTCCTGTATGGAGTCGATCGTCAGCGTGTTTCCAGAGACGGATGCCGTGACCACACCACTCTGGCCGCTCACAGTGTATTCCATGCCGGTACCGTCAGGATCACTGAAATGATTCGACAGGTCTATCGTAAAGGCCTCAAAGTCCTCGTCTTCTGTCCTGTCCGGCAGCTGCAAATCCGATACTGGGGGCGCCGTGTTGTCTATATCGTTGGTGACTGGTTCATTTGTAAAGTCTTCAAGCGAGTTTGTCGCCAGATCCTCGATGTTACCAACCGTTCCGGTATAGGAGACCAGCGGCAAGTCTGCATTAGTTATGGAATCGTCCAGATTCAGGGTTATGGTGCTGCCAGATACTGCAATCGAGACGACTGACGGGTTTGTTGCCACACCAGAGATGGCAAAGTCGGTGGCAGTCGCGGATCTGTCAAAGACGGGCTCGGACATGTCAAGTGCGATAATGTTGCTGCCAGGTACCGAACCGCCCGTCACCGTCGGCGGTGTGGTGTCGATCGTGAATCGAACCGTGTTTGATACGACGCTGGGGTTTCCTTGGCCGTCGCGCGCGGCACCGGCCAGTATGGACACGGTTACCTCCCCGTCTGCGGTGGCCTGGATGTTAAAGTTGTAGACGGTGGCATTTGCCGGGACAAAGGTATGCTCCTGGATGCCTGCGGATCCGGACACTTTGATTCCCGTGGCGTTAAAGCCGGTTACGGGCTCGTCAAACCGTACGGTAAACGGTATAATTTCACGGTTGGTCAGATCTATGTTGCCGTTCGATACAGTCGGTACGGGCGCCGTGTTGTCTATATCGTTGGTGACCGGCTCATCCTCAAAGTCTGCAAGTCGGTTTGTCGCCAGATCCTCGATGGCACCGGATGATGCCGCATAGCTTACTGTAGGAGAATCACCGTCGGTTACGGCGTTGTTCAGGTTCAGGGTTATTGTACTGCCAGATACTGCAATCGAGACGACTGACGGGCCTGATGACACGCCGGAGATGGCAAAGTCGGCGGCAGTCGCGGATCTGTCAAATACGGGCTCGGACATTTCAAGTACGATAATGTTGCTGCCAGGTACCGAACCGCCCGTCACCGTCGGCGGTGTGGTGTCGATCGTGAATCGAACCGTGTTTGATGCGACGCTGGGGTTTCCTTGGCCGTCGCGCGCGGCACCGGCAAGTATGGACACGGTTACCTCCCCGTCGTCGTCGGCCTGGATGTTAAAGTTGTAGACGGTGGCATTTGCCGGGACAAAGGTATGCTCCTGGACGCCTGCGGATTCGGACACCGCAATGTCCGTGGCGTTAAAGCCGGTTACGGGCTCGTCAAACCGTACGGTAAACGGTATAATTTCACGGTTGGTCAGATCTATGTTGCCGTTCGATACAGTCGGTACGGGCGCCGTGTTGTCTATATCGTTGGTGACCGGCTCATCCTCAAAGTCTGCAAGCGGGTTTGTCGCCGTATCGTTTATGCTTCCAAATCGTGCAACATACGTGACTGTCAGGGAATCCGTCTCTACTATGTTGCGGTTGACTGTAATGTCTATCATACTGCCAGAGACCTCTACCGATTCTACCTGGCCGCCGGTGCTTATGCCAAATACGGTAAAGTCAAACGAAAGATCGCCGTCATCAATTACCGGCTCTGACATTACAAGGCGGATTGTAGTGGCGTCAAGTACCAAGGCCGTATCCACCACCGGCGGTATGGTGTCGATTGTGACCGTGACGGGATCGGATGCCTCGCTGTCATTGCCCGCATCGTCGCGCGCGGCACCTGCCAGTATGGACGCTGTGACTGTCCCGTCTGTGTCGCCGCGGTTTACATCAAAGGTATAGCTTGCGCCGTCGCCTTCCGGTATAGTCGCCGTGGCGCCCGATGTGCCCGTAACGCTGATGCCGGACATGTCAAAGCCGGTTACTGACTCGCTGAATTCGACGGTATACGTAACGGTTTGAGAGTTTGTAAAGTCAGACGATGTGGTCTCAAAGGAGATTATTGTCGGTGGCGTGTTGTCTATATCGTTGGTGACTATTTGGTTTGCAAAGTCTGCAAGCGGGTTTGTCGCCGTATCGTTTATGCTTCCAAATTGTGCGGCATACGTGACTGTCAGGGAATCCGTCTCTACCATGTTGCGGTTGACTGTAATGTCTATCATACTGCCAGAGACCTCTACTGATTCGACCTGGCCGCCGGAGCTTATGCCAAATACGGTAAAGTCAAACGAAAGATCGCCGGTCTCAGATACCGGCTCTGACATTACAAGGCGGACCGTTCTTGCGTCCAGTACGGATGCGCTATCCACCTCCGGCGCTATCCTGTCTATCGTGATCTCGTGCAGTGACGATTCAATGTTTGAATTTCCCGCAGCATCAGTCGCAATAAATGGAAGCACCTGCGCAGTCACGTTACCCTCGTTTATGCCGTGAGAAATGGTAAAGTCATAGACGCCGGCAGAGACCTCTACAATTGAGGGCACCGCCAGAGAGATGCCGCGGGCAGACACGCCGATATCAGATGCTACAAATTCGTCCACATCCTCGCCAAAGTCCACTGTATACTGTATTGCGGCAGAGTTTGTCAGTCCAGTCGCGTTGGCAGATATGGTCGGAACAGGACGCTCCGTGTCTATTGTGATTGTAATTTCATCTGATGCCTCGCTGTCATTGCCCGCATCATCGCGCGCGGCGCCTTCTGATAGCGAGACAATTACCGTGCCGTCAGTTGTGCCGCGGGTCACAGTAAAGGTATGGCTTGCACCAGAACCAGTCGGGGTATTTGCCGCGGCACCGGAGGTTCCCGTGACGCTGATGCCGGACACACTATCAAAGGTGACCGGCTCGCTGAATACGACATCATACGTGATGGTGGAGACCCTTGTGGGATTGGATGATGTGGTCGTAAAGGAGATTATCGTCGGCGATGTGTCGTCTGCCTCGTTGGAGATTGTACGTGTAAAGTCTGCAAGCGGGTTTTCCGCCGGATCCGTGACGGTGCCGGCCGATGCCGCATATGTTACCGCAGGCGTGTCCGTGTCGATTATGGCATTGTTCAGGTTCAGGGTTATGGTATTCCCCGATACTACAATCGAGGTGATTCCCGATTAGAGCGTTACGCCGGAGATGGTAAAGTCGGCTTCATTACCGCCCGTTACGTCCTCGGATATCTCCAGTACGATGGTGTTGCTGTCCGGTATGGAATCGCCAGTCACCGTCGGCGGCGTGATATCGAATGTAAATACGACGACATTTGACGTCGTGCTGAGGTTTTGGTCATCATCAACTGCGGCGCCATGGGCAATGAATACGGTTATCTCGCCGTCCGAATCTACACGCTCCACATCAAAGGTATAGTCCACATTGTCATCTGTAACAAGGCTGCCCGGAACGACTCTGGCCGGTCCATTCACGGTAATCTCGTCCTCGGCAAGGCCGGTTACGGACTCGTCAAACCGTACGGTAAACGGCAGCGGAGACTGGTTGGTCAGCGATATGTCGCCGTTTGATACCGTGGGTGTCGGCGGCGTGGTGTCAAGCTCGTTTGTAACTGTAAAGCCGGAGAAATCCGCAAGAATGTTTGTCGCAGTGTCGTTTATGCTTCCGGTAGTTCTGGCGTATGATAGCACCAGGACGTCATCATCTTCTATGTCAATTTCGAATGCAAGGTCGATTGTATTGTCACCAAAGGTTGCGGACAGGGGATCCGGATCCGTGGCAATGCCAGATACCCTAAAGTTAAACGGAACAGATTCACTGTCGACTATACCCTCGGACATTACAAGTCGGACCGTTCTTGCGTCCAGTACGGATGCGCTATCCACCTCCGGCGGTACCCTGTCGACTGTAAGCACGAGCGGAACCGATGCGGCGTTTGTGTTGCCCGCAAGATCCGTTGCCGCACCCGCGCGCACGGACGCCGTCAATTCTCCCTCGGTAATGTCGTGGCTTACACCATAGGTGTAGGTAACGCCGCTGCCCCCAAAGATTACGGTGGTCTCCGACGATCCTTCCAACACTATATCATCAAAGGAGACGCCGGTTATGGTTTCGTCAAAGCTTGCCTCATACTGGATGGTTCCAAGGTTGGTCGGCGACTGCGCATCGGCAGATATTGTAACGGTCGGGGGTATGGTGTCTATCGTGCGGGTGACCGAACCTGATGCGGTGTTTGGGTTGCCCGCATCATCACGCGCGGCATCTTCCGGTATCAACACTGTAATCGTGCCGTCGGTACTGCCGCGGTTCACGGTAAAGGTATATTCCGCACCGCTGCCCGTCGGGGCATTCACCGTGCCGCCGGATGTACCCGTGATGGTGACATCGGATGCATCATCAAAGCCGGTTACGGATTCACTGAACCGTACTGTAAACGTAATGCTCGTAGAGTTTGTGTGCTCGGGCAGTGTGGTCTCAAAGATGGTTATAGTCGGCCTCGTGGTGTCAATTTCATTCTCCACTGTATGGTCTGTGAATGCGGCAAGCGGGTTTGTCGCCAGATCCTCGATGCTGCCGGCCGTTCCGGTGTATGAGACTGCGGGATTGTCGGCATCCGTTATGAGGCCGTTTAATTCCAGCGTTACCGTGCTGCCGGTAATGACAATGGAGGAGACCGACGGGTTTGTCGCCACGCCAGATATGGTAAAGTCGGATGCCGCACCACCGGAGACGGATTCGGATATCTCCAGTATGATGGTGTCAGTATCAGATACCGAGGCGGCAATCACGGTCGGCGGAGTGGCGTCTGTCATGATTTCAACTGGTGATGATGAAAAGCTGAGATTATCATCCGTATCGCGTGCGGCGCCCTCCAGTATAGTGACGGTGACGATCCCGTCAGATACCCCTCGGGTGACAACAAATTCATAGTCTCTGCCCGTACCCGTCGGTTCTGCTACCGTGCCGCCGGAGGTTCCCGTGACGCCGATGCCGGCCGCGCTAAAGCCGGTGACGGACTCGCTGAATTGTACTGTATATGTTATGGTCTGCGAGTTTGTGGGATTGGGTGATCCTGTTCCAAAGGAGGTTACCGACGGCCTCGTGGTGTCAATTTCGTTGGTTACTGTAAAGCCGGCAAAGTTTGCAAGCCGGTTTGTCGCAGGATCCTCGATTTCTCCGGCAGTCCGGGCATAGGAGACTGTGGGATTGTCGGCATCAGTCAGGGACGGGGCCAGGCTCAGCTCTACCGTACTGCCGGATACAGATAACGATGATACCACATGGTTGGATGCGGTACCAGCGATGGTAAAGTCAGAGGCGGTGGCGCCATCATCAGATACCGGTTCTGAGAGATCGAGCCGGATTATATTCGGGTTTACCACCTCGGCGCCGGTTACCGTCGGCGGCGTGGCATCGACTGTTATTTCAACTGGTGATGATGCAAAGCTGAGATTATCATCCGTATCGCGTGCGGCATTCTCCAGTATCGTGACAGTTACGATTCCGTCAGATACCCCTCGGGTGACGACAAATTCATAGTCTCTGCCCGTACCCGTCGGTTCTGCTACCGTGCCGCCGGAGGTTCCCGTGACGCCGATGCCGGCCGCGCTAAATCCGGTGACGGACTCGCTGAATTGTACTGTATATGTTATGGTCTGCGAGTTTGTGGGATTCGATGATGTGGTGGTAAAGTCAGTTACCGACGGCCTCGTGGTGTCAATTTCATTCTCCACTGTATGGTCTGTGAATGCGGCAAGCGGGTTTGTCGCCAGATCCTCGATGCTGTCGGCCGTTCCTGTATAGGAGATTAGCGGTGTGTCGGCATCCGTTATGAGGCCGTTTAATTCCAGCGTTACCGTGCTGCCGGTGATGACAATGGAGGAGACCGACGGGTTTGTTGCCACACCGTTTATGGTAAAGTCAGATGCCGCGCCGCCAGAGACGGGCTCGGATATCTCCAGTATAATGGTGTCAGTATCAGATACCGAGGCTCCAGTTACAGTAGGCGCTATCCTGTCTATCGTGATCTCGTGCAGTGACGATTCAATGTTTGAATTTCCCGCAGCATCAGTCGCAATAAATGGAAGCACCTGCGCAGTCACGTTACCCTCGTTTATGCCGTGAGAAATGGTAAAGTCATAGACGCCGGCAGAGACCTCTACAATTGAGGGTACCGCCAGAGAGATGCCGCGGGCAGACACGCCGATATCAGATGCTACAAATTCGTCCACATCCTCGCCAAAGTCCACTGTATACTGTATTGCGGCAGAGTTTGTCAGTCCAGTCGCGTTGGCAGATATGGTCGGGACAGGACGCTGCGTGTCTATTGTGATTGTAATTTCATCTGATGCCTCGCTGGGATTGCCCGCATCATCGCGCGCGGCGCCTTCTGATAGCGAGACAATTACCGTGCCGTCAGTTGTGCCGCGGGTCACAGTAAAGGTATGGCTTGCACCAGAACCAGTCGGAGTATTTGCCGCGGCACCGGAGGTTCCCGTGACGCTGATGCCGGACACACTATCAAAGGTTACCGGCTCGCTGAATACGACATCATACGTGATGGTGGAGACCCTTGTGGGATTGGATGATGTGGTCGTAAAGGAGATTATCGTCGGCGATGTGTCGTCTGCCTCGTTGGAGATTGCACGTGTAAAGCCGGCAAGCGGGTTTTCCGCCGGATCCGTGACGGTGCCGTCCGATTCCACATAGGTTACTGTCAGAGAGCCGCCGTCCGGTATGGAATCGCTCAGGTTCAGAGTTATGGTATTATCCGATACTACAATCGTATTGACCGTTAGTGCGGGCGTTATACCAGAGAGGACAAATTCGGATGCGACACCGCCGGTCACGGGCTCGGATGTCTCCAGTACGATGGTGTTGCTGTCCGGTATGGAATCGCCAGTCACCGCCGGCGCCACAGTGTCGATTGTAAATACGACGACATTTGACGTCGTGCTGAGGTTTTGGTCATCATCAATTGCGGCGCCCTGGGCCAGGAACACGGTTATCTCGCCGTCCGAATCTACACGCTCCACATCAAAGTTATAGTGGGTGGTATTTACCGGTGCAAAGCTGCCCGGAACGACTCTGGCCGGTCCATTCACGGTAATCTCGTCCTCGGCAAGGCCGGTTACGGACTCGTCAAACCGTACAGTAAACGGCAGCGATAATTGGTTGGTCAGCGATATGTCGCCGTTTGATACCGTGGGTGTCGGCGGCGTGGTGTCAAGGTCGTTTGTAACTGTAACGCCGGAGAAATCCGCAAGAATGTTTGTCGCAGTGTCGTTTATGCTTCCGGTGGTTCTGGTGTATGATAGCTCTAGGACGTCATCATCTTCTATGTCGATTTCGAATGCAAGGTCGATTGTATTGTCACCAAAGGTTGCGGACAGGGGATCCGGATCCGTGGCAATGCCAGATACCCTAAAGTTAAACGGAACAGATTCACTGTCGACTATACCCTCGGACATTACAAGGCGGACCGTTCTTGCGTCCAGTACGGATGCACTATCCACCTCCGGCGGTATCCTGTCGACTATATGTGCAAGCTGGCCTCGGGCGGTCACGTATCCTGCGTCATCGGTTGCAGCTCCCGCCTCCACGGATACGGTTACGGTCCCCGTGCCTATACCGTGGGTTACATCAAAGGTATAGGCGGTGGAATTTACCCTGACAAAGCCTGCCGGGTCGTTTTCAGAGCCTGTCACGGCAATATCACCCTCATCAAAGCCGTTGACGGACTCGCTAAAGCGCACCGTGTAGGTTATCTCGGCAGAGTTTGTCGGAGATTCTACGTCCGCAGTTATCTCCAGGGTCGGGGGCACCGTGTCTACGATAATCGAAAACACCTCGGATGCCGTGTTTTCGTTTCCGGCATGGTCAGTTGCAGCACCGGCCGGTATCTGTACGGTCAGTTCCCCGTCTGTGTCGGCCACTAGGTTAAACCTGTAGGAATCATCATTATTGTCGTCAAAGTTTGCAACGCTTGCGGATCCGGACACTTTGATTCCCGTGGCATTAAAGCCGGTTACGGATTCGTCAAAGGTGACGGTAAACGGTATGTTTCTAAACTGCGTGATGCCTGATTCGTCGCTGGATATGGTCGGTACGGGCGCCGTGTTGTCTATATCGTTGGTGACCGGCTCATCCTCAAAGTCTGCAAGTCGGTTTGTCGCCAGATCCTCGATGGCACCGGATGATGCCGCATAGCTTACTGTAGGAGAATCACCGTCGGTTACGGCGTTGTTCAGGTTCAGGGTTATTGTACTGCCAGATACTGCAATCGAGGCGACTGACGGGCCTGATGACACGCCGGAGATGGCAAAGTCGTCGGCGGCCGCGGATCTGTCAAAGACGGGCTCGGACATGTCAAGTGTGATAATGTTGCTGCCAGGTACCGAACCGCCCGTCACCGTCGGCGGTGTGGTGTCGATCGTGAATCGAACCTGGTTTGATGCGACGCTGGGGTTTCCTTGGCCGTCGCGCGCGGCACCGGCAAGTATGGACACGGTTACCTCCCCGTCTTCGGCGGCCTGGATGTTAAAGTTGTAGACGGTGGCGTTTGCCGGGACAAAGGTATGCTCCTGGACGCCTGCGGATTCGGACACTTTGATTCCCGTGGCATTAAAGCCGGTTACGGGCTCGTCAAACCGTACGGTAAACGGTATAATTTCACGGTTGGTCAGATCTATGTTGCCGTTCGATACAGTCGGTACGGGCGCCGTGTTGTCTATATCGTTGGTGACCGGCTCATCCTCAAAGTCTGCAAGCGGGTTTGTCGCTGTATCGTTTATGCTTCCAAATCGTGCAACATACGTGACTGTCAGGGAATCCGTCTCTACTATGTTGCGGTTGACTGTAATGTCTATCATACTGCCAGAGACCTCTACCGATTCTACCTGGCCGCCGGTGCTTATGCCAAATACGGTAAAGTCAAACGAAAGATCGCCGTCATCAATTACCGGCTCTGACATTACAAGGCGGATTGTAGTGGCGTCAAGTACCGAGGCCGTATCCACCACCGGCGGTATGGTGTCGATTGTGACAGTGACGGGATCGGATGCCTCGCTGGGATTTCCCGCATCGTCGCGCGCGGCACCTGCCAGTATGGATGCTGTGACTGTCCCGTCCGTGTCGCCGCGGTTTACATCAAAGGTATAGCTTGCGCCGTCGCCTTCCGGTATAGTCGCCGTGGCGCCCGATGTGCCCGTAACGCTGATGCCGGATATGTCAAAGCCGGTTACTGACTCGCTGAATTCGACGGTATACGTGACGGTTTGAGAGTTTGTAAAGTTGGATGATGTGGTCTCAAAGGAGATTATTCTCGGTGGCGTGTTGTCTATATCGTTGGTGACCGGCTCATCCTCAAAGTCTGCAAGCGGGTTTGTCGCCATATCGTTTATGCTTCCAAATTGTGCGGCATACGTGACTGTCAGGGAATCCGTCTCTACCATGTTGCGGTTGACTGTAATGTCTATCATACTGCCAGAGACCTCTACTGATTCGACCTGGCCGCCGGAGCTTATGCCAAATACGGTAAAGTCAAACGAAGGATCGCCGGTCTCAGATACCGGCTCTGACATTACAAGGCGGACCGTTCTTGCGTCCAGTACGGATGCGCTATCCACCTCCGGCGGTATCCTGTCTATTGTAATAGTATGCAGTGACGATACGGTGTTTGGGTTTGTCGCATTGTCCATTGCAGCATTCGCCCGCACGGATACGGTTACGGTCCCCGTGTCTATACCGTGGGTTACATCAAAGGTATAGGCGGTGGAATTTACCTCGACAAAGCCTGCCGGACGGGCAGTAGAGTCGGCTACTGTAATGTCTTCCTCATCAAAGCCGGTTACGGACTCGCTAAATCCAACGGTATAGGTTATTTCGGCAGAGTTTGTCGGCGATGTCACGTCTGCGGTTATTTCCAGGGTCGGGGGTATGGTGTCTATCGTGCGGGCAATAGTCTCCGATGCCTCACTGGGGTTTCCGACATAATCCGTTGCGGCGCCTTTGGGTATGGACACCGTCACATTCCCGTCTGTCGAGGCCACGACATCAAACGTGAAAGAGCCGTCATTGTCGATGAAATTCTCAACTGCAGCGTCACCCGTCACGACGACTCCAGTACGGTTAAAGCCGATTACCGGCTCATCAAACGTAACGGTAAACGGTATGGTACGGGAGTTTGTAAAATTAGCCGAGGCGGTGCTCAGGGTGGTTATGGGTGATGCGCCATCGGATATTAGCAGGTCTGGAAAGTTTGCAAGCCGGTTTGTGGCCGGATCCTCGATGCTTCCCGTCGTCCTGGTATAGGAGACAGTCGGCGAGTCGTCATCCTCTATGGCGCCGGTCAGGTGCAGATCCACTATTCTGCCAGAGACCGTAATCGATTCCACCATAGGATTTGTTGCCACCTTGGTTACGGTAAAGTCGACGGCAGTTGTGGAGTTATCAAGTACGGGTTCGGACATTTCAAGGCGGATTGTAGTGCGGTTTTCTAGATGGCCGTCAAACACTACAGGTGGCACCCTGTCGACCACGTGCACAAGCTCACTTGATGCTGTGTTTGGGGTTCCCTGCGCGTCAGTTACGGCACCCTCAGATATACTCACCGTCACCGTACCATTGTCTGTGCCGTGGGTTACCTCAAACGTAAAGACGGTGCTGGCATTGGTATTGACTCTAGTGACCGGATCACTGCCCTGCACAGAGATGCCTGCCTTGTCCAGCGGCTCGCCGTCTATTAATACGTCAATGTTGTTGGGCCCAAAAAAGATCACCTCGTGTCCGAATACCACATTATATGATATTGTCTCGCTGTTTGTAGGCGATCCCTCGTCCGTAGATAGGGTGGTGCCCAAAAGATCCGTTCCAATAAAGACCGTAATTCTATTTGATTCCTCGCTTTCATTTCCCTTAATATCCCGTGCGGCACCCTCTGATATCAAGACGGTAACGGGGCCGCTTGATCCTCCGTGGAGCACGTTAAATGTAAAGGTGTCAGTGCCGTCCTCAACGGGCTCAGTCACTATGGCAGTATCGGATCCGGTCACTGTAATGCCCGTACTGTTAAAGCCAGAGACGGGCTCATCAAATGTCACGATAAACGATGCGCCCTCTGGCATTATCTGCCCGACGGCCAGGGTCGGTATTGGCCGCGTGCCGTCTATGCCGTTAAAGATTGGACTGTCATCAAAGTTTTCAAGACGGTTTGTCGCAGGATCGTGTATCGTGCCTGTTGATGCCGCATAGGAGACTTGCGGTGCGTCGTCATCTGTTATGTTGCCATTCAGGTTCAGCGTTATCGTGTCAGTGCCAAACAATATGTCGAGGACTAGAATATTCGCATCCACGCCTGATACCGCAAAGTCCGTGTTCATTGTGCCGTTATCAAGTATGGGCTCGGAGAGCTCGAGGATGATTGTGTCACTATCCGGTACAGTGCCTCCTGTTACGGTCGGCTGCGTGATATCAAAAATAAACACGACTGTGTTTGATGTGAGGCTGTCGTTTCCGTCCTCGTCGTGCACGGCGCCCGAGGGTATGAGTACATGCACCTGCCCGTCGGACTTGTGAACCATGTTAAAGGCATAGTCGGTGACGTTAACCATCTCAAAGCTTGACTCATCTACTTCTGCGGATCCGAACACGGCAATGTCCGTGGCGTTAAAGTCGTCTACAGGCTCGTCGAATTGTACGGTAAACGGTATCGTGGATTGTTTGGTCAGATTTATCCCGCCGTTCGATACCGTCGGCATGGGTCCCGTGGTGTCACGGTCGTTTGTAACTGTACGGTTGATATGGGCAAGCGGGTTTGTCGCAGCATCGTTTATGCTTCCAAATCGTGTAGTATACGCGACTGTCGGGTCGTCCGTGTCGAGAATTTCCCCGTCTACTGTCAGGTCGATGGTAATGCCAGAGACAGATATAAAATCGACGTCGGCCTCGGATGCTATTCCGGATACACGAAAGTTGCCTACGGCATTGCCGTCCTCGAATATCGGCTCTGACATTACAAGGCGGATTGTATTGGAACCGGATACAAAGATCTTATCTGCCACCGGCGCTATCCTGTCTATCGTTGTTTTAATTTGATTTGATGCCGTACTGTTGTTTCCCGCAGCGTCCTGTGCAGCACCTGCGCGGACCGATACGGTTATGGGCCCCGCAGATATGCCGTGGGTTACATTAAACGTATAAGTATCACCGGATCCCGTAAAGCTCGCCGTGTTGTTTGTGGATCCGTCCACCATAATGGCATTCTCGTCAATGCCTAATACCGGCCCGTCAAATTCTACCTCGTATAGTATGTGTTCAAGGTTCGTCAGGGGCCCGACATCCGAGGTTATGGTGACCGTCGGAGCTACAGTATCCACCGCAAAGGCTATGGTCTCCGATGCTGTATTGCCGTTATCTGCCATGTCCCGTACGGCATCCTCCCGTATCGATACTGTCACATCACCGTCGGCGGTGGCAACCACATCAAACATGTACAGTATGTTGTCGTTTGTAGTGGGCGCATCGGCAGTCGCGGCACCCTCGATTATAATATCGTCTATACCAAAGTCGTCCACCCGCTCGCCAAAGGTCGCGTTAATCGGTATGGTTCGCAATTTCGTATCGCCTGATTCCGTGCTGGCAAGTGTTGCCGTCGGCGGTATGGTGTCAAATGTTATCTCTAGCCTGCTTGATGCTATATTCTGGTTTCCCGCCAGGTCTGTCGCCCTGTTTTCGGGTATGGACACTATGACATTGCCATCAGAGCCGTCGCGCTCCACATCAAAGGTATAGGTGGCATCATCCACTGTGACAAAGTTCGATGTTTCGGGATTACCGTTGTTTGCTAATCCCTCCACCATTATATCCCCTTCAATAAAGCCGACCACGTCCATGTCAAACTCCACCATGTATGATACCGTTGGACTGTTCGTATGCGTGGAGCCCGGCTCGGATGTTATTGTTAATGTGGGTACGGGTCTCGTGGTGTCAAGGTCGTTTGTGGCTATTTGGTCTGCAAAGTTTGCAAGTCGGTTTTCCGCAAGATCCTCTATACCGCCGGTCTCTGTATATGATATTGTGGGATTGTCCGCATCCGTTATGGAGTCGTCCAGGTTCAGCGTTATCGTGCTGCCGGCGATATTAATCGAGGAGACTGACGATGTGGATGCCACGCCAGATATGGTAAAGTCGGACGCCGCGCCACCGGATTCGTCGAGTGGTTCGGATATAGTCAATACTATTGTGTCAGTATCAAACACCGAGGCGCCAGTTACAGTCGGCGGCGTGGCATCTACTGCGATTTCAACTGGTGAGGATGCAAGGCTAAGATTATCATCCGCATCGCGCGCGGCACCCTCCAGTATCGTAACGGTGACGGTCCCGTCGGATGCTCCGCGGGTGACGACAAATTCATAGTCTCTTTCGCTGCCCGTCGGTTCTGCCGCCGTGCCGCCGGAGGTTCCCGATACGTCAATTCCCGTGGCGTTAAATCTGGTTACCGGCTCGCTGAATTGTACTGCATATGTTATGGTCTGGGAGTTTGTGGGGTTCGATGATGTGGTGGTAAAGGAAGTTACCGTCGGCCTCGTGGTGTCTATATCGTTGGTGACTGGTTCATTTGCAAAGTCTGCAAGCGGGTTTTCCGCAGCATCTTCGATATCTACTGTTCCGGTGTATGAGACTGCGGGATTGTCAGCATCCGTTATGAGGTCGTTTAGATCAAGGGTTACTGTACTGCCGGTGATGTCAATCGAGGCGACCGACGGGCCTGATGCTACACCGTTTATGGTAAAGTCAGATGCCGCGCCGCCAGAGACGGGCTCGGATATCTCCAGTATAATGGTGTCAGTGTCAGATACCGAGGCGTCAGTTACGGTAGGTGGCGTGGCATCTATTGCGATTTCAACCGGTGTGGATGCAAGGCTAAGATTATCATCCGCATCGCGCGCGGCACCCTCCAGTATCGTAACGGTGACGGTCCCGTCTGATGCTCCACGGGTGACGACAAATTCATAGTCTCTTTCGCTGCCCGTCGGTTCTGCCGCCGTGCCGCCGGAGGTTCCCGATACGCCGATTCCCGTGGCGTTAAATCTGGTTACCGGCTCGCTGAACTGTACGTTATACGTGATGGTCTGGGAGTTTGTGGGGTTAGATGATGTGGTGGTAAAGGCAGTTACCGTCGGCCTCGTGGTGTCAAGATTGTTGGCGACTGGTTCGTTTACAAAGTTTGCAAGCCGGTTTTCCACAGGATCCTCGATGCCGTCAGTTTCTGTATATGATACTGTGGGACTGTCCGCATCCGTTATGAGGCCGTTTAGATCAAGGGTTATCGTGCTGCCGTCGATAATAATTGAGGATACTGTCGGGTTTGTCGCCACACCAGATATGGTAAAGTCAGACGCTACACCGCCGGAGACGGGCTCGGAGATCACAAGCGTGATGGTGTCGGTGTCCAGTACGGATGCGCTATCCACCTCCGGCGGTATCCTGTCTATTGTAATAGTATGCAGTGACGATACGGTGTTTGGATTTGTCGCATTGTCCATTGTAGCGCCCGCCTCCACGGATACGGTTATGGTCCCCGTGTCCATACCGTGGGTTACATCAAAGGTGTAGGCGGTGGAATTTACCTCGACAAAGCCTGCCGGGTCGTTTTCAGAGCCTGTCACGGCAATATCACCCTCATCAAAGCCGTTGACGGACTCGCTAAAGCGCACCGTGTAGGTTATCTTGGCAGAGTTTGTCGGAGATTCTACGTCCGCAGTTATCTCCAGAGTCGGCGAAAGCGTGTCTATTGTGACCGTAATCTCGTCTGATGCCACGCTTTCGTTTCCGGCATGGTCAG
Organism: Cenarchaeum sp.; assembly: GCA_965212015.1. Taxonomy (GTDB): domain Archaea; phylum Thermoproteota; class Nitrososphaeria; order Nitrososphaerales; family Nitrosopumilaceae; genus Cenarchaeum. The sequence continues at coordinate 517,382 of OZ243037.1, forward strand.
TTGCAGCACCGGCCGGTATCTGTACGGTCAGTTCCCCGTCTGTCGAGGCCACGACATTAAACGTGTAGGAATCATCACCGTTATCATTAAAGGCATCAATTTCGGCAGTCGCAGATCCTGTCACGGTGATTCCCGTACGGTTAAAGCCAGTTACCGGCTCGTCAAACTGTACTGTAAACGGTATGGTACGGGAGTTTGTAAAATTAGCCGAGGTGGTGCTCAGGGTGGTTATGGGCGATGCGCCATCGGATATCAGCAGGTCTTCAAAGTTTCCAAGCCGGTTTGTAGCCAGATCCTCGATGCTTCCATCTGTTCTGGTATAGGCGACCGTCGGCGAGTCGGTATCAATTATGATTTTACTCAGGTGCAGATCCACTATTCTGCCAGAGACCGTAATCGATTCGACTGTAGGCTCCGATACCACGCCGGAGATGGCAAAGTCGTTGGCGGCCGCGGATCTGTCAAAGACGGGCTCGGACATTTCAAGGCGGATTGTAGTGCTGTTTTGTTCATAACTGTCAAATACGGCAGGTGGCACCCTGTCGACCGTATGTACAAGCTTGTTTGATTCTGTGTTCGGGGTTCCCTGCGCGTCAGTTACGGTACCGTTGGATATACTCACCGTCACCGTACCATTGTTTGTGCCGTGGGTTACCTCAAACGTAAAGACGGTGCTGGCATTGGTATTGACTCTAGTGACCGGATCACTGCCCTGCACAGAGATGCCTGCCTTGTCCAGTGGCTCGCCGTCTATTAATACGTCAATGTTGTTGGGCCCAAAAAAGATCACCTCGTGTCCAAATACCACATTGTATGATATTGTCTCGCTGTTTGTAGGCGATCCCTCGTCCGTAGATAGAGTGGTGCCCAAAAGATCCGTTCCAATAAAGACCGTAATTCTATTTGATTCCTCGCTTTCATTTCCCTTAATATCACGTGCGGCACCCTCGGATATTGAGACGGTAACGGGGCCGCTTGATCCTCCGTGGAGCACGTTAAATGTAAAGGTGTCAGTGCCGTCCTCAACGGGCTCGGTCACTATAGTAGTATCGGATCCGGTCACTGTAATGCCCGTACTGTTAAAGCCAGAGACGGGCTCATCAAATGTCACGATAAACGATGCGCCCTCTGGCGTTATCTGCCCGACGGCCAGGGTCGGTATTGGCCGCGTGCCGTCTATGCCGTTAAAGATTGGACTGTTATCAAAGTTCGCAAGCCGGTTTGTCGCAGGATCGTGTATCGTGCCTGTTGATGCCGCATAGGAGACTTGCGGTGCGTCGTCATCTGTTATGTTGCCATTCAGGTTCAGCGTTATCGTGTCAGTGCCAAACAATATGTCGAGGACTTCAATATTCGCACCCACGCCTGATACCGTAAAGTCCGCGTTCACTGTGCCGTTATCAAGTATGGGCTCGGAGAGCTCGAGGATGATTGTGTCACTATCCGGTACAGTGCCTCCTGTTACGGTCGGCTGCGTGATATCAAAAATAAACACGACTGTGTTTGATGTGAGGCTGTCGTTTCCGTCCTCGTCGTGCACGGCGCCCGAGGGTATGAGTACATGCACCTGCCCGTCGGACTTGTGAACCATGTTAAAGGCATAGTCGGTGGTGTTAACCATCTCAAAGCTTGACTCATCTACTTCTGCGGATCCGAACACGGCAATGTCCGTGGCGTTAAAGTCGTCTACAGGCTCGTCGAATTGTACGGTAAACGGTATCGTGGATTGTTTGGTCAGATTTATGTTGCCGTTCGACACCGTCGGCATGGGTCCCGTGGTGTCACGGTCGTTTGTAACTGTACGGTTGATATGGGCAAGCGGGTTTGTCGCAGCATCGTTTATGCTTCCAAATTGTGTAGTATACGCGACTGTCGGGTCGTCCGTGTCGAGAATTTCCCCGTCGACTGTCAGCTCGATGGTATTATCAGAGACAGATATAAAATCGACGTCGGCCTCGGATGCTATTCCGGATACGCGAAAGTTGCCTACGGCATTGCCGGCCTCAGATACCGGCTCGGACATTACAAGGCGGATTGTACTGGAGCCGGATACAAAGATCTCATTTGCCACCGGCGCTATCCTGTCTATTGTAATCTCGTGCAGTTCCGATTCTGCACTTGCAATTCCCCCAACTGTTGTGGTGCCCCCGCGTATGAGCACCGTCACCGCACCCTCGTCTATTCCGTGGGACACCTCAAAGGTATAGGTTGTGACATTGACCATGGTGAGGTGCGGCTCATCCACCAGTGTGCCGTTCGCCGTTATTACAATATCACCGGTGCTAAAGTCCGATACCATCCCGCCAAATTGTACCGTGTATAATATGCCCTCAGAGTTCGTCGGCGAGGTCACGTTGGCAGATATCACCGGAGCAGATCCGGGCGCCTGCGCAAACGCGAAACCGGCGGATAACATGATCACTACACCATACAATAAAATTGGGGCATACCACTGCGCTTTCATACGAATTTTCTACCCAGCACCTCCTATTTTAGGCAATTGGGCAGGACAGACAGGAATGTCGCATAGCGAGGCGTGAAAATTTGTAAATTGCCAGGATCCGGCAATTCTGGCCGGAAAATCATACGGCCACAGGGCTTTGCCGTATGCTCTGCCGGACATCATGAAATAACTGCCGTACCAGGTAAAACCTCACACTTGCAATGCAGTGTTTGATCGGCAGTCCGGATCGCAAGGATCGTTCCCCGGCGGATCGGCCTTTTGCCCGATACCGCGCACGGCCGGAAAAATCCCGCCGCATTATGGCACCTGAGAACGTGTCGCATCTGCGCCGAATACTATAATGGTCTCATTCAGCTCGTCAAACGCCGGTTCCGTATAGATTTTCCCGTACAGGGCGTCGCGGAGCCGCTCCATGTTAGTCGTGTGCCAGTCGAGCTTTTCTGAAAATGCGTCGCACAGTCTGTTCTCAATGTCCCTGCACGATGACACCATGCTCGGAGTCGGCCTGTCCACATAGCGCCACGTGTCCCACTCGTTCTTGGTCCATGTGTCGCCGAACTGGTCAGTCCAGACATCGGATAGCTTGTCAGTCCTGGTCAGCTGTATTACCAAGGGTTCTGACTGGGAGGCGCTTTTCGTGCTGCGCGTCACTACCGGCAGCTCGTTGAGCGTCTCGCCCTGCACCAGGATTCCCTCGTTGAGATAGTTTATCGTTCCGCGCAGCTTGTAGTCAGTTGCGTGTATGGCAAACGGCACGTGGTACATTTCCTCGCGGAACAGTACGCCCGTTATGTCAAGCCGTATGCAGTCAAGCTCGGGATCTGCTGGCAGGCACCTTACCTGTGACACTGCAAATGTGGCGTTCTGGCCTATTACATTGTTCTTGTTCGCATAGCTAATCTTGTCTATAGAATGGGTGGATGGTTCCGTGTAATTGCGCACCAAATCTATTGTGATTACTGCCTCTGCATTGTTTATCGGCGCGCCAATGTCCGGCACGCCAAAGGCCAGCTCGAACTGCTTTACGCCCCGCTGTGCGTACGTCTTTAGCGCAAAGTCGTGGGTGGAGTTTGTCTGGATTGTCTGCCTGGTATAGTTTACGTGGTAATCCAGCACGTCTGTGCACCGCCCGTCAATTGAATATCCGCAGGAGACTATCGGGTCGCCTGTAATGTGCGAGCTTCCAAAGGTGGGCTTTGTGCGCCATCCGGGGTCGCCGGTCCGGTCAGAAAAGCCGTCATTGGTCACGGCAAGGTCTGCAAAGTCCGCAAGTGGGTTTGTCGCCCTGTCATTTATGTTTCCTGACGTCTGCACGTACGAGACTGTCGGCAGGTCGGACTCTTCTATTATACCGTCCAGGAACAGGTTCATCCTGCTGCCGGATACGGATATCGAGGATACCGCCGGGCCTGATGCCACGCCGGATATGGTAAAGTCAGACGCCGCCGCACTGTCATCAGATACCGGCTCTGACATTGCAAGGCGGATGACAGAGGTGCCCGTCACCCTGCCGCCAGTTGCGGCAGGCGCGACCGTATCAAACGTAATGGTCACGGGAATCGATGCCGCATTGGGGTTTCCCGCAGCATCAGTTGCCACGTTCCCGGGTATCTGCACGCGTACTGTGCCATCTGAGCTGCCGCGAACCACCTCAAAGGTATAGGCGGTGGAATTTACCGCCTCAAAGCCCGATGCCTCCGGATTGCGGCCGTTTGCGGTGCCGCCCACGTTAATTCCCGTGGCGTTAAAGCCGTTTACCTGCATGTCAAAGACCACGGTATACAGGATGGCCGGGCCGTTGGTAAACGAGGTGGCATTGGCAGTTATTATCGGAAGCGGCCTGTCGGTGTCGATGGTAATGGTGATTGTATTTGATGCCGTATTGTTGTTTCCCGCAAAGTCTTGTGCAATGTTTGCCGGTATGGACACCGTTATGGTGCCCCCGGAGCTGCGGCGGTTTACATCAAAGGTATAGCTTGCACCTGTACCCTCAAAGGCGTCGATTCTCGCACTGGCAGTTCCCCCGAGCACAATGTCATCCTCATCAAAGCCCCTCACGTCCATGTCAAACACTACCATAAAGGGCAGTCTTACGGCAGAGGTGACAAGCGAGGCGGTAGTGGACAGGGTGGGCTCAGGCGGCGTGGTGTCTAAATCGTTGGTGGCTGTTTGGCCTGCAAAGTCCGCAAGCGGGTTTTCCGCCAGATCCTCGATGGCTGCGGTTCCCGTATAGGATATTACGGGATTGTCTGCATCCGTTATGGAGTCGTCCAGGTTCAGGGTTATTGTGCTGCCGGCAATGTCAATCGATGAGACTGCCGGGTTTGTCGCCACACCGGTTATGGCAAAGTCAGATGCCGCGCCGCCGGATTCGGAGAGTAACTCGGATATGGTCAGTATAATGGTGTCAGTGTCAAGTACGGTGGCGTCAGTTACAGTCGGCGCTATCCTGTCGAGCGTATGTACGAGCGTGTCAGACGCGTCATTTGTATTTTCGGCGCCGTCCATTACGGAATTTTCCAGTATTGACACCATTAGTTCGCCCTCTAATACCCCATGTGTCACGCCAAAGGTATAGGTGTCACCTGCACCCGGGACGGGCTCTGGCGCCGTCAGGGGGGTGCCGTCTATTAACACGCGGATGTCGTTCCCATCAAAGCCGCTCACAGACTCGCCAAAGTCCACCGTGTATGGTATGGTCGCAAGGTTGGTGGGCGAGTCAATATCGGTGGAGAGATCCGCGCGCACGCGGCCCGTATCGACTGTGAGGGTTATCATGCCGGATGCGGCATTGCCGTTATTCGCCATGTCCCGTGCGGCGTTCTCCCGTATCGATACGGTTACCGGCCCGTCGGATGTGGCAACTAGATCAAACTCGTAAAGGATCTCATCGCTTGTGGTGGGCTGCCGGGCCGTTGCGGCACCCTCGATTATAATGTCGTTTCTGTCAAATCCGCGCACCACCTCGTCGAATCGCACGGTAAACGGTATGGTTCGCAATTTCGTATCGCCTGATTCCGTGCTGGCAAACATCAGTGTAGGCGATACGGTGTCAAATGTTATCTCTAGGCGGTCAGATGCGACGTTCTGGTTTCCCGCCATGTCCGTTGCCCTGTTTTCGGGTATGGACACTATTACGTTGCCATCAGAGCCGTCGCGCTCCACATCAAAGGTATAGGTGGCATCATCCACTGTGACAAAGTTCGATGTCTCGGGATTGCCGTTGTTTGCGGATCCCTCCACCATTATATCCCCTTCAGTAAAGCCGACCACATCCATGTCAAACTCCACCATATAGGATACCGTGGGGCTGTTCGTATGCGTGACGGCGCCCGGCTCGGATGTTATTGTTAATGTGGGTACGGGCCTGGTGGTGTCAAGATCGTTTTCGGCCATTTGATTTGCAAAGTCTGCAAGCCGGTTTTCCGCAGCATCCTCGATATCTATTGTTCCGGTGTAGGAGATTAGCGGCGAGTCGGCATCCGTTATGAGGCCGTTCAGATCCAGCGTTATTGTATTTCCGGTGATGCCAATGGAAGAGACCGACGGGTTTGTCGCCACGCCGGATATGGTAAAGTCAGATGCCGCACCGCCAGAGACGGGCTCGGATATCTCCAGTATGATGGTGTCAGTATCAGATGCGGTGGCGCCAGTTACCGTCGGCGCTATCCTGTCTATCATGCGTGAAATAGTGTTGGATGCGGTGTTTGTATTGCTGTCCATGTCAGTTGCAGCGCCGGCGCGAATCGACACCCTCAGTTCTCCCTCGTCGACATTGTGGGTTACGGTAAACGTGTAGGTAATATCGTCATTGGTGACGGGGTTTGATGCCGTTAATGTAGCGCCGTCTATGGATGCGTCAATGCCGCTCCTATCAAAGCCGCTCACATCCTCGGTAAAGACCACCATGTACGGTATTACTGCAAGGTTGGTAGGCGAGTCAATGTCGGTGGATAAAGTGGGTACCGGGGCCGTGGTGTCTATATCATTGGTGGCTGCTTGGTTTGCAAAGTCTGCAAGCCGGTTTGTAGCCGGATCCTCGATGCCTCCGGCAGTTCTCGTATAGGCGACTATGGGATTGTCGGCATCAGTCAGGGGCTGGGACAGGCTCAGCTCTATTGAGCTGCCAGATACCGCAATGGAGGATACGGCGGGGTTTGATGCGGCGCTGGATATGGCAAAGTCAGAGGCGACTGCGTTGATATCAGATACCGGCTCTGAGAGATCGAGCCGGATTATGTTCGGGTTTACTACCTCGGCGCCGGTTACGGTAGGCGGCGTGGCATCTATTACGATTTCAAGCGGCGTTGATGCAAAGCTGAGGTTATCATCCACATCGCGCGCGGCACCCTCCAGTATGGTGACGGTGACCGTACCGTCGGATGCCCCTCGGGTGACAACAAATTCATAGTTTATGCCGCCGCCCGTCGGTTCTGCCGCCGTGCCGCCGGAGGTTCCCGTGACGCTTATACCCGTGGAGTTGAATCTGGTTACCGGCTCGCTGAATTGTACTGCATATGTTATGGTCTGGGAGTTTGTGGGATTCGATGACGTGGTGGTAAAGGCAGTTACCGACGGCCTCGTGGTGTCTATATCGTTGGTGGCGGGTTCATTTGCAAAGTCTGCAAGCGGGTTTTTTGCAGTGTCGTTTATGCTTCCTGCGGTTCTGGTATAGGAGACCAGCGGCACATCGGCATCCGTTATGAGGCGATTCAGATCCAGTGTTACTGTACTGCCAGATACCGTAATCGAGGATACAGCCGGGTTTGTTGCCACATTAGATATGACAAAGTCAGATGCAGTTGCGGAATCATCAGATACCGGCTCTGATATATCCAGTATAATGGTGTCAGTGTCAGATACGGTGGCGCCAGTTACAGTAGGCGGTGTGGCGTCTGTCATGATTTCAACCGGTGAGGATGCAAAGCTGAGGTTATTATCCACATCGCGCGCGGCGCCCTCCAGAATCGTGACGGTGACCGTACCGTCAGATGCCCCTCGGGTGACAACAAATTCATAGTCCCTGCCCGTACCCGTCGGTTCTGCCGCCGTGCCGCCGGAGGTTCCCGTGATGCTTATACCCGTGGAGTTGAATCTGGTTACCGGCTCGCTGAATTGTACTGCATATGTTATGGTCTGGGAGTTTGTGGGGTTCGATGATGTGGTGGTAAAGGAAGTTACCGTCGGCCTCGTGGTGTCAAGATTGTTGGTAACCGATTCGTTTGCAAAGTCTGCAAGCGGGTTTTCCGCAGCATCTTCGATATCTACTGTTCCGGTGTATGAGACTGCGGGATTGTCAGCATCCGTTATGAGGTCGTTTAGATCCAGGGTTACTGTACTGCCGGTGATGTCAATCGAGGCGACCGACGGGCCTGATGCTACACCGTTTATGGTAAAGTCAGATGCCGCGCCGCCAGAGACGGGCTCGGATATCTCCAGTATAATGGTGTCAGTATCAGATACGGTGGCGCCAGTTACAGTCGGCGGCGTGGCATCTATTACGATTTCAACTGGTGATGATGCAAAGCTGAGGTTATTATCCACATCGCGCGCGGCGCCCTCCAGTATAGTGACAGTTACGATCCCGTCGGATGCTCCTCGGGTGACAACAAATTCATAGTCCCTGCCCGTACCCGTCGGTTCTGCCGCCGTGCCGCCGGAGGTTCCCGTGACGCCGATGCCGGCTGCGCTAAAGCCGGTGACGGACTCGCTGAATTGTACTGCATATGTTATGGTCTGGGAGTTTGTGGGGTTTGATGATGTGGTGGTAAAGGAGGTTACCGTCGGCCTCGTGGTGTCAAGATTATTCATTACTGCCTGGTTTGCAAAGTTTGCAAGCGGGTTTGTCGCCGGATCCTCGATGCTGCCGGTCGTTCCAGTATAGGAGAGCAGCGGCAAGTCGGCATCCGTTATGGAATCATCCAGGTTCAGGGTTATTGTGCTGCCGGATACTGCAATCGAGTCAACCTCCGGGCCAGAGTTTACGCCAGAGATAGCAAAGTCGAATGCTATACCGCCGGAGACGGATTCGGATATCCCCAGTATAATGGTGTCAGTATCAGATACCGAGGCGCTAACCACCGTCGGCGCTATCCTGTCGACCGTGTGTACAAGCTCGTTTGATGCGGTATTGTTGTTTCCCGCATTATCCGTTGTGACATTTTCCGGTATTGACACCACTAGTTCGCCCTCGTTTGTACCGTGTGTTACGTCAAACGTGTAGGTGTTGTCCGCACCCGGGACGGGACTTGATGCCGTCAGGGGACTGCCGTCTATGGATGCGCTGATATCACCGGCAACAAAGTCGTTTACCTGTTCGTTAAATGCCACGGTATATGATATGGATTCAAGGTTGGTGGGCAAGTCATCTACGGTGAGGGAGGTTATCTCAACAGTAGGACGTTCCGTATCCACCGTGAGGGCTATGGTCTCCGATTCGGCATTGCCGTTATCCGCCATGTCCCGTGCGGCATTCTCCCGTATCGATACGGTTACCGGCCCGTCGGATGTGGCAACTAAATCAAACTCGTAAAAGATATCATCGCTTGTGGTGGGCGTATTGGCAGTCGCGGATCCCTCGATTATAATGTCGTTTCTGTCAAATCCGCCCACCTCCTCACTAAAGGTCACGTTAAACGGTATGGTCCGTAGTCTAGTGTCGCCGGATTCCGCGCTGGCAAGCGTCAGCGTCGGCGATATGGTGTCAAATATTATCTCTAGGCGATCCGATGCGACGTTTTGGTTGCCTGATCTATCCGTCGCCCTGTCTGCAGGTATGAATACCATTACATTACCGTCAGAGCTGTCGCGTTCCACATCAAAGGTATAGATGGAACCGCTCACTGTGACAAAGGTCGTTACTTCGGGATTGCCGCCGTCTGCGGATCCTGACACCTCAATGTCATCCATATCAAAGCCGTCCACGTCCATGTCAAATTCCACCCTGTAAGATACCTCGGGGCCGTTCGTATGCGTGGCTCCCGGGTCGGATGTTATTGTTAACGTGGGTACGGGCCCCGTGGTGTCAATTTCATTTTCCACTGTGCGGTCTGTGAATGCGGCAAGCGGGTTTTCCGCCAGATCCTCGATGCTGCCAGCCGTTCCGGTATAAGATATTACGGGATTATCCGCATCAGTTATGAGGCTATTCAAGTCCAGGGTTATTGTACTGCCGGTGATGACAATCGAGGCGACCGACGGGTTTGTTGCCACACCAGAGATGGTAAAGTCAGATGTCACACCGACTGATTCTGATTCGGAGAGTAATTCGGATATGTCCAGTATGATGGTGTCAGTATCGGATACAGAAGCGCCAGTTACAGTAGGCGCTATCCTGTCTATCGTGTGTGAAATAGTGTTGGATGCGGTGCTTGTGTTGCTGTCCATGTCCGTTGCAGCGCCGGCACGAATCGACACCTGCAGTTCGCCCTCGTTGACGTTGTGGGTTACGGTAAACGTGTAGGTAGTGTCGTCATCGGTGACGGGCTCTGATGCCGTTAATGAGGCGCCGTCTATGGATGCGTCAATGCCGTTCCCATCAAAGCCGCTCACCGCCTCGGTAAATTCCACCATGTATGGTATTACTGCAAGGTTGGTAGGCGAGTCAATTTCAGTGGATAAAGTGGGTACCGGGTCCGTGGTGTCGATATCGTTGGTGACTGTAAAGCCGGCAAAGTCTGCAAGCCGGTTTGTCGCAGGATCCTCTATGCCTCCTGTAGTCCGGGTATAGGAGACCGTGGGATTGTCGGCATCAGTCAGGGACGGGGTCAGGCTCAGCTCTATTGAGCTGCCAGATACCGCAATGGAGGATACGGCGGGGTTTGATGCGGCACCGGCGATGGCAAAGTCAGAGGCGACGGCATTATTATCAGATATCGGCTCTGAGAGATCGAGCCTGATTATGTTCGGGTTTAGCACCTCGGCGCCAGTTACCGTCGGCGGCGTGGCATCTATTACGATTTCAACCGGTGAGGATGCAAAGCTGAGGTTATCATCCGCATCGCGCGCGGCACCCTCCATTATCGTGACAGTTACAGTCCCGTCTGAAATACCTCGGGTGACAGTAAATTCATAGTCTCTGCCGGCACCCGTCGGTTCATTCGCCGTGCCGCCGGAGGTTCCCGTGACGTCGATGCCGGCTGCGCTAAAGCCGGTGACGGACTCGCTGAATTGTACTGTATATGTTATGGTCTGCGAGTTTGTGGGATTCGATGATGTGGTGGTAAAGTCAGTTACCGACGGCCTCGTGGTGTCAAGATTGTTGGTAACCGATTCGTTTGCAAAGTCTGCAAGCGGGTTTTTCGCCAGATCCTCGATGGCGGCGGTTCCCGTATAGGATATTACGGGATTGTCCGCATCAGTTATGAGGCCGTTTAGATCAAGGGTTATCGTGCTGCCGGCAATGTCAATCGATGAGACCGACGGATTTGTTGCCACACCAGAGATGGCAAAGTCAGATGCCGCGCCGCCAGATTCGGAGAGTAATTCGGATATGGTCAGTACGATGGTGTCAGTATCGGATACCGAGGCGCCAGTTACAGTCGGCGGCGTGGCATCTACTGTTATTTCAACCGGTGAGGATGCAAAGCTGAGGTTATCATCCGCATCGCGCGCGGCACCCTCCATTATCGTGACAGTTACGGTCCCGTCTGAAATACCTCGGGTGACAGTAAAGGTATAGTCTGTTCCGCTGCCCGTCGGTTCTGCCGCCGTGCCGCCGGAGGTTCCCGATACGTCAATTCCCGTGGCGTCAAATCCGGTGACTGTTTCGCTGAATTGTACTGTATACGTGATGGTCTGGGAGTTTGTGGGATCGGGTGATTCTGTCCCAAAGGATGTAATCGCCGGCCGCGTGGTGTCGATTTCATTGTCCACTGCGCGGTCTGTGAATGCGGCAAGCGGGTTTGTAGCCGGATCCTCGATGCTGCCAGCCGTTCCGGTATAGGAGACCAGCGGTGAGTCTTCATCCGTTATGGAATCGTCCAGGTTCAGGGTTATTGTACTGCCGGTGATGACAATCGAGGCGACCGACGGGTTTGTTGCCACACCAGAGATGGTAAAGTCAGATGGCACACCGCCAGATACTGGTTCGGAGATCTCAAGCGTGATGGTGCTAGTGTCAAGTACGGAGGCGGCAATTACCGTCGGCGCTATCCTGTCGATTGTATGTACAAGTATGTTGGATGCGGTATTGTTGTTTCCCGCATCATCCGTCGCGACATTTTCCGGTATTGACACAGTCAACATGCCCTCGTTGGAGTTGTGAGCTACCACATAGGTCTGTGTGTCGCCGATGGTCAGAACGGGGCCTGTCACAGTCGGGGTACTGCCGTCTATGGATGCGGTAATATCAGCTGCAGTAAAGCCGTTTATTGACTCTCTAAAGGTCACGGTATATGATATGGATTCAAGGTTGGTGGGCAAGTCGGTGACGGTGGAGGAGGCTATCTCAACAGATGGACGTTCCGTATCCACCGCAAAGGCTATGGTTCCGGATGCCGCATTGCCGTTATCTGCCACATCCCGTACAGCATCCACCCGTATCGATACTGTCACATCACCGTCTGCGGTGGCAACTATATCAAACATGTACAGGATGTTATCGTCCGTGGTGGGCGTATTTGCAGTCGCGGATCCCACGATTGTTATATCGTCTGTATCAAAGTCGTCCACCCGCTCGCTAAAGGTCGCGTTAACAGGTATGATACGCAGTCGCGTATCACCTGATTCCGTGCTGGCAAGCGTCAGTGTGGGCGGTGCAGTGTCAAATGTTATCTCTAGGCGATTCGATGCGACGTTCTGGTTTCCCGACCCGTCTATCGCCATGTCTGCAGGTATGAATACTATTACATTACCGTCAGAGTCGCCGCGCTCCACATCAAAGGTGTATTCGTCCCCATCCACTGTGACAAAGTTTGATGCCTCGGGATTGCCGTTGTTTGCGGATCCCTCCACCTCAATGTCATTTCTGTCAAAGCCGGTCACGTCCATATCAAAGGTTACCATATAGGACACCGTGATACTGTTCGTATGCGTAGAGCCCGGGTCGGAGGTTATTGTTAATGTGGGTACGGGTCCCGTGGTGTCAATTTCATTTTCCACTGCGCGGTTTGTGAATGCGGCAAGCGGGTTTTCCGCCAGATCCTCGATGCTGCCAGCCGTTCCGGTATAGGAGACCAGCGGCAAGTCTGCATCCGTTATGGAATCGTCCAGGTTCAGGGTTATTGTGCTGCCGGTGATGTCAATGGAGGAAACCGACGGGTTTGTTGCCACACCAGAGATGGCAAAATCAGATGCCACACCGCCGGACTCGGAGAGTGATTCTGATATGTCCAGTATAATGGTGTCAGTATCAGATACCGAGGCACCAGTTACCGTCGGCGCTATCCTGTCGATTGTATGTACAAGTATGTTGGATGCGGTATTGTTGTTTCCCGCATTATCCGTTGCGACATTTTCCGGTATTGACACCGTCAGTATGCCCTCGTTGGAGTTGTGAGTTACCATATAGGTCTGTGTGTTGCCAATGGTCGAAATGGGGCCTGTCACAGTCGGGGTACTGCCGGCTATGGATGCGGTAATATCGCCGGCATCAAAGTCGTTTACCTCCTCTCTGAATTCCACGGTATACGATATGGATTCAGAGTTGGTGGGCGATGTTGTTAAAGTTGATATGCCAACAGACGGACGTTCCGTATCTACCATAAAGGCGACAGTCTCTGATTCGGCATTGCGGTTTCCCGCCGCATCTCGCGCGGCATTCTCCCGTATCGATACTGTCACATCACCGTCGGCGGTGGCAATCACATCAAACATGTACAGGATGTTATCGTCAGTAGTGGGCGCACCGGCAGTCGCGGATCCCACGATTATAATGTCGTCTGCACCAAAGTCGTCCACCCGCTCGCTAAAGGTCACGTTAACAGGTATGGTTCGCAATCGTGTGTCGCCGGACTCCGTGCTGGCAAGCATTGCCGTCGGCGATAGGGTGTCAAATGTTATCTCTAGCCTGCTTGATGCTATATTCTGGTTTCCCGCCATGTCCGTTGCCCTGTTTTCGGGTATGGACACTATGACATTGCCATCAGAGTTATCCCGCTCCACATCAAAGGTATAGGTGGCATCATCCACTGTGACAAAGTTCGATGTCTCGGGATTGCCGTTGTTTGCGGATCCCTCCACCATTATATCCCCTTCAATAAATCCGACTACGTCCATGTCAAACTCCACCATATAGGATACCGTGGTACTGTTCGTATGCGTGACGGCGCCCGGCTCGGATGTTATTGTTAATGTGGGTACGGGCCGAGTGGTGTCTAGATCGTTTGTTGCTATTTGGTTTGCAAAGTCTGCAAGCGGGTTTGTCGCCAGATCCTCGATGCTGCCGGCATTTCTGGTATAGGATACCACGGGGTCATCGGCATCAGTTATGAGACTGCTCAGGGTCAGGGTTATCGTACTGCCGGATACTGCAATCGAGGTGACCGTAGGTGTTGATGCCACGCCGTTTATGGTAAAGTCGGCGGCAGTCGCGGATCTGTCAAAGACTGTCTCTGACACGTCAAGGCGGATGATGCCGGTGCTAATCACAGAGGCGGAAGTAACTGTTGGCGCTATCCTGTCTATTGTGATGGCAAGCGATTCTGATGCGGTATTGTTGTTTCCCGCATTATCCGTTGTGACGTTCTCCGGTATTGACACGGTCAATATTCCCTCGTTGACGCCATGAGCTATGTTAAACGTGTAAATTATACCGTCATCAGAGACGGGATTTGTTGCCGTCAGGTCGTTGTCGTCTATTGATGCATCAATGTCGGCTGCAACAAAGCCGTTTACCTGCTCGCCAAAGTCCACCGTATACGGTATTACTGCAAGTTTGGTAGGCGAGTCAATTTCGGTGGAAAGAGCCGCGCGCGCACGATCCGTATCCACCGTGCGGGCAACATCCCCGGATGCCACGTTATCGTTTTCCGCCGCATCCTGCGCCACATCTGCCGGTATCTGTACGCTCACTAGCCCGTCGGCAGTGGCCACTATATCAAAATTGTATACGGAATCGCTTTCTGCCTCAAAGCTGTCCTCATCAACGTCTGCCAGTCCCGTCACGGTAATGCCCGTATGGTTAAAGCCGGTTACGGGCTCGCCGAAATCAACGGTAAACGGTATGGTACGGGAGTTTGTATCTTCCGGCGAGGTGCTAGTCAGGGTCGGTATCGGCGCTATTCTGTCAATTGTATGGTTGAGCCTGTTTGAGGCCAGATTCTTGTTCAGACTACGGAACTCGTTTGCCACGCCTTCCGGTATGAAAACGGACACAACGCCCTCCACACTATTATGTGATACGTCAAACGTATAGGAGTCATCGTCGATTTCGACAAAGTTTTCAACCACGCCGTTTGCACTTCCGGACACCTCGATTCCCGTGTCATTAAAGTTGGTTACAGAATCGCTAAACTCCACCATATATGATATGGTCAAAAGGTTGGTAGGCGAGGTGACAGTAGAGTTTATGACCGGAACAGGCTGGCCGTCAATAAACGTACTTGCCAATCGGGATGCCTCGTTTGGATGTCCGAATTCGTCAGTTGCAACCCCCCTGTCAATGGTTATGTCTATGGTGCCATCAGAGGCCCCGCGCTCCACATTAAAGGAATATGACGCACCAGAGCCGGTAAAATTGGAGATTTCCGGATTGGCACCGTTTACGGCTCCCCCCAGAGTGATATCATCGGCCGTAAAACCGGTCAACGGCCTGGTAAAGTTTATTTGAACTGGCAGGGACAAACCGCGAAAAATACTGATTATATTATCTTCAACTGGCAGTGTTATGACCGGTGCGGACAGCATGGTAAATGGTACTCCAATGTTGTATTCGTTAATGCGGTCATTGGCAGTTTCTGCCACAAACATTTTGTAGCCGTTTGGAGAGAATACCACGCCTACCGGCTCGTCTCCCTGATCAGCGACGGCATAGACTCCGGAAAAAGCAATAGTGGACAGATCAAGATTGGATTCGAACGTATATTCGACAATCGTATCGTCCCTTTGCGAGTCTCCGCTGCTATCCACGATGAACAACTTGCGGTCATCGTCGGAAATCCGTATGTCCTGTGCAAATTCCACGTGTTCAGATATGTTGCGGAACTGAGTCGAGCCGATGGAGCTGATACCAAAATTTGTGTCTAGCGTAAATTCATAGACCGTATCGGTCGGACTGGTGCCTTTGCTAGTCACAACATACATCTTGTCCCCGTTTGCAGAAAAATCAAGCCCCCGTATAGTCAGAGGTTGTGTGTCAGGATTACCTGCAAAAAACGGAGCTATGTCAAAGGATACTGGTGTGCCGATAGGATCTGCCGAAAATTTGTTTTGAAGCGGATATCGATGGATGTCACCGTCGGATTCTATAATAAACATGTTGCCGCCATCGTTGTCAAACACAACGTCGATTGCACGAGAGGTGCCATCTAGGAATCGATCATCCGTAAAAATTTCGAGAACAGACAAGTCAAAGGCGGGTAATCTAAGGGAGGTCTCATAAATACGGTCCGAGTTGTATACATGAAACAGGTTTCTTCCGTTATCGGAGAAATATATTCCACGTATATCATCTTGGAAGTTTGCCGCATTACGGGAATGAACAAATTCATAGATGGGCAGCCTCAGGGCGGCAGTCCTGGTAACAATGTTTGTTCCGTCACATATGGTAATATCCATGCTGCCGGTGCTGCCCGGATTGTGCGGAACATTGACACTTATCATCCCGTTTGGCAAAAGATTCTCAACTGTCAGAAAATCGGTGACAGGGTTAGAATAGGTGAGTACGTCGCCGTCCTCATCGGATGAAAACACGTTCAAGTCTATGGTGGATGCGCCCTTGTACAGCAGGACGGTGGGGATTACGGGATCGTTGTTGTCCGGCCTGTTCTGGCTTGTCACAGTCAGGGTGTACTGTACGGATATGGTGTTTGCAGGATCGACAAAGCCGTCATCAGACACCAGCACATCAAACGTAAAGGATCTGCTTCCCCCCTCGCATCCGACTACATCGTACGGGACTGATCCCTGGAGTGTTACCGGGATTCGTCCCGGGAGTGTTCCCTGGATTGTTCCCGACAGGCGCCCCACGTTGTCTGTCAAATCGTCTGGAATTTCGATTCCCAGCCAGTCCGGTGCGCCATCGAGCCTGTACGATAAAATATCCAGGTTTATGTCAGATACGGAAAAGTCAATTTGTTCAGAGTCAATGACGGTTCCCTCCGGTATTGTCGCCGCATCCGGTATGGTTACAAACCTAGGCAGGCTCGGTGTAGTGTCTGGCCCACGCAGCGTCATGCTCAGCGGTATATAGTCCTCCCCGTTGCATACGCCGTACGTGAGCTCGCTTGGCGTACTTCCCGGATTTTGCGTTATGGAAAGAATGCCTGCCTCATCGACTGATGCCGCAGAAATTATGCCGCCGGGGGATACGGCCGCATCATGGTATGTCAGGGTATCGTCGTCTTTATCTGTGGTATACAGGGACAGGTCGATAGTCGTTGCACTGGCACGAATGCTCAGGGAATCAACGGTGGCACGCGACGGGGAGTTTGAGGGATTCGGCGAGCTTGTCACGACAAGTTCATATTCTAGTACCGCGTTATCCGACTCTATGCCGGTAAACCCGTCATCAGATGCCAGTACATTAAATTCTAGTCTATCATTAGCAGAGCATAATACGACATTATACGGTATGATGCCCTCAAGCTGTCCCGTGTTTGTGTCAATTGACATCCAGCTAGGAGCACCAAACAGCCTGTATGTTATTTGTCCTCCATCTATATCAATGGCAGTAAACTTTAGTCTAGGTTCGTCTCCAAGATCAGTGCCCTCAGGCAGGCTCACAGATGGCGAATTTTGAAAGACCGGTGGTGATGTGTTTTCCACATATTCATAAACGCGGTTGTGCTGCGTGCCTGTAATGAACATCCTGGTGCCGTCAGCTGAAAACTCTATGCCCGACAGTGATGAATCCCGATCTATGGTACGACTGCCACGAAGATCATCACTGACAATAGCATTTTCATTGCCATTATATTCACTGATGATGTTATCACGTATGACGAACACCCTTTCGTAGTCATCCGCGATTGCAACATCCTGATGCATGTGTGCCGACAGATGACTGCTAATAGGATTGAATAAGGCGACAAAATCAATGCTGCGGATATCAAAATTATCTCTCATGGGATACACATAATAGTTTGGATCATTTCCGTTAGAAGAACCTACTACGAATACTCTGTCGCCGGTTGCGGAAAACGTCATGCCCACTGGAAAATATGGATTAGGTAATCCCGCAGCGATTACCGATAGTCTTACGTCGACGGCATAATCGGCATCAGATAGTTGATAGGGCGAGTCCAGGTCAAACATGTAAAGACGATCATGCTGGGTGCCAAGAAAGAACAACCTGTCGCCGCTTGTGGAAAATTCAATGTCAACCACGGAACTGTCTGCCACAGTCTCACTCACACGACCAACGGGGATTGGAAACGAACCTACAAACGCCGCGCTAGATGCATCATACGCAGGATTCGTGGAATATTCGACGATGCGGTTGGCAGACGAGTCCAAGACGAACATGCGCGTGCCGTCCTGTGAAAATTCCACATCTTCAGGGACAATGCCGCCTCCCGGCATGAAAAAGCCGACATAGTCGTAACCTCCAATATTAGTCGATATCTGCGCAAACGCGGGCACGGCCGTCACGAAAACTGCCAAAATCAAGGATAAAGCTAGTGCATACGTCTGCATTTTCATCATTGTACAAATTTGTCACCCCCCCCCCCCTATTTTAGATGATTGGATCAATATTACGATCAGCATGCTGAATTTGATCGGCTCTGCCGTATAATGGCGGGCCGGATGCGAATCTGCCGGATCGCACCGGCAGGCGGCGCCCACGTCGATGCCGGATTACACGATCATGTGACGCGCAGCGCAATATCCGCACCCGCGGTAAAAATCGCAAGACGGCCGGCACGGACAGGCCTATTTTGCGGGCCTTGTTTTTGTTCCAAAGAACGCCTTGCGCGCCGTACACAGGTATGTCGTGTGGCCCACGCCCAGAAACGAGTGGCGGGTCTTTCCCTCCCTGGCGTCAATAGTCCGGAGTATCTGCTCGGCGCACTCTATGTCGGTAAACTCGTTTTGCACCAGCGCAGCTGTGAGCTTTTCAAGCTGGTTCATGGTAGGGCATATCGCCACTATTGCCCCGCTTCCCTTTAACATCTTTCTTGCCTGCGGCACCACGGTCCACGGGTCGCCCAGATCAACTATTACGGCATCGGCATCCTCCACCGGCATCTTTCGCGCCTTTTTGATGTCCGTCTTGTTCATGGTGACGTATTTTTCCATCCCGGCCTTTGCAATGTTTTTTTGCGCAATCTCCATGAACTTGGAGTCGACATCAAACGTGTGCACGTGTCCGCGCGGCTTTACTATCCCGGCGACAAAGGTGGTAAGCGAGCCGCTGCCGGTGCCAATCTCCACTATCTTGTGGCCGTCCCGGATTCCGGTGCGCGCCACAATATATCCGAGATCCTTGGGGTATACGATCTGCGTGCCGTGCCGGATCTTCATTATAAAGTCGTACGCAGTGGGCTTTAGCAGATAGACGTACTTTTCCTTGTTGGTGATCAGCCTTTCGCCGAACTGCTTGCCTATCGCATCGGCATGGCTTATTACTCCGATGTGGGTGTGAAGCTGGTCGGCCTTTGAGACCTTTACCAGCCATTTCTTGGTAGAGTTGTAAAAAAATAGCACGTACGAGTTGTTTTTTATCTTTTCCACGCGCAATCCCCCACCATGATCAGATAATAACGTATTTGTTTTTGCAAAATCGCGCCACGTGCCTAAATCCGCCGGAGATTCCGGTTGTACGGGGGACAGACCTGTTATCTGTATTTGCACCCCAAAAGACGGTCAATGGAAACTTGTCAAAACGACCGAATTCTCCACAGGCCATCTGGCCAAAACCGACCCGGGCATGGCACACGCTCAGCAGGTGTGGCCGGATTGCATGCCGGCATTCAACGGATGGCCGTCATACGGCGGATTCCACATACGGCGATGGGCCCGCACACTGTGCGAGACAAGGCACCCGATGTTACTAGACGGCAGACGCCGTACGTGTCAGAACGGATGTATGGGCGTATGATTTGGCATGCAAATGCATGTCAGGCGCGTCAGATAATCCGCCTGATTCCGTGTGTATTGTTCGCCATCATGCTGTGAGTTAGGCAATTCCCAGCCATCTCATCAGTCCCGTAAACCAGTCAACGGGCTCCTCCACGGGCTCGCATGTGCCGTCAATGCTACGCATTCCGGGGTCGCATACGGACTCTGGCTTGGGATCCATCTCTACGGCAGCTGTTGTGTTTGAATCAGTCTCTGGCTCTGAATCCGTCTCTGTTGGTTCGGTGTCCTGTTTTACTGCCGGTTCGGAATCCACCTCTGGTTTTACGGGCTCTGATTCTATAGGCTCTTCAATTTCCGGAATCGCCTCGCATACGCCGTCAATGCCGCGCATTCCGGGGCCGCATGCAGGCTCTGCAACGGACTCGGTATTCTCAAAGTAGGGCTCAGTTGGTGGTATGATCTCTGCGGAGCCGAGATCATGCGGCGTGATTTCATATCCGGAGCACGAGGTGACATTGATGCTCTGGCCGGCATATGTCCACGTGTCCTTTATGGATGCAGAAACTTTGATCGTCTTTTCGTCTGTCGGAATGCCGGCGGCCTCAAACACCCCGAACATCCTTCCCCCGGACTCTGCCACGTATCTTGAGATGTGATCCGAGGTGACATCGTCTGCCGTCGTAATACGGCCGCCTGCCATAATGTCGACATTCATCTGCGTGCTGGAATATCCGGACGACGTAACTGCCCTGATCTTTCCCGTCTCGCCGCACAGGTCATAGATTGTGAGGTGTAGTGCCAGTATGTGCGGGAGTATGCCGCCGGATGTGTCTCCGAACCGGTTGTCCCGTATGATGGACTGTAGTACATCCGCGTTTATGCGACTTCCGCCGCCGCCTCCGCCACCGCCGCCTCCACCGGATGTTCTCGGGGTGTCGGATCCCTCGTCGGGAATAGTGGAATCGTCATCGGGTGCAATTGGGCCCGATCCGGAGACAGTCGCATTCAGGTTCAGCATTAGATTGGCAGAATCAGAGCCGTCACACACCGTATATGACAGCGTGTCAAACCCCGCAGCACCGGTCGCAGTGACATCCAGTATGCCGGTGGCAGAATCCAGCGCATTTACCGCAAACAGGCTGCTGTTTAGTGCAGACGGGCTGCCGTATGTCAAAAGGTCCATGTCGGCATCCGTGGTGTATCCGGAGAGATCAATGGCATCCGCATCTATGGCAAAATCCACATGACCCGTGGCATTGGTGACAGGCGGCGCATTGCCGGCCCTCGGGGTGTTCGTTATGGTAATGGCATAGTTGCGCGATGCGTCATCCGTGCTGTCACCGTCAAAATCGTCATCAGATGCAAGCACGGTAAAGTCCACCGAACCGTCATCAGAACACCTTGCAGGCGTGTCCGTATCCCTGAAATCAGGCGAGTTGTCCTGTGGTACTGTTCCCTGCAGTATGCCCGTAACGGCGTCTATGCCCAGCCAGGCTGGATGATTAGAGATGCCGTATGTCGGCGTCGTGCCGTCGGGATCGGTTGCGGTAAACGCCGGCAGAGCAGAGACGTCGCCGTCCTCTGCGGCCATCAGCGTAGCAGCGTCGGCAAGGACCGGCGCCGTGTCGGTAGGCGGCGGGTCTACAGGCGGCGTCGAGGCAACAAACATGACGGTATAGATACTGGATGCCTCGTTGCCGTTCTGGCCTGCATCCTCGACCAGACCCGCCGGAATGCTCACCATTATGGTGCCGTCCGAACCGTTACGGGACACTATAAAGTCAAAGGTGGTGCCCTCCGTGCCTGTCCGAACCAGACCGGATGCCGTGTGAGTGCCGGCGCTTGCGGTGCTTGCCACGCTAATGTCATCTGTCTCAAACTGCATGTCCGGTATTTGCTCACTGAATGTGGCCGTGAACGATACGGCGTCCGATTCAGTCGCTGTGCCGTTTGTCACATTTCCGGTGATTCCCACCGTGGGCGCAGTATTGTCAGGTATGCTAAACCGGAGTATGTCATTTGATATCTCGTCAACCATAAACAGGTGTCTGCCGTTGCCGGCAAGCGCCAAGTCGCGCAAGCTGACGCCGGGGTTGGGGATTGTCTGGCTTTTGCCGCTGTATTCCACCATGCCGGCAAGGGAGAACGGGACTGGCAGAGTGTGCTCGTATATCTGGTTATTATCCCCCACAACAAGCATGCCCGTTCCGCCTGGGAGAAATTCCACATCAGTAGGTGCACCGGGATTGGTACCGAGCGGATACGTGCCGCTGCACGATATGCCCTCAAGGGAGAACGGGACGGGCAGAGTGCACTCGTTGACGCGGTTATTGACGTTAGTTAAGCCTGTCACAAAGAACAACTTTGTGCCGTCCGACGAGATGGTAAACCCAAGTGGGGATGCCTCAGATACGGTTCCGGGCAACCTGTGATGGCGCACAAACACGGGCGATGATGTGTCGTATGGCGAATCCAGATTATATTCCAGAAAACTGTTAAACTCGTCTGCCAGGATCATGCTGCGTCCGTCGTTTGAGAATTCAATGTCCACCAGGTCGATGCTGTCATTCGTAAAGTCCGAATCCTGTACATACGTGGTCATTGAACCGAGCATGATGTCTCCGTTGGGACTGGCCGTCGTGTTTGCAAAATCAAACGGCACGCCAGTCAGATACTGGGTGATGGTACTGGCATCATTTTCCACGAGGAACAACTGCAGTCCGTCACTTGAGAATGCCATGCCCGACGGGCTGTCATTAGCAGTCCGCTCGAGGGTGCCGTCAAATTCAAGCTCACCGATTACTAGCGGATCGATGGCGTTGGCAATCCTGAATGTCAGGGGCTCGGTGTCTGTCTGTCCTCCGGCGGTGACAGTGGCGTTAAAGACGAACGTTCCGGCGGCATCCGGGGTCCACGTAAACGCGCCGGAGGGCGTTATTGTGGCACCCGACGGCGCACCGTCAAGGTTGAATGTTGCAGTGACGTCGTTTACAGTTCGGAATTGCAGCTGGATCTGCCCGTCAACTGTATACTGTGGAAGTATTGTTGGCAGGATGATTATGGGCAGAGCTGCATAGTCATACGTATACGTGTTGGAAGGTGCCGTGTTGGTGTTTCCCTGCGGGTCATCGAACGCACCGGCGGCAATGCTCACGTCTATGGCCAGATCCTCTTCGCTGTGGTCTATCTGAAAGGTGTATCTAATGTCGGACGCCTTTACGATATTAATTGCCGTGTGGGTCGCAGTACCCATCGCGGTAATATCACTTGTCGTGAACGTACTTGCGTCTATGGGCTCGCTGAATGTCGCGTTAAAAGCGACCATATTCGAGATCGTAGTCTCGCCTGCCACCACGTCGGTGCTGGAGATTGTAACGGTGGGGGGGCGGGTATCCCGTGTGGTAAAAGAGGAGGCAAAGGAAATGGCTTCCAAATTGCCGGCACTGTCCGCCGTACTTGTCGCCACACCTTCGGCAATCGATACCATCAGGGTACCAATGGAGGATCCCACATGGACATCAAACCTGTACAGGGCATCGTTGATCGTCCTAAAGTTCGTTATCCCGGGATTGGTGCCGTTTGCGGAACCCGTCAAGGTAATGTCGCCTTCAACAAATCCCGTCACATCCTCGCTGAATCGGACGGTAAATTCTATGACCGGCTCGGATGTGAAAGAGTTGTTTGGCAGAAAGCCGTTGATATCGGCGGTGATTGTCGCTATGACGGGCAGGGTAAAGGCGGTGGAGAGCGAATACTGGTAGACTAGGTCGTCAGTGCTAGTGATAAGATACATGACGGTGCCGTCAGATGAAAAGTCCATTCCACGGCCATTAGTATTAGGTAGGGGAAAAGTGTCAACGGGTGTCACACTGGTACCGTTCAGGCTATAGGCCGGACTAAGGGCGTACTGGTTAACCCTAACGCCGTCCATTACAAACAGCCTTGTGCCGTCATTGGAGATTGACACGCTATGAGTAGTAACTAGGTCTGTGTCAAAGATGCCGTGGAGGGCGCTGACGGAACTATCCGTTATGTCAAAGGGGGTTGAGAGCTGGTATGATCGGACAGTGTCACCCCCTCCAATAAACAACCACGAGCCGTCAGCAGAGAATGCAACCCCCTGACCGCCGGTGACGCAGCAGCTGGAAGGGGCGAGTCTATTGCCAATTGAACCGTCCGGATCGACTTGTACCGATACAAATTCGCCGCCGCGCGCATTATGCAGAACATACAAAGTATTGCCGTCATTGGAGACTGTCACATCCTGAATAGAGTGTCCTACCGAACCGGGAAATTCATGGTTGATTCCGGCCTCGGTGATACTGGTTATGTCAAAAGCGGTACCGAGCGTGTATCGGTAAACATTATTGGTTTCAATAACATACATTGTCCCGCCGTCGTTGGACATGGCCAACCCCACAGGCACATTTAGAGGATCGACATCATAAGTTAACTGCGCATATGCCGAGACTGGGATCAAAACCAACAATGGCAATAGGAAGGCCGCTACCAGCATGCTCTTTTGCATATACCTCCCATCCCCCCGATTGCTTATAAAAGTAATCAGTTAGGTTGAGCACGAGGCCAATTTTCCCTGATCCACCCGATCTAAATAATTTTGAGATCAGAGCACCTCATTGCCCGATCCCTCGGAATTCAAGATTTTACGCGACGAGATGGCCCGACTTGTTGCAGAGGTGAAGAAAAGAGACACCCGTCTAGGGGAGGCATTTCATATAATCGACGGACTGAGAGCGCAAAATACTGAGATAAGGTTGGAAAACACCAATATGAAAAATCTTCTTGCATACTATCAGAATCCCCACTCGCCGCCCTCGTAAAACTCCATTCCATCCAGTAAGAGAAAATCTGACGGATCCGGCACAGCACAAAAAGCCGGGCCGCAAAACAGGGCACCTCACACCACAGGCGCTCATCCAAGACCGAACACCACAAGCTTGACAAATGCGCCGAATGCGGCAGTCGCAACCTGCAAGAGACCACAATATCAAAGCAGATCACCGACATTGAGTCTATTCCGCAGTGTACTATTATCACGAACGTATCATACAACTGCGTATTCAGGAACTGTAAAGCTAAACTCGAGGCGATGCCAGACACGAAAGGCACGTCACTTGGCCCCAACATCCTGTGCGTTATCACATAGATGTGGGACAACGGGACGAGCATAGATTCCATCAGGGAGTCGCTCAACATGTTTGGATTAAACGCATGCAAGGCCACCATACAGCACGCCCTGTGTGCAATAGGGAACGGGCTCGCATCATAGGCGGATCACATACGCGAGTCCATGTCCGAATCAACGCAAAGATGGACTATACACCGTACCCCATAGAAAACAGGCAGGGATATGTCTGGGCATGCATGGGGGACGATGCCGTATCAATAACTGTTGCCAGAACAAGGGCACAGGCCGTACTGTACAAGTATTATCCGCACTGGGATACGCCGATAACGTGTGATGGATATTCCGGGTATGGCCAGTTCCGCATCCGGCAGGTGCTGGTCTCACATACTGCGCGAATCAGGCGATCTTGGGGATGGCGATCCGGAAATGCAGATACTGCACCAAAAACTGCAGCGACTGTTCTGCGAGGCAAAGCTTGCTACCCCGGATATCGGGAATGTTGAATATGACGCCATGATCATCCGGGTCAAAAGCATCGCGCAGATGCATCTGGATCAAAGTTTGGCACCAAACTGGATAATGCGGCAGATGATCTGTTCACGTTCATACGGCATCCCGGGATGGAGCCGACAAACAACGAGTCCGAAAGGATGATACGCCGCGCGGTGATTCACCGGAAGATTCGGATGAGGATCGCGACGGCAGGAGGCATGGATATGTTTGGCATACTGTTGACGTGCTTTCTGAGCTAGTGCCGGCAGGGCCTGAACAGGGCAGAAAAGCTGCGGGAATTGCTAGGGGCGACCTAACCGGTTACATTTTCTGTACGAGGCCACCATGCCGGCCATGCACGGGCCGCGTACACTGTGTCAGGACGCACGTGACAAAGCCGGACATTCACTTTATGGCATCCCAGAGCATGCCAGGTACGGGAGCTGGCAGGCGCTATCTGCCGCCGGTGCCGTCAAACTCTGGCGCGCGCACCCCGTATGCCGCATCCCGCAGATCCTCCATTTTTTCCATGTGCCACTCAAGCTTTGCGCCAAAGGCGTCACACGAGCGCTTGTTTACGTCCGTGCAGGCACTTGCCATGTTCGGCGAGGGCGTGGTGAGTGACATCCACGTACCGTACGAGTTTTTGGTCCACTGGTATCCGAGCTGATCCGTCCATACGTCGGCCAGCTTGTCTGTTCTGACGAGCGTCAGATCAGTCGTACCGGGCTGGCCTAGAACGTGTCTCGTGATGTTATACTGTGGCGGTGCGTTCATTGATTTTCCGGTTACTTCCAGTCCGTCGTTCATATAGTGGACGGTGGTGTACCGCTTTGAGTCAAGGGCGTGTATCACGAATGGCGTGTCGTACATTTCCTCCCGGAACGTCACGTCTTTTATCGACAGTACCACACACGTGTCCTCCTTGTCCGTCGGAAGGCACTTTTCCCTCTTTATTGACACGCCGGCATCGTGGCTTATTATGCCGTTTTTGTCGTCGTATTCCGTGCCGACTATACTGTACGTAGAGTCGGAATCATAGTCCCGCTCCAGGCGCACCGTTATCTGCGCCTCAGCGGTGTTTACAGGAAACCCAATTCCGTCCACCCCAAAGCCGATTCCCAGCATCCTCAGCCCGTTTGGCGCCGACGTCTTTAGCTCGAAATCATGCGTCGAGTTTGTCCTGATGTGTTCTGTGTAATCCACGTGATACGACAGGACGTCCCTGCACGTACCGTCCATGGAATAGCCGCAGTCGACTAGCTTGTCTCCCCATATGTAGGATACGCCAAACGTCGGCTTTGTCCTCCACTGGGAGTTTGTGCCGTCGTCTCCGGATTCTGCCACATGCAGCGCAACCATCGCCATGTCGCTGTTTCTTGGATCAGAGACGTCAATCGCGGTTACCATGAGGTCAAATTCGCCGTCTTGCTCCGGCGTCCATTCAAAAACCCCATCCACAGTTATCGATCCGTAACCCGTGGCCGAATCGTCCACCGTGGAAAATACTATCGGCCCGGTAATGTCCTCGTCGTCGGCTATCAAGAATTGAAGCCGTATGGGCTCTGCCACGGGATAACTCGAGGATATGTTTGGTACTATTATCCTGAACGGATCCGTCACCGGCGTGACGGTTACCTTCATGGTGTCCCGTATTTCACCCATGCCGTCTGACGCCGATACGGTTATCGTGGAATTGCCGTTTGCATCCTTTACCGAACTAACCTCCATCATCTCTCCGGAAATTCGCGCCCGGAGTATGTTCGGCTCCATGACGACTAGCTCGTATGCAAGATCATTGCCGTCCGGATCACTGAAATGATCGCCAAGCCTGATTTCAAACGGTTCAAAATCCTCCAACATTGTAACGTCCCGCAGCGGCATGTCAATCACCGGAATGTCGTTTACATAGCCGACTTCCAGGACGAATGTATCCCTTGCAGATTCCATGCCGTCGTCTGCCGTAATGGTTATCACCACGTCGCCAAACGCCATGCCGACAGATGATATTTTCAGCATGTCTGCCTCTGTGATTTCAACTCTTGCCGCGCCGCCTGTCGCCATCGCATTATACGTCAAGTCGTCCCCGTCGACGTCCGCAAAGTGACTTTCTATTTCTATCTCAAATGGGGCAAAGCTCTCGTCTCTCCCAAGATCTACAAACCCTGTCTCCAGTGTGGGCGGGTCATTCACCGGGTTTACCGTCATTTTAAGTTCGTCCCGTATGGTGATCCTGCCGTCAGTTGCCGTTATTTCAAACGTGGCCTCACCGTTCAGGTCCTGTAGGGAACCCAACGTCAGCGTATTTCCAGAGGCGGACGCAGAGATCAGACTAGCCGGGCCCGTCACATCAAACTCCAGCGCATCTCCGTCCGGATCACTGAAATGAATAGACAGGTCTATCAGAATGACGCCAAAGTCCTCGTCCCGTGTGACGTCCGGCAGCGGCGAATCCAATATGGGCGCATCGTTTATGGAATCAACCGTCAGGACGAATGTGCCGCGCGCCGTCTCCCCGTCTATGTCGGTTGCCGTTACAGTAATTGTCACGCCTCCAAACGCCATAGCTGTCGACGTTATCTCAAGCATGTTGCTTCCTGTAATTCCAGCCGTTGCCGCGCCACCGACAACTGTCACATCATACGCCAAGTCATCGCCGTCTATGTCTGTAAAGTGACTTTCAACTTCGATCTCAAAGGAGACAAAGTCCTCGTCCTGTGTAATGTCCTTGAACGGCGAGGACAGTACGGGTGCGTCATTCACCGGCGTCACCGTCATCACAAAGCTGTCCTGTATCGATTCTGACCCGTCGCTTGCCGTTATCATCAGTGTGGCCGCACCGTTCAAGTCCTGTATGGATTCCACCGTCAGCACATTCCCAGAGACGTCCGCCGTGACCACGCCGTCCTGTCCTTCCACAGTATAGTCCAGGCTGCCCCCGTCCGGATCACTAAAATGAATAGACAGGTCTATCGTAAAGGCCTCAAAGTCCTCGTTCCGTGTGACGTCCGGCAGCGGCGAATCCAGCACCGGCGCATCATTTACGGAATCAACAGCAAGGATGAACTCATCGCTTGCCGTTTCCCCGTCCGGATCACCGGCCGTAACGGTGATTGTCGCGCTTCCGAATGCCATGCTTGTCGCGGTGATCTCTAGCATGTCATCGCTCGTGATTACAACAGACACCACATCCACGTCTGTCGTCGCACCGTACGTCAGATCGTCTCCGTCCACGTCCGTAAAGTTACCCGACGGGTCTATCGTAATGGCCGCAAAGTCCTCGTCCCGTGTAATGTCATTGAACAGCGAGGACAGTACGGGTGCGTCGTTTATTGGCGTTACCGTCATCTCAAAGCTGTCCTGTATCGATTCTGGCCCGTCGCTTGCCGTTATCGTCAGCATTGTATTTCCGTGCGCATTCTGTATGGGATCTATTGTCAGTGTGCTTCCGTCGATACTCAGAGATACAACTCCGCCGGTTGACTCGTTTACAGTGTATTCCAGACCGGTACCGTCAGGATCCCTGAAATGATCCGACAGCATTACAGTAAAGGCCTCAAAGTCCTCGTCCCGTGTGACGTCCGGCAGCGGTGAATCCAGCACCGGCGCATCGTTTACGGAATCAACCGTCAGGGTGAATGTGCCGCGCGCCGTTTCCCCGTCTCCGTCGGTTGCCGTGACTGTAATTGTCGCGCTTCCAAACTCCATGCTTGCCGCAATGATCTCCAGCACGCCGTTATTCGTGATTCCAGCTGTTACCACACCCACATCTGACGTAGCATCATACGTCAGTACATCGCCGTCCACGTCAGTAAAGTTGCCCGACGGATCTATTGTAATGGCCGCAAAATCCTCGTCCCGTGTAATGTCATTGAACATCGAGGACAGTACGGGTGCGTCATTCACAGGCGTCACCGTCATCTCAAAGCTGTCCTGTATCGATTCTGACCCGTCACTTGCCGTTATTGCCAGTGTGGCCGTACCATGCACGTTCTGAATCGAGCTGATTGTCAGAATATTTCCAGAAACATCTGTCGTGATTATACCGTCCTGGCCCGTCACAGTATAATCCAGATTGCCACCGTCCGGATCACCGAAATGGTCCGATAGGTCTATTGTAAGGGAGTTAAAGTCCTCGTCTTCCGTCCTGTCCTGTAACGGTAGATTTTGTATCGGCTCGTCATTTACGGAATCAACAGTCAGACCGAATGTACCGCTTGCCGTTTCTCCGTCCCCGTCGGTTGCCGTGACAGTAATTGTCACGCCTCCAAACGCCATATCTGTCGACGTTATCTCCAGCATGTTATCATCCGTGATCCTAACAGTTACCACATCCACGTCCGCCGCTACAGCATACGTCAACTCATCCTCATCTACATCCGTAAAGTTGCCCGACGGGTCGATCATAAATGTCGCAAAGTCCTCGTTACGTGTAATGTCATTGAACGGCGAGGACAGTACGGGTGCGTCATTCACAGGCGTCACCGTCATCTCAAAGCTGTCCTGTATCGATTCCGTTTCATCGCTGGCCGTTATCGTCAGTGTGGAGTTCCCATGCGCATTCAGCACGGAGCTGACTGTCAATATTGAGCCAGAGATGCCGGTCGTGACGATTTCGCCCTGGTTGTCCACAGCATAATTTAGATTGTTGCCGTCCGGATCACTAAAATGAATAGACAGGTCTATTGTAAAGGCCTCAAAGTCCTCGTCCCGTGTGACGTCCGGCAGCGGTGAATCCAGCACCGGCGCATCGTTTACGGATTCAACAGTAAGGATGAACTCATCGCTTGCCGTTTCCCCGTCCGGATCACTGGCCGTAACGGTGATTGTCGCGCTTCCAAACTCCATGCTTGCCGCAGTGATCTCCAGCATGTTGTTTACAATACTTACTGTTGCTGCGTCACCGACTGATGTCGCATCATACGTTAATTCATCCCCGTCGACATCCGTAAAGTTGCCCGACGGGTCTATCGTAATGGCCGCAAAGTCCTCGTCCCGTGTAATGTCATTGAACGGTGATGACAATACAGGCGGATCGTTTACCGGGGTTACCGTCATTTTAAATTCATCCCGAATCGATTCCGACCCGTCACTTGCCGTTATTGCCAGCGTGGCCGCACCGTTCACGTCCTGTATGGATTCCACCCTCAGCACATTCCCAGAGACGGCTGCCGTGACCACGCCGTCCTGGCCGCTCACAGTATAATCCAGGCCGTTCCCGTCCGGATCACTGAAATGATCCGACAGGTCTATCATAAAGGCCTCAAAATCCTCGTCCCGTGTGAGATCTGGCAGCGATGTATCCAGTACCGGCACATCATTGACGGAATCAACCATTAGGACGAACGCACCGCTTGCCGTTTCTCCGTCCCCATCGCTTGCCGTAACGGTGATTGTCGCGCTTCCAAACTCCATGCTTGTAGATGAAATTTCCAGCATATTGTTCACGATACTGACTGTCGCCGCACCTCCGACTACCGTCGCACCATACGTCAGTACATCCCCGTCGACATCCGTAAAGTGGCTCTGAACTTCTATCTCAAAGGAGTCAAAGTCCTCGTCCCGTGTAATGTCCTCAAACGGCGAGGACAGTACGGGTGCATCGTTTACAGGCGTCACCGTCAACACAAACTCATCCTGTATGGTGGCCTCACCGTCGGTTGCCGATATTCTCAGCGTGGCGCTGCCATGTGCGTCCTGTATGGATTCCGCCGTCAGGACGTTTCCAGAGACGGATGTCGTGACCAGATCATCCTGTCCCGTCACATCATACGCCAATGCGTCCCCGTCCGGATCGCTGAAGTGACCAGACAGGTCTATCGTAAAGGAGCCAAAGTCCTCCTGTACGGTCCTGTCAGGCAGTTCATCCAGTACGGGCGCGTCATTTACCGGAATGATTATCAGGATAAACAGATCCTCAGCCGTTTCCATGCCATCACTTGCCGTGACCCTTACCGTCGGGTTTGATGTCTCGTCCTTTATTGATGATATTTCCAGTATGTTCCCGTCTCTAATATTGACCGTTACCGTTTTGCCAAATAGTATCACGCTGTACTCCAGTATGTCCCCGTCAGGGTCGCTGAAATGCTCGTCAAGCTCTATCTCAAAGGGTACAAAGTCCTCATCCAGCAATATGTTGGAAATTCCTAATGATACGGGTGCGTCATTTACTGGCCTTACCACAATCTCAAAGCTTTCCGCTACGTTTGCAATGCCGTCATCCGCCGTCACCTGTATGGTGGTGTTCCCGTGTACGTCCGGTATGGAACTAATAGTCAGAATTCCCTCCGAAACATCATGCGATATGACGCCCGTCTCGGACTCTGTCACCGTATACTCTAGCACGTCCCCGTCAAAATCGCTGAAATGATCCGCCAGTCTAACATCAAAGGCCTCAAAATCCTCGTCTATAGTCCTGTCCGGAATACTCTGGCTGGTCGGCACTTCGTTGATACGCCTGACCTCAAGCGCGAATGCTCCGCTTGCTGATTCTTCTGCGTCACTTGCCGTGACGGATATCATCACGTCCCCGTACGCCATCCCCCTCGACGACACCTCCAGCGTGTCGTCCCGTATAATGCCGGCCGTCACCGTGCCGCCGTCCGTTTCAACGGAATAACTCAGCTCATCGCCGTCGACATCCGCAAAGTGTACGTCCAGTCCGATTTCAAACGCGTCAAAACCCTCGTCGACTATCATGTCCTGGAATTCCACGTCTAGTACGGGCGCATCATTTACGGGGCTTATGACAAGCTCGAAATCATCTTGCCCGTCCAGGTTCCCGTCATTTGCAGTCACCGTTACGGTGGTGTTGCCGTTAATGTCCGGCATGGAGCTCAGGACGAGCGTATCCTGTATGATGGCCGTCCCTATAATTTCACCCGTCGATGTCACGTCAAACGTCAGCTCGTCCCCGTTCATGTCGGTAAAATGTGCCGACAGATCGGTCATGTCGCTCCCAAAGTCCTCCGGCAAAACGCGGTCAGGCAGCGTGGTTTTCACCTCCGGCGCCCTCTTTGGCTCGTTTACACGTATGGTAAACCGGTCGCTTATCTCCGCACTTCCGTCCGATACTGTTATCGACACTGCCGCCCCGCCGTGCGCATCAAATACGGGTCCTATCCCCAGAATGCTTCTCTGGGTTATCTCTACAGTTATTATTCCCCCTTCGGTCCCCGCAGTATACGTCAGCTCATCCCTGTCCACGTCTGTGAAAAAGTCATCCAGATTGATCATATACGGGGCAAAATTGGCCTCAAATATGTCCCCGCCCAGTATGGCAGTAGCCCTCGGCGGGTCGTTTACAGGCATTACGTCCAGCCCAAAACTTGCCGGTACGCCGTCGGCTGTCACCGTTATGGTTGCCGTACCGTGTATGTTGCTTATCGAGCGCATCACAATCTCGCCCTCCTCTATCGAGACTGTTGCCACAGGATTGTCTATTAATATGTCATATGCGGGATCGCTGTCAACGTCCGTAAAATGACCCTCCAGTACAATCCTCTCGATTCCAAAGTCCTCGTTTAATACTATATCATCAAACGGTATGGCCAGTACGGGCGGGTCATTTGCAGGTTCTATCTGCATGGCAAATTCCTTGCCCACATCTTTCGCACCGTCGTCTGCCGTCACTGTTACAGTCACGTTTCCGTGCGCATCAGGTACCGGCCTTATCCGTATGCTCTCACCTGTGATATCCAATAGAACGTATTCCGGAGCGGCTACGGCCGTGTAATCCAATTCATCCCCGTCCACGTCTGCAAAGTGTCCCGCCAGACTCACAGGGAACGCATCAAAATCCTCCACCCTTGCCACGTCTGTGAAACTGCCGACTGCCACAGGCGGATCGTTTACCGGCGTGACAATAAAGTTGAACGTCTTGTCTGCACTCGCCCTCTCGGTGTCGACTGCGATTATTACAACCTCCCGCGTTCCGTGTGCGTCGGGCACCGGTTCCACATTCAGCCCCGACCCGTTCAAATTTATGAGCACCGTGCCAGAACCGCCCGGTCTCAGACCGTATGTGAGGTTGGTATCCTCTGGATCAAAAAAGTGGTCATCCAGGTCTATTGTGAACGCATCAAAGTCTTCCATTACGACTACGTCGGCTATTTTGTCGGCCAGCGGCCTGTTGTTTTTCGGGTCTATGGTACTTGGAGGTTCCAAATCGTCGTCGGGTCGGGGATCATCTGGGCCGGGATCCTTGTTGTCAGGTGGTTTTTCATCGTCAGGTGTAGGCGTATCGACTGGCGGCTCCGTCATGCCGGCGCGTATCACGACGCTTGCCTGTCTTGTTATTGTAAATTCGGCATCCGACGCCGTGACCTCTATTCTGCTCAGTCCCGTCCGGTCCGGTACGGAATCTACCGTGAGAATGACGCCGTTCACCTGTACATCCACTATCCTGCCGAACAGGTCAATGTTTTTGGTCTCTGCTGTGTATACTAGTGTGTCGTTTTCGGGATCGCCAAAGCGATCATTCAGGTTGATTGTAAACGGTTTAAAATTTTCAACAAGTGAATACCTTGTAGGCAGCTCGCCGTACGGCGGATCGTTTTCGGGCAGTACCATAATTGCAACCGCACTAGTCGCGCCCAGATCTCCGTCATTTGCCGTTATTTCGACCAATGTGTCCCCGTGGAGGTTCTCTATGGATCTTAGCTCCAGTGTGTTCCCTGAAATTCCCGCCCGTATAATTCCACCCGTCACCGCCTCGCCATATTTGAGCTCGTCCCCGTCAACATCCGTAAAGTATTGCGCAAGATCAATCCTCTCCACCCCAAAGTCCTCCCGCAGCGTAATGTCTCCGCGTGCCACCGGCACCGGCGCATCGTTTACCGGTGTTACTATTATCTCAAAGTCCTGCTCACGATCCGCCGTTCCCAGATGCGCCCTTATCGTGACAGTCGTGTTTCCGTGTGCATCCTGTACGGATGTAATGTGCAGTTGGTCCCCGTTTATCTCTAATCCGACCAGATCCGAATCCGATAAGACGGCAAATTCCGCGCCTATCGTGTTAAAGTGGCTGGCCACGTCAATTATCTCATTCCCAAAGTCCTCCCTTAACTCAAGATCGTCAAATCTGTCTCCCTCCGGCAGTTCGTTTGCCTCCGTTACTAGCAGGTTGAAATCTGCCCGAACCACATCCTGCGTATCATTCGCGATTATCCGTATTGTGGTGTTGCCGTGTGCGTTCGGTATGGACGTTACTGTGACTGTTGTGCCCTCGATGCTCGTCTCCGCCACGTCTTTATCCAGTGCACGTACCGAATACTCCAGTGTGTCGCTCTCCCTGTCAAAGAACCTGCCGCCCAGCTCTACCGTAAACGGCTCAAAGTCCTCCATTTTTTCCACGTCCTCAAACGGAATGTGGTTTACGGGCGGATCATTTACCTCGTCCACCATTATTGTAAAGGCCTCCTCATAAGCCACGCTTCTGTCTCCCACCAGTATAATAATTTCAGTCTCCCCGAACGCATTATTTACCGGGCTTATCCTCATGATGTTCCCGTCTATTACGACATTTACCACCGTCTCGTCGTATTCTGCCAGTTCAAATATTATGACATCGCCGTCTATCTCTGTAAAATGATCCGACAAGTCTATTGCAAGCGGCTCAAAGTCCTCTCGTAAAACATGGTCCTCCAGCCTTTCGACGTATATTATTTCGGTGTTCAGCAAGGTGTACGGAATGGCCAGTGAAAACTCGTGTATTATCGGCTCGTCTGCGTTCACTGCAAAAAGCCTGTATCCGTCGTTTGAAAAAGCAAGCGCGCGGAACGAAAGATCTCCGTGCATGTAGCTTCCCACTATGGTCCCGTGCCGTATGTTCTCCCTAACTCCTGTTATATATTGTACGGTTCCCAGAAAGCTTGTTCCCGTGGCAAATATCTTGTGCCCGTTGCGGGAAAATTCTATGCCGCTGAGATCCACATCCGTGTTTGCTGGATGGTATGATTCTGTATATGTCGCCGATGTGACGTTGTACGGTGTGCTCAGATTATATCTGTGTATGCTTTGTATTCCGTTTGTAACCAACATCGTGGACTGAATTTCGGAAAAGAGAATGTCCTGCGGGCTTATCGGCGGTGCGGCGGCAGATCCCGTCAGGTTTGTAACTCCGCCCATTGCAGCCCTCCCAATATTATACGGTTCTGGCAGATCGTATTGTATTATGCTGCTGTTCTCTTCGTCGACAACGAACATTATATGTCCGTCCCCCGAGAATGCTAGGCCGCGCACGTTTGTATTTTCCAGTTCCAGTGTCTCCTGTATGATTCTGCCGTCAAGCATGAACGGCCTTGCCAGCCCGTACTGTCTGATGTTGTCCGCCTCGTCGTCAGATATGAACAGCCTGTATCCGTCATCCGAGAACTCCATTCCGTAAATGTCGCCCACGAATACGTATTCCGGTCCGGTGGCGATCCGACGGTTCACGTCTATGGTAATCACATATTGGTTCGAGGCCGTATTGCCCATGCCGTCCGCGTTAAACGCGGAATTTGCCGGTATGGATATCGTTATCGGTCCGCTGATTGGTCCGCGGAATATCTCAAAGGCGTACATCGACGGGCTGATCTGCCTGAAATCTACCACATGCGGAAGAAACTCTGACGTCTCGCCTAGGGCAAAGACGTCGCCGCTTTCAAAGCCGGTGACGTTTCCGTCAAACTGTACTATAAACGAGAGCACATGCCTGTTGGTGACACCGCCGTTCTGAATCTCCGATACAAGCTCGACGGACGGCCTTTCGGCATATGCCTGTGGGATCAGAAACATCACAAATGCGGCCAGGGCCAGCCACGCGGGTGTTTTTCTCACTATTCTTGTTTGTCGGCATATCTTATTACAATTTATGATCGTATAGCGCACGGTATGCGGGGAATTGGGCACGAATCTGCCAAATCATGCACCGATTCCCGCATGGGCCAGCTTTTAGGAGATGTCGGCAGACTCGTACTAGTTTGTGGTATCTGAATATTCGCATGAGGTCACTATACCAGCTTAGTCGGCTATGCACGGGCCGTGTGCCCTCCATGTCAGGACGCATGTGACAAATCTTGGCATTTCTTCGTGGTTTGATGCCATGAAATCCCGGCTTTGTGTACTGGCAAACGATTGCCGTCTATTTGTGCCCAAGGCCTTGCGATTATTTTTAATACCGGCTCGGGATATTCTGGGCATGAAGGAATATCTGGAAAAAATTCACGTTGAGAATTTCAAGAGCCTGAGGAATTTTGATATCGAGTTGGGCAAATTCAACGTCCTTGTTGGCCCCAATGGTTCTGGCAAGACCAATGTTCTGGAATTATTCAAATTCATCAGCTTGTGTGTTTCCCCCGATCGAAACCCTCCGCATCCTTTTTCTCCCTGGCAGGGTTTTAACAATATTGTGTGGTCTGGCAAGGAAGAGCTTTTAATTTTGTTCTCGTTACAGTATTCCATGCATGATCCTTGTTTATCGCATCTGGGGAGTGCCACCAAGGATTTACACTCCGTAGATCTGACACTTTAACCATAGGCATGCTACTGAACAGTTCTTTATATAAGCCATCTAATCACACTGAATAGTTCTTTATATAAGACACAGAACCCTGCTGAACGGCCACTCTGGTACGCCTGCAATCCAGCTCGGAGGCAAAATGGCGATCTGCCCGGCCATCTGGCAATCCAAAGCCATCAGGGAATTGTGCAGATGCGCCAGAATCCGCCCCAGAAAATAATCAAGACCGGTGTGCGGAGCAATATCTGACCTACATCTTTTTTGTCGCCGGAATCCCAAGCAGGTCCATTGCCTTTTCCAGCGTGGATGCAAAAGAGCTTACAAGGCACAGCCGGGCGTTTATCCTTGCGGCATCAGAGTCGAGAATCCTGACATGCTCGTAGAATCCGTTGAATGCGACTGCGAGGCCGTGGCAGTACCTTGCCACCACCTTGGGCGAAATGTTGTTTGCGGCATCAGTCACGCATATTGCAAACGTGCCTATCATCTTTACTAGCTCCCTCTCATAGTCGCCATCCAGCAGCCCGTAATCTGCGTCAAAATCAGGCGCAGAGCCGTGCCTCTCCAGGACCCTTACTGCGCGCGCATAGCCGTACTGTATGTATGACGCAGTGTCACCCTCCAGGCTGAGGGATTTTGCCGCATCAAATGCGATGGGCTTGTCCAGATCCTGCCTTATCATCTCGTATCGGATCGTGGCCACGGCAATGTCGCCGGCAATGCCCCGCACGGACGCATCATCGAGTAACGGGTTTTTTTTCCTCGTCTCGTCTTGCGCCCTCTTTCGTAACAGCTCAAGGACGGTGTCGGCGTTTACGTACAGGCCCTTCCTGCCGGACATTTGCGCAGGCTTTGCCCCAAGCTCGCCGGCAGTCTCGCCGCTGAGCGTGACGGATTCGTAGCTCAGGTGTACGTACGCATTGTCGGACTGGAACTCGTCTATCAGCGACTTTATCATCTGCTGCAGGCGGAGCTGGCGCGAGTCAATCACGGTGATCACCCGCCGGCCGGAAAAATCCCGCCGGGGTTTTCCGTCGTATGGAAGGACCGTCTGCCAGAGCGTCCTTCCGGGCTGCTCCCTCTTGTATTTTGCATAGCCGAACGGATCGTCTATCAGCCCTAGCTTCCATGCCGCATACGGTATGTCCTTTGCCATGTATGTGGCAGTGCCGTCGCTTCTCACCAGCACCTTGTCGTCCTGCCCGTCCCTGCCGCGTATTACCCAGCAGCCGGAGTTTCTGCCGTCTGATTCCAGCTCTATGAGCTTCATCTTTTTGAGCTTGGCAAACACGTCCCCCCACATGCCGGACCGGATTATGTGGGACTCGAAATTGAGACAGTCGTATGTCACCGACAGGCTCCAGCACGTCTCTAGCTGCCCGTCGAGCACCCTTTTTGTCATCCTGTCTGCGAATCGGGCAGTATCTGACGTGCCGTCCTCAAGCTCCCGCAGTATCTCCTGGCGCCTCTCCTTGAGGCCGGGATCCTGCTCGTATTTCTTTGTGGTCTGCACGTATACCGTGTCGCCGCAGTACTGGTCAAACTTGCCGGGCGGATCCTGCTCGAATCCCAGCTCCATAAACCCCAGCACAATGTCTGCCACCTGCAGGCCAGAGTCATCAACATAATTGAGCACGCTGACGCAGAATCCGGCCTTGCGGAGTATCCGGGCCACGGTATCACCTATCACTATATTCCGGACGTGGCCTATGTGCAGCGCCTTGTTGGGGTTTACGCTGGTGTGCTCTATTGTAATTGCCTGCCCGCCCAGCGAGACGCACCCGTAATTGCCGCGCATCGAGTCGGCAATCACGGCCTTGTTCATCGCAGGCCGGTTTACAAAAAAGTTCAGGTATCCGGACTTGTGCGCCTGCGTCTCTGATACGAGGCCGCCGCAGGCATACCCGTCGGAGAGCCTGCCTGCAATCTCAAAGGGGCTTGTCCCCAGCCGCTTTGCCAGCAGGAACGGCGCATTGGAGGAGAGATCCCCGAACTGCGGCCTTGAAATCACTACTGCAAAGTCGACTGACGGCATTCCCAGCTTTGAGATTGTCCCCGCAAGGTTTGCGCGCACCTCCCGCATGAGGGACTCGTAGGTCATGGCGCCCCGCCCGCAGGATGGCGCGAGCCGGTACGGCCGCATGTGTCTGGCGCGCAAGGCATGGATTTCGCATGCCGCCGTTCCCTTGTTAATGTTGCTAGGGCGCAAAGATAAAGGAATATTTACAAAAAAAAACAAAGGTGGTGTGACTTGGGAATCCCCGAAAAGATCAAGGCCATCCAGGACGAGATGGCAAAGACGCAGATCAACAAGGCCACCGAGCACCACGTCGGGCTGCTAAAGGCAAAGATCTCAAAGCTGAGGCGCGAGCAGGAGGACAACCAGTCCAAAAAGGACGGCGCAAAGTCCGACGGATTTGACGTGAGGAGGGCAGGCGATGCGACAGTCGTGTTCATCGGGCTGCCAAGCGTCGGCAAGTCAACCCTGCTAAACAGGCTGACAGACGCCAACTCCGCCATAGGGGCATTCCAGTTTACGACGCTGACAGTGGTGCCCGGAATGATGGAGTACAAGGGGGCAAGAATACAGGTGCTTGACCTGCCCGGGATAATAAGGGGCGCATCAAGCGGAAAGGGGCTCGGAAAGAGAATCCTTGCAGTTGCGCGAAACGCCGACCTGGTGCTGCTGATACTGGACGTCTTTCAGCCGTACCACGAGGACGTGCTGGTAAACGAGCTGGGAAACATCGGGATACGCCTCAACCAAAAGCCCCCCAACATAGTAGTCGAAAAGACGCACACCGGCGGCATAGCGGTGGCGCAGCAAAAAAAACTCACAAGGACGTCTGAAAAGTTCCTCAGGGACATACTGCACCTGTACGGGTACAGCAGCGCAAGGGTGGTCATAAGGGAAGACATCAGCTCAGAGCAGCTAGTGGATCACATTTCGGGAAACAAGACGTACGCAAAAGCGCTGACCGTAATCAACAAGATTGATCTCGTCGACAAAAAGTTCCTTGACACCCTAAAGACAAAGATAAAGTCCAGGTTCATACAGGTATCTGCGGACTCGAATCAGAACATCGAGGAGCTCAAGGAGAGGATATACGAGGATTTGGAGTTCATCAGGATATACATGAGGCCAAAGGGCGGCGAGACGGACTATAAGGAGCCGCTCATCATGAGAAAAAACGCCACGATCGGAAACGTCTGCGACAAGCTGCACCGGAACATGAGAAAGCAGTTCAGATATGCGATGGTCTGGGGGGCAAGCGTAAAGTTCGGCGGGCAGCGCGTCGGAATAAGCCACACCATGCAAGACGAGGACGTGCTGACGATAATCAAGACGAGGGGAGTATAGATCGGATGCGCCGGTTGCAGGATCGATCTTTGTGCGATCAGTAAAAGATTTTCAAAAAAAACCGTGTATAATTTATAATCACTTTGTGTAATTTTGTTTAGTTTTACTATAGAAAAGGAATGAAAATGACGGTTTAGCCATGGCTACGAAAAGAAAAGCAGCTAGAAAGGGCGGCGCCAAACGCAAGGCCAGCAGTACCAGACGCAAGACGACTGGAAAGAGAAAGACTGCGGCCAAAAAAGGTGCCAAACGCAAGACCGGTGGAGCAAAGCGCAAGACCGGTGGTGCAAAGCGCAAGGCCAGCAGTACCAGACGCAAGACAACTAAAAGGAGAAAGACTGCGGCCAAAAAGACGGGTGCCAAACGCAAGACCAAGCGCAAGACGACCAGGCGCAAGTCTTCAAAGACAGGCACAAAACGCAAGGCACCAGCCAAGAGAAAAGCTGCTTCAAAGCGAAAAACGAAAAAAAGGTGAGATCGCCACGATTAACAGTCGTCAACACGGTTGGCGATTGTTTACTTTTTTAACCCCATTTTTATGAACCATTCAGGAATTCTCAAGCAGGGATCATTGTACCTTCCAGGGACAGTCATTCTGATTCGCGCCATCCGGCCGCCGCAAAACCGGATCAATGCCTTGTTTTATCAGCACCATTCCTCATGCCGTAATCCCGCCCCGCAGCCCATGCCGGCGTCGCGTCCGGAATTTTTTCCAGCGGATATGGATTGCGCCATGCCACAATGCACGCCATCAGATGTCACCCCGGAATCATGCGTCCATGCATTGTGTGACAGTCAGTTTTGTCGTATTTCTGGAATCCACGCCCATTGCGACACACAATTTTGCTAGCCCCCGTTTGTCACCCTCGCCGCAGCCCGCATCCGGCGAGGCAAGGTTA
Organism: Cenarchaeum sp.; assembly: GCA_965212015.1. Classification (GTDB taxonomy): domain Archaea; phylum Thermoproteota; class Nitrososphaeria; order Nitrososphaerales; family Nitrosopumilaceae; genus Cenarchaeum. Next base: position 558,431 of record OZ243037.1, read on the forward strand.
TTCGGATGCGGCATAGAGTTTCATGGTGCGTGCAATCTCTTTGAACTCAAAGTCGTTTTGGACAAGCGCTTCCAAAAGGTCCCAATCAATTCTCCTGGAACAGTACACTGCAGGCAGGTGCAGATCCTCCAAATCCTGAATCCCTTTTTGCCCTGAATTTTGTCCCTTCAGACAGATCGATTTTATCCCATCCCCCTTTTTGCCGACAGGGAATGTCGTCCTCGTCTCGATAATCCTGTCCAGAGAAATCCCGTTTAAATCCCTAGAATGATAAACGTCGATCTTGAAATGTCTTGGAGTGTATATTTTTTCCCCGCCGTTTTCATTCACTATCCCGGATTTAGAAATTCATCCCTTTTCATTTGTCTGGGAGTTACAGAGCCAATATCTTGTGATTCCCGGCTTTTTTTGGTATGCAAAAACACGGCGACTGCCCCGACAAATGTGGCATCAAGCTCATCTGCAATCAGAGCCGCCTCCTCAACGTATGGGTTCAGCCGGCAGATCCTCCTGTACCTTTAGCAGCGTTTCTATCATGAATCGAGCCCCGGTGGAAATCTCGCCTGCATGCCTCAGCTGGATTGCAATCGCATCCATCGTGCTTCTTCCCCCCTTTGCAACGCAGTCCAGAAAGACCCTTTCTGCGATATTTTCAAACGTTCCTGTTTTCGGAAGGATTACGACGTTTCCCTTTTTCCCCTCCCGAAAGTTATTCGTCTTTAAAAAAAGCGCCGTTTTTTCAGCATCATCCACGTATGCATAAAGCTCACGAACAGACTGGAATTTGGTCATTTGATGCGCCGGATAATCCAGCGTCATTATTGCGTTTTTTGGCAGGTTTCTCACCATGAAATTAATGTCAGATGACCCGTATGATCTTCCGAATCTTCTTGCCTGAACTAGCGCGACAAGCGAGGGAACAAGTTTTTCCAAGACGCAAATCGGCTGTGAAACGACCTCGCTTTTGATGCTAAACTGTCCCCTGCGGTATTGCGCCAGTCCTATTTCCGATAGTTTTTTTATTTTTCTATAAACGGTTCTTTGATGAGTTTTTTTTGCCACGTCTTTTATCCTGTATGCCGGCCTAGGCAAAAGCCCCTGGGCAAACTGCAGCGCGTCCTGATATGGCAAGATGGACATTGTTTCGTATTTCATCGCATTATGTGTATATGCCAAGTATTTATAGTTTAGACAAAATTATACAGTTATTTATATACTGTGCAATGTTATACGGATTGGGAAAAGCGCCCAACAGCGTATGCCCGTAAACGGGATTTGTGACACTGGCACAAATAACAAGACGGCCGCATGCATCCGGATCAATGCCTTGTTTTATCGGCACCTACCGTATTGCCGCCTCAGTACAGATAGCTTTGCAGTTTGATCTGCTCTTCTGTGCTGATCATGTTTTTGCTGGTAAGTATCTCCAACAGCTCCTTGAAGAGCATCTTTTGCTGCTCAGATAGTCCGCCTGCCGAGCCCTTGTCGCCGGGAGGACCAGGCGGACCCTTTGGGCCAGAAGCGCCCACGGTGCCCTGCTCGCCTTGCGGGCCGGACTCTCCGGGCGGGCCTGCATGGCCTGCCTGACCCTGCTCGCCCTGCGGTCCCTGCACCCCCTGGGGTCCCTGCGGGCCCTTGTCGCCAGGCGTGCCCTGGACTCCCCGCTCACCCTGAAGGCCGGCAGTACCCTGAGGCCCCTTGTCGCCGGAGGGGCCCGTGGGGCCGGTGAGTCCCTTGTCGCCCTGGCGTCCCGCCGGACCCTTGTCGCCTTTTTCACCCTGCGGGCCGGGAACGCCGGTGAGTCCCTTGTCGCCGGATTCGCCCTGTGAGCCCTGCGGCCCCTTGTCGCCGGTGGCACCCTGTGGACCTTTCGGGCCGGGCGGGCCTGGAATTCCCAGTATTCCCTTGTCGCCCGGAGATCCGACGGGGCCGGTCTCGCCTTTTGGGCCGGCAGGGCCGCGTTCTCCTCCAGTCCCCTTGTCGCCGGGCAGACCGGTCGGCCCCCTGCCGCCCTTGTCGCCGACTAGCCCGTGCGGGCCGGGCGGGCCCTTGTCGCCGGCAGAACCGGCAGGACCCTTGTCGCCCTTGTCACCGTGCGGGCCGGCAGGACCCTTGTCGCCCTTGTCACCCTTGTCGCCGGTAAGGCCCTTGGGGCCCACAGGACCCTTGTCGCCGGCGGGGCCGACAGGGCCTACCGTACCCTTGTCGCCGCGCGGCCCGGGAATCCCCCTGTTGCCGGAGGCAGGAATAGTTCTTTCAGGTTTTCTTGGCGGCTTGTCGATACGCGAGTCATCGCGCGGCTTTTCGGGGGCCTCCCCGCCTGCAAGCTTTATGTCAAAAACGGAATGCGCCTCGGAGAACTGGTCTAGCACTATTATCCAGGCAGACGGCAGCTCAAAGACCTGCCTTGGGACGGGGTTTTTCTCGTCGCCTAGCACCTGGGCGAACATGCCGTCTTTGACGCGCAGGTGATAGCTCTCAGACCACAGCGAGGGAAATTTCTTGGAGGCAGCCTCTGCGGCCGACGGCTTTTTGGCGGCAATGTATACTGTTACCTCAAAGACCCCGGTCTGTCCGAATGGGGCCTTGCCGCGCACCTCCAATCTTGATTTAATGTCAGACATCACCATGGATAAGAGCACGAGGTATTTTTGTATTTTCAAGCTAGGATATGAAAACCGGCAGGCAGGGATGAGGCGGGCATGGCTTGGCGTACTGTCAACATTTTCCGAGATGGCTCAGGCGTGGCCTGAATCAGGCAGAAAAGCCGAGGAAACTGCCAGAGGCGACCTAACGTATGGGATCACGTCTTACTGTAATTAGGCGTGAATTTTGCGTCACAAGATGTCTTTTAGGCAGGACAGGTGAACCTCGTACGACCTACCGGTTACCCTCTGGCGGTATCATAAAATACGTAAAAAGACGCCAAAATATAAAAAATATAATTAGTATATTATGCATACTATACATACTATATTAATATATTACTCCATATAGTAAATAATAACATGAAAAACGCAGAGTTTGGCCACAAGACAGAGGAAGTAAGCTGGTCAAAGGAGGACACGGCATTCCTAGATTACCTAATAAAAACAGAAAGCAAGGATATTCCCACAAGCTTTAAAGAGATAAAAGCAATGCACGAATCAATTCCTTATTAGATGAAAATCATTGCATATGATTCTAAATTTGAATCGAATTTGAAATTCCAGTTTTACAGCAGGAGGGTTTAGTTGTAAATTTGATTGAGAAAATAGAGAGTGCCTCCAGTTTTGACGAGTTAAAATTGATCGTGCCCTGTACCAACAAAAAGAATTTTTATTTCATACAGGATAATATCTGCAAGCTGTATTTTGAGCATATCCCACAGGCAAATCAGATAAAGATATGGAATTTTGTGTTTATTAATTGTTGATTTGGGAAAATATCGCATCCGTCCAGGTTTTTGTAGTCATAGTCTGTTATTTTTGGGCATGCCGGCAGCAGATCCTCGCAAATGAGCTGTGTCAGTCCGGCACAGATTCCACAGGCCCAAAACAATACGCAAATCCCGCCGCGTTTTCTCTACGGCAAGATGGCAGACCCGCAACCGGGAAAGGCCAATTATGATGTGACGTGTTTAATCCAGGTGGAACCAGACAGTATCCAACGCCATAATTTTATATGCATGTGGCGACCAGTCAAGTGTTTGGCGCTTGAAGGGTTTGTATCGCATCTTTCGGGACATGGCATGGTTAGTGTAGCCAGATTAAAAGACGAGGGTAAAGAGGGCGCACTGAAAACCGCCTAAAGGTTCAAAAATACACATATTTGGCCAAATATTTCGGGCCGGATCTCGGCCATACATACATCTGCGCGGGCCACACTCTAGTGGACTGACGTCGGATTACTATCTGGACATTGCAAACATGGCATCGGCGCCACCTGCTCTACGTCAAGAATTTTTGTCAGTTCTGGTGGGCAAGAGCGCCGATTGGTCGGATATTGCATCGACCATACTGCACGAGACGAATCATGATGAGGGTTCAATGCTGGAGCACTTGCATGCCAGTGTGATCATGGGCCAAAATTCATTGATTCTGTCTGTTCGGAATAGACTGGTATTCACCTATTGTAAGCTCTGATGGCATGTTCAGGATTTGGTTGCGTGCCCTATCATTTTTCAGATCCCCGACATGTCTTAATATCTGAGAGTCAACGGCTTGTCAGAAAATCTGTGGCATCAGGGATGCTCTGATCGCTTTGTGCCGTCGTGATTCAATTGCCGGCCTATATCCAAAGATGCAGATGGGTATTGCCACAGAGGCGGCCTGTATGGCCCGGCGTACTGTCAACATTTTCCGGGATGGCTCAGGCGTGGCCCGAATCGGGCAGAAAAGCCGCGGGAATTGCCAGAGGCGGCCTGATCTCCTGCCTTTGGGCGTGGGAATGGTATTTATCTAGAAAAACGGCCCTATCAGAAATAATGAAGAGACTGCCAGGCAGGTTTGCAAAGGACACCCCGAGGCCCAAAAAGGACATGGAGCTTACCGATGCGGACTATCAGAGGCGCAAGTTCTTCAAAAAGGGGATAAACCTGATGGCCGACGAGAGGCTCGAGGAGGCATCAGCCGCCTTTGAGCAGGCCCTCAGAATCGAGCCGGACAATGTAGAGACGCTAATCAAGCTAGGCTATGCAAAGTTTCACCTAAATGATCACACAAACTCCCTAAAGGTGTACGACAGGATACTTGACATCGATGTTACAAACGCAGAGACGTGGAACCTAAAGTCGCTGGTGCACTATGAGCAGAAAAACTTTTCAAAGGCGCTGGACTGCGTGGAAAAGGCGACTGACTCTGATCCCACGTACGGAATGGCGTGGTACAACAAGGCGTGCTATCTCTCGCTTTTGATGCAGATTCCCGAGGCAATCGAGACGCTAAAGCGCTCAATTGAGATCGACGTAAAGAACGCAAGAAAGGCAGTAAAGGACAGGGACTTTGTAAACGTCAGAGTCGAGGACGGCTTTAGGAGGATAATAGAGGTGGTGGTGCTAGAATCCATAAGGCAGGGATACCACACCATCGGCGCCATAGTATGGACCACGTTTATCAGCAAGGCCGACACCATAGACGCCCTGACAAAGCTGCAAGAAAAGGGCATGGTCGTAAAAAACGAGAAAAGGGATGGGCTGCACAAGATTCCAATATACGATCTCTCGCCGGACATTACAAAAAAGATAGGCACAGAAAAAAGGAACATTCTCGGAATCAGGAAAAGGAGGCTTCCAAGCACGGTCATAAACCTAAAGGGCATAAGCCAGTCCATACAGTCAATCAGGGCAGCAATTGACTCCGAAGACGTCGAGAAGATTACTGCGAGCTTTGATGATCTGGTCGATTCCAAAAAGTTCGGCGAGCAGATAATAGAGCAGTTCTTTGAGGAGCACCGGGAGATAAGGCTGTGGAAGATCCGGCTAAAGGACCACGGCATCGAGTTTCTGCACGACAACAGAAAAAAGATGCTCGACATGCTTGACAACATTGAGACGGCCGTGACAAAGCAGCTGCGCAACGAGGTCGCCTATTCGGCAGACAAGTCCCAATAGTTTGCGTGTTCCTGCTTTTCTGTGGGCTTTTCCAGGCCCTTCCATTCCTTGAATGATCTCACGTACAGCCGCACGTTGGGCAGGCCGACGGACTTTAGCGCGTAATACGCCAGGCCCGAGAGCGTCCCGACGCTTCCGCAGTACGTGATTACCTCGTCTTTGGGCGAGATTCCCCTGTTCTCCAGCATGCGCCTCATCTCAGAGGGCGGGCGGATTATGCTCTGCGGCGACGCAAGCATCCGGTACGGGATGTTGAGCGCACCCGGTATGTGCTGCTCGAGATAGTTGAGCCGCTCCCTGTTGTCGACTAGCGTGACGCCCGGCCGCCCCTTTGACTCCTCAAGGTATGCCGCAGATGCCACAATGCCCTGGCGGGGCCGCAAGGAGTGCTCCCTTGGCGCTACATCGGGCAGTGCCGCATCGCACTCTAGACCCATGGACTTCCACGTGCCGTATGTTATGTCCAAAAGCGACACGTTATCGTGGCCCAAATGCTCAAGGCTCCACGCCACCCGGGATGCCAGAGCCCCAAATGTGTCATCGTATACTGCCACTGCCGTCTCGTCGTCGACTCCAAGCGAGCCGAATATCTTTTGCACCCTTGAGGGGCTGTCATCTGAGAGAAGATCCGCAAGCGGCAGGCTGACTGAACCCGGTATGTGGTCGAGCCTGTAATCCTCCCCCCTCCGGACGTCAATTACGCGCACGCTCTTGTCACGTAGCTCGGATCTCAGCGAGTCTGCGTCAATCGTGACGCGCCGCGCCCCGCTCAGGCGGCACACTCCCCCTTGCCCGTCCTGGTATGATAGCCGTCGTCGCTGCCGTAATCCGCATAAAAGTCCGCATCCTGCTCTATTAGGGGGACGGCGGCCAGCGGTTCGAGCTCCTTTTTTATGTCGGCCACCGACCGTATGCCGGAATCCTCCCCCCCGTCAAGAATCCTGTGAATCCACGACTTTAGCGTGTCCCCGGATCTCTTGTTTTTCCTGAACAGCTCAATTATGTGTAGTATGGCCGGAATTACGCGCTTTGCCGGGATTCTCATACAGTTGACGCCAAGCATCGTCTGCGAGTCAAACCGGCCGCCAAGGGACATTTGGTATACCGGATACATGTTTTTTCCGGCCTTTGAGCCCCCGCCATTGAGGCCTATCGTGGCAATCCCGTGCTGCCCGCAGGAGTTAGGACAGCCGCTTATCTTAATCGTGGCATCAGCAAGATCCTCGTCCTCGTCAAGCCTCAGCTCCAGGAACTTTCTCTGTATCTCCTTTGCAAGCCTGTGCGAGTTGGTAAGCGCAAGGTTGCACGACGTCGTGCCAGAGCAGCCAATGGGCGTGGCCATCGTCAGGCCGCCGGACTTTGCAAGGCCGGCCCGCACCAGTGCAGAATACAGCTGCGGCAGATCGTCGTCCTTTACGTACCGGATTACCACGTCCTGTGAAAACCCGTTTCGCGCCATCCGTTCTGCCGAAAAATCGCGCGAGAGCTCTGCCAGTGCGCGGAGCTGGCTTGCGGTAATGTCGCCTGCCTCAAGTGTCACAAAGGCTGCGCGGTACCCGTCCTGGCTCTGCGCAAACGTGTTGGTCTTTTTCCACCTCTCAAGGCCGTCGGCAGCGGAGGCCTGCTCGTCAGTCACCCTTATCGGCGATGTCAGCCGTCTTGGCGAGTCGTCCACGCGCAGCCTCACAATTATTGACTGTGTTGCGCGCACCACCGATCTCTCCTTGAGCACCAGGTTCCGGAACGTGTCCCATCCCATGGCATCCACCAGATAGCGCATCCTGTTGCGCGCCATGTTTTTTCTGTCGCCCATCCTGTCAAAAATCCTAAGAACCGCAATCGAGGTGTAAAGCAGGTCGTCTTTTGGCGTAAAGTCCTCCAGCTGGTGGCCCACAAACGACTTGTTGCCAAGGCCGCCGCCAAGAAACACCTTGAAGCCCTTTTGCACCGAGCCGTCTGCCTGCCTTGTCTGCGGGACCAGCCCCACGTCGACCATCCTTGCCATCCCGTGGTTCTCGCAGCACGTAAAGTTGAACTTGAACTTGCGCGGAAGGTTCTGGTTTAGCGGGTTGCGCAGGAAAAACTTTGCAGTCGCCAGCGCGTACGGCGTGGCGTCAAAGGCCTCCTCCCCGCACACCCCGCAAAGCGGGCTGCACATTACGTTTCGCACGGTGTTTCCGCACGCCTCGCGCGACGTAAGGCCCACTCCTGCGAGTCCCCTCATTATCTCAGAGACGTCCTCGAGCACCACCCAGTGAAGCTGCACGTTTTCGCGCGTGGAAAGGTGCGCGCTGCCGATGGAATACTCTTCGCTTAGCTGCGCGATTTTCTCTAGCTGTTCGGGATAAATCTCGCCGCCTGGAATCTTTATTCGCACCATCGCGTAATCCCCGGTCATCCGGGTCCCGTACGCGCCGTGCTGCAGCCTCAGGCGCCTAAAGCTGTCGGCATCAAGCCTTCCCTGGCGGAACAGCTTTACTGACTCTGCAAAGCCGTCTGCCTCCTCGAGTCTCGCCCAGTTTATCCTGGGCGCCGCCCCCTTTGGACGGGACTGGACTGATCTTGCCTTCAATGGAATAGTTGATTTGAATTTGGTTATAAATTTTTGAAAACAGGAATTTTTACCGTAAAAATCGGGCCAAACCGCGCTAACTGCCTGATTATCCGCGCCCACCGGCCCCCCCGGGCGTTAGTTAGACCTAATTTGGCGCCGGATTTTTGCGAAACTATTAATTCCTTTCAAGGGCCAGCCACCGCATGCAAGAGGCCGTCAGCGCGCAAAAATCGACCAGAATCTTCAAGGAGGTCCGCGAGGTCGACATTACGCGCGCCATAGCAGCAGAGTTCAACGAGGTGCTGCAGGACATGGCCGAATGCGACGTTTTAGTTATAGGCGCCGGCCCCGCCGGACTGACTGCCTCGCGCGAGCTCTCAAAGAGGGGCTACAAGGTGCTGGTCATAGAGCAAAACAACTATCTCGGAGGCGGATACTGGCTCGGCGGATACATGATGAATCCGGTGACCGTAAGGGAGCCGGCCCAGAAGGTCTGGGAGGAGATGGGCGTTCCCTTTAAAAAAGTCGGCGACGGGCTGTACCTCACCCCGGGCCCGCATGCGGTATCAAAATTGATTGCCAGCACGTGTGATGCCGGCGTAAAGTTTCTCAATCTTACAAAATTCGACGACTTGGTCCTGAAAAACGGCAGGGTGTCAGGTGTGGTGGCCAACTGGATGCCGGTTTCTGCCCTGCCAAGGAACATCACCTGCGTGGATCCCGTGGCACTAGAGTCCAAGATGGTAATTGACGCCTCCGGGCACGACTCTGTGGCAGTAAAGCGCCTGGTGGACAGGGGCCTGGTCGGCTGGAAGGGGATGAACCCGATGCACGTCGACGAGGGCGAGGATCAGGTGGTGCACAAGACAGGCGAGGTGTTCCCGGGCCTGGTCGCCGCAGGCATGTCGGTGACTGAGACCCACGGCCTGGCAAGAATGGGGCCGACGTTTGGCGCCATGCTGTTTTCCGGAATGAGGGCAGCCGAGATTACCGCAGCAAAGATCAAAGAGCTTGGAAACTAGCCAGAAAAATATTTAAAAAAAATAAAGCGTCGTTTTCGCTACAGGAATCTGTGAACGATTGGACAGTTGACAATGATTCCCGAGCTGCCGTATGCTCCGCCGTCCGGACCGGTAATCCATCCCTGTTCTACCAGACCGAGAATTTGGAATTCTTCGGTAACTCTGAAATCATATCCTTTCTCTTTTGCCTCATCAGTCCAGAATCCCAGGTTTACATCCCACAATGGGGAATAGTCAGTTGCAATGGTCGGAATTCCTCCCAGTACGTTGAGCGGAGATCGTCCGTCCTCTATGGCGCTTGCCAGTCCCTGTCTTCCGGGATTGTCCGCACCGGTGGGGCCGTTTGCCATTACGAATATCCTCTCTACTGCAGAGAATGCAGAGTCGTCCCTGCCAACGTCGATGTCATCCATGCCCGGGGCCCATGTAGCGCCCTCAAGTGTGGCTGCCAACGGGTGGTTGCTGTCGGTGCTGATGTACATCACCGGTCGTGCAAAGCTGAATCCGGGGGTAAGCTTTACTGTTACCGTTCCTGATTCGGGGCAGATATAGGCGACAATGTCGTGCACCTTGCTGTAATCCGGAGTGTCGTGACAGGACGAAATGTCGTCACCTGTCGCGATTATCGGGGCGTTGTATATGTGCCTGCCTGCATTGCTGATTAGAACCAGCGGGGAATAGTATTCGTCGCCTACCGATCCGGGCTGAAAGTCCTCGGGCGGGAAGGTGCTGCCAGTTATGCTTCGCTCTGGCGCAAAGTCAACCATTCCGCGTGAAAACACGAGTTCTGCTCCGCTGTTTAGCTTTGCATATCTCACAGCGTTTCCGATTTCGGCATACGAAAGCTTGGGCGAATAATTCAGCCCAAGGGCTTCTGCGTTGCCCTTGTCGGTGGTGTCAGTCAGGATGTACCAGACCGTGGTGTAATCGGTGGGCCCGTTCCTGACCTTTCCCTCGTACAGCGGGAGCGTTATGGTTCCCGCATCAAGATCAACTGATCCCGATTTTAGCAGCTGGAATGGTCCAATCAGCTCCTTTTGCACGTCAGATGGCGCCGGTCCAAAGTATGTCAGCGGTATGTCTGCACCAATGCTCGGAGGAGCTGGCGCGACGTCGTCGTCGGCCGGATCGTTCATCTGATCTGCAAAACTGTTGGTCACCCCAAGTCCAATTGCCAAAAGAACTATGGTGGGAATAATGAGTCGTTTTGAATATGTCATTGTGTGTGGTTGGGTGTAGCACATTATTTAACACTAACCATCATTTTTGCCCGTGTGCCGCAGGCTGGTGTAATATCTGGCGCCCGGGCCGCCGCCCTGGCGCCGCACCACGCATGGCAAGCAATAAAAAAGACGGCGCGCCAGCAACTGCCGGATACGGTTGAAGGACTATGAGCACGTCGTGATATGGCAGGACTATTTCAACAAGGCACTGCCAAGGTCAGGCGGCAGAAGGCTCGGGAGGGAAAAATGCGTCGCCTCCCCGTCGCTCAAGGAGCTGGCCGATGCTGCAGCAGCTGCGGGATTCGAGGTTACAGAGTCAAACGAAAAGGCCCGGTTTCCAAAAACGCCGCACATCAGGTCAGGGTATATAGTCCTGCCCAAAAAGGCCCCAAAGACTGCCATATTGAACAGGATTTCCGGAAAACTAGTCTCCAGCCGGGCAAGACGCTCAAAGCAAAATTGATTCTAGCTCTAAGCTAAAGTAAATTTGACAGAACTGTATGATAACTGCCGGCTCTGTCCAATAGTCAATTGCAGGAGATAGGAAAAATTATGCATTTGGCCAGCAGCGGCAGGGTGATCATCAAGCTCAAAGAACCGCTGCCAGAAGGCCAGATACTCGGCGACCTGAAAAGCAACAAAATCGCAAAGGTCATGGAGCTAATCGGGCCCACAAAAAGCCCGTTTGCATCGGCGTCCCCGCTGACTAACAGCATAAAAAAATACGTCGGCAGGAATGTTTTTGCACTGGATGTTTCTCCTGCAAGAAAAAAGACAAGGAGAAAAAGAAAATGAACACAATAGAAACACAATGTTGCCCTGAATGCCAGTCCACGCTAGTGGACGACGTTCAGAACGGCGAAGTGATATGTTCGGGCTGCGGCGTAGTCGTGGCAGAACAGATGGAGGACTATGGTCCCGAATCCAAGGGTTCCAGCCTCGAAGACAAGATGAAGCTGGCGCGGGCGACCGGCCAGACGACGTATTCGCAGCACGATCTCGGGATAGCGACGGAAATCTCCATCACTACAAAAGACTTTAGCGGAAAATCCATCAATTCAGAGATGTCAAACCAGATGAACAACCTTAGAAAGTGGCAGCAGCGAGTCAGGGTCTCCTCCCCAAGGGAGAGAAGGCTGGTAAACGTGCTCACAAAGATAAAGGACACGTGCCAGAGCCTGTCGCTGCCAAAAAACGTGCTAGAGACCGCATCGATGATCTACCGGAGCCTTGACGGCAAGGTAGAGGTGAAAGGCAAGTCGATAGTGAGCATCTCCTCGGCAGTCATATACATGGCATGCAAGCAGTGCGACGTGGTAAGATCCCTCGAGGAGATCTGCGCCGGAATCTGCCCTGCAAAGGATCTAAAGGCAAAGACAAAGCTTTCCGCAAAGTACTATCGGGTGATGGTAATGGAGATGGGATCCGCAGTGGCGCCAGTCGTCACGATGGACAAGTACATCTCCAAGATTGCAAACAAGACAAGGACCGATGTGCGAGTCGAAAGGCTGGCACTAGAGATTGCAGAAAAGACCAAAAACAACGTCATGGCAGGCGGCAAGGCTCCAAACGGGATTGCGGCGGCATACCTGTATGTCTCCTCGATTCTGCTAGGAAAAAACGTCCTGCAGCGCGATGTCTCAGACATCGCCGGCGTTACAGAGGTAACCATCCGGAACAGGTGCAAGGAGATCCTGACGTGCTACAAGCTCAAAGTCACCCTCAGGCCATCACTAGCCAAACACTAACCCCTCTTTTTTTTTATCATTCCATGAAACACTTAGGATCAGCTAAAATCCGTCTGTGTTATATATAGAAAAAAACCCCACACCGCCATGGCCGTACTCGAGATAAGGGATCTTTGCGCCTCAAGGGACGGCAAGGAGATTCTCAAGGGGGTAAACCTAAAGACCGGCCCCGGCGAGGTCCACGCAATCATGGGGCCAAACGGCTCGGGGAAAAGCACGCTTGCATACACGCTGCTTGCGCACCCAAAGTACGAGGTCACCTCCGGCGACATACTGCTTGACGGGGAGAGCATCCTGGGGCTTACGGCAGACCAGAGGGCAAGAAAGGGCCTGTTTCTGGGATTCCAGTACCCCACAGAGGTGTCAGGCGTGGGATTTTCACATTTTCTCAGGACATCGTATAACGCGCTGAGCAAGGCGCTTCAGGGGGCCGACAGGGAGGTGTTCATTACGGTGAGGGAGTTTCAGAAATACCTCAAGGAAAACCTGCAGCAAGTCGGGCTAAAAGACGAGTTTCTCTCAAGATACCTAAACGAGGGGTTTTCAGGCGGCGAGAAAAAGCGCTCAGAGGTCCTGCAGATGGCCGTGCTAAAGCCAAAGATATCCATACTAGACGAGCCGGACTCTGGGCTGGACGTGGACGCAGTGCAGTCAGTCGCAAGGGCGATAAGCGAGGTGTCCGGAAAGGATTCCACCGTGGTTGTAATCACCCACTATGCGCGGATATTAAAATTCCTAAAAAAGCTCGATTACGTGCACGTCTTTGCAGACGGCAGGGTCATCAAGAGCGGCGGCGCATCGCTTGCCGACGAGCTAGACGCGCAGGGCTATGAGGCAGTAATCAAAGAGTCCGGATAGGACTAGGTTTTATTCGCGTTCTCTGATTTCAGCTCTAGCATTACTTCCCTAAACACCGAAGAGATTTCCGGATCAGTCTCTGTTTTGTCGGCCCCCTCCGGCATCAGTATTGCCTCCTTTATCCCGCCCAGGCCGCAAAGCGATATTGCCTTGAAGCAGATGGCAGGCGCAGTGCCGGGTTTTATCGCCAGCGCCTCATCAAAGAGCTGTATGGCCATTTCAAATCTCTGCAGTTGGTTTAGGCTGGCGCCCTCTTGCTCAAGTACAAACACATCATTCGGGTTTTTCACCAGGATTTCCTCGCACGCATCGAATATCCATCGGTCTTTGCAGCTTGGAGAGTATCAGTATCTTGTCGTGTGTGGCGTCAATAAAATCCGGCTTTATTTCCAGCGACCCCTCACAGCACTCTAGGGCCTCTTCAAGCAGCTTTTTGCTCGGATTTTTTGAATAATAGCCGTAAAACATCGCACCCATGTCGTAAAGGATTATGTGGTTGCCAGGATATAGCGCTGCAATGGTTTTAAGGGCGTCGATGGCCCTTATGAACTGCTTTGCATCTGCAAACATCCGGGCCCAGATGTACAGCTCTAACAGGTCAATGCCGCTTGTCTCCAAAAAGCGCTGCGTGACGGGGTCGGATCCCCCGGCACGCCGGCACGCCATGTCCATGCTCACCATGACAGGTATGACATCCGGCTCGATTTTGAGCACCATGTTATAGTATTTTACCGCCTCTGCGTATTTGAGATCAAATAGCCTGTCTGCCTTTGCATTTTCATGAACCGCCTGTAGGACAATGAATCGGGTTGTCGTACACGCATAAAATCTTTGGGCGCGTGCCGGCAACAGGCCGGATTCGGGAGGCGTTTGGATTATGCGCCGGGTCCGGCCGATGTCGTACGGCGCCGGGCAAGTCACGGCGCGAGTGCCCGTCACGGCGGGATCAAAAACATCATATTTGAAGCGCCGGTAGCCTGTCGTGGAAGGAAGCAAGGTGATATTCGGCCTGGGCGTGGGCTCTGCTGTGGTTCTTGCCGTGTTTAGCCTGTTTATGGCAGTTAGGTAGAGATAAATGCAAAACATGCGGGACTTGACGCATGTCAGAGATAAACGAGTTCAGGGTACAGCAGATTATAGACAACGGGAGGATGGTGCAGCTTTCGCTAGTCGAGAACGTAAACACAGAGCCGATATCGCAAAAACAGATGATAAAGGAGAACGTTGCAAAGACGCTAGACTCAGACACCAAGGATCAGGTAATGCCGCTGCTAAACGCAATCCTGCAGGCCCAGCCGACAATCAAGGTAAAGAGCTACCAGCAGACTGCGATAAACATAACCATGCCAAAGAACAGGTATGAAAAGATGGGCCATCCCCAGGTGGGGCAGATAGTCGAGATCGACCTCAAGACAAAATAGCCCGCCGCGGGTTTTATGGGGCACGCATCATAGCAGTGCCTCGACTTGGGCCACAGTCCCCAGCGCAGTGGAGCACGAAAAATCCCTGCATACAAACGCAGTCTCTGCATCTGCAAAGCTCTTGCCTGCAAAAAACGCAAGCGACGACAGCGAGTCGAGCTGTGCGGGACTGTTTACCGTGACCAGGATGGATTCGGGAATGAATCTCTGCGAGAGTGATCTTGCAATTGGCCCGCCTGCGCCAAGGACCGTAATCTCTACGGGCTTTTGCACGTACATATAGATCGCATTTAGCATGTGCCCGAACGCAAACGGGTTTTCGGCTGCGGACTGTGCCTGCGACTCCATCGCCTGTACGGACACCTCAAGGAACCTTGCGTCCTGCGTGAGGTGGAATAATCGCAGCAGCAAGGAGGCTGCGACTGAGTTTCCAGACGGCATCGACAGGTCGTGGCGGCTCCTTGGCCGGACTATCAGGCTTTCATAGTCATCGGCGGTCATGAAAAAACTCTTGCTCTCAGGATCCCAGAAATGATCCACAATGTACGATCCGAGCGCCTGCGCCCCCTGCAGGTATCTTCTTTCGGGGTCTGCCTCAAAGACGTCAAGCAGCGCGCTTGCATAGTATGCATAATCCTCAAGATAGCCGCGTATCTTTGCCTGCCCGTCTTTGTATATGCGCAGCATTGCGCCGTCATGCAGGCGCGATTCTATAAACTCGACGCATCTTTTGGCGGCGTCAAGAAAGCCGGAATCACCCGACACGCGGTGGCCCTTTGCAAGCGCAGTTATCATTAGCGCGTTCCACGACGTTATTATCTTGTCATCAAGGCCCGGGGGCGCCCTCTTTGAGCGCGCCTCGAGCAGCTTGCCTGCGCACCGCCCCAGCAGCTCGTCGAGCTCGTCGCCGGATTTTCCGCACTGGAACTCTACTGCGGAGCGGCGCACATTGTTGCACAGGATTGATCTTCCCTCCCAGTTTCCGCCGTCAGTCACGTCATAGTACAGGCAGAACGCGTCTGCATCTGCGCCGAGTATGTCCCTGATCTCGCCCTTTGTCCAGACATAAAACGTCCCCTCACCGCCTTCAGAGTCGGCATCCTGCGCCGAATAAAAGCCGCCCTCAGGCGACGTCATCTCGCCGAGCACGTAATTGAGCGTCTTTTCCATTATTTTGAGGTGGAAGGGATCCCTTGTTATCTGGAACGCCTCGGCATAGCACACCGACATTAGCGCATTGTCGTACAGCATCTTTTCAAAGTGCGGGACCAGCCATGCTGCGTCAGTCGAATAGCGGTGAAAGCCCCCGCCTATCTGATCAAATATCCCGCCCTTTGCCATCCTTACCAGCGTCTTTAGCGCAAACTCTGAGAACTTTGAGATTCCCGAGATTTTCGCGTACCGGAACAAAAAGGAAATGTTCGCAGAGCTTGGAAACTTTGGCGCCCGCCCGAATCCGCCGTACGTGGCATCCCCCATCTGCAGCAGGTTCACTGCGGCCTCGTCAAGCACTATTCTCTCCAGCTTTGAGGGGACGGTCCGGGCCGGCATCTGCAGCGACGCGACGAATTTCTGCGCGGATTTTTTTATGTCGTCGGGCTTTTCTGCCCACGCCTGTGCAAGCTGCCGCAGTATGCTGCCAAATCCGGGCCTCCCGTACGAATCCAGGACGGGAAAGTATGTCCCCACGTAAAACGGCCTCTGATCCGGCGTCAGAAAGACGCTGAGCGGCCACCCGCCCTGTCCGGTGGACAGCTGGCAGGACTGTTGGTAAATGTCGTCAATGTCGGGCCGCTCCTCGCGGTCGACCTTTATGTTGATAAAGTTCTCGTTCATTATCTTTGCAACGTCCTCGTTCTCAAAGGACTCGTGCGCCATCACGTGGCACCAGTGGCACGAGCTGTACCCTATGCTCAGAAAAATCGGCATGTTCTGGCTGCGCGCCTTTTGCAGCGCCTCGTCGTTCCAGGCGTGCCACTGCACGGGATTGCCGGCATGCTGCAGTAGGTACGGGCTTGTCTCACGTGCAAGGCTGTTTTGTGCCACGGCATCCAAGGTTGTAATCGGTATTTATCTACTTGCCGGCCACCTGGCGGCTGGAAATTCCAGAATCTGCACGCACACGGGTTTGAGTATTGTCCAAGATTGGCAGGCGATCAGAAATTATTTTGACTTTTCAAGAATGGTCTTGATTGCCTCGACATTTTTTGTCAAACTGTCTATTTTTTCACAATTTTGCAGTGTATTTGCTTTGATGGTGCTAATGTCACCCCTCATTGTGTTAATGTCACCCCTCATTGTGTTAATGTCATCCCTCATCGTTTTTATGCTAATATTATTATTTTGTATTTCCACATTTAACGAGTCAAATTTGGTATTTAAACCATCAAATCCATCCCGAATTAGTTTGTCATCCATTCCAATTACAACTATTGGAATGCAGATTTATAAATCTATTTGAACTGGCTTTGTAAGAGGTCACATTCCACCGCAATTAGGCGCAAATTTTGCATCATGTCTGTCTTTTAGGCAAGACAGGTGGTGGCCTAATACCTGGCTTTGGCAGTTATCTTGTCACCAGCAGGGCATTTCCCAGCTCAAACGGTCTGATTGTACGTCTTGCTGCAAGCGCAGCTCCGGCCAAAATCCGAGATTAATTCAGGGCAGGCAGATTGCCGGACGTGTGCAAAGACGGCGGCCGGGGGCAAAAAAATGCACAAGTATTGCAGCTGTAATGCGGAATCAGGGCGCGAACACACGGCATAATGCAGGCGCACCCGTACGGCGTGATGTCACATCCGCCGCCCCTCTTCTGCCTCGTATATGGCCGTGTTAATCTTTGCCAAAAGCTTTGTCTTGGATCTCTGGGCTTTTTTGCTGTGCGTATAGTCCTTTTTTTCAACCAGCACCTGGAGCCTCTTTAGCTGCTGCAAGTCCAGCGTGCGCAGCCCGCGCTTTGAGACAGTGCCGAGGAGCCCGACGCGCTCCTTGTCCTCAGAGGTGAGCTTGTAATCCATCACTACAGATGCTGCGCGTCCAATCTTTAATCCTTATGCGCCACCGAGGCCGTGCGGTTTTTCACATCAAAGAGCTCAAGTGTCAGCAGGTCTATGGCCTTTTTGAGGTGCTCAAACTCGTTTACCGAGTGTATCTGGGCGTCTACTAGCACCCGCAGCACGCCAAGCATCCCCTTTTGGCCCCTGTCTGATGTTCCCACCTCCAGGGCGTTGATCCTGGCCAGCAGTATGTCCAGGTTTTTTCTTGTCTCATCGGCAGACGAGTGTTTCTTCATGTGATTGCCGGCCCTGCGGCGTATATGAATCATTTACGCCTATAAGAGATCCTCGTCTATCTTTTTTATGGCGTCCTGATACTCCGGACAGGTGCACTCTGGAATCCCGCACGGGCCGAGTCCGAACAGCGACGAGCTCGCAGCGGAGCTCCTGTGGGCCTCGTTTGTGTGGTGGCACCTCCTGCACTGCATGCATGAAAAACTATTCGGCGCTTATTTAAGGGAGCCGGCGTCGCGAATCACCCCGGGAAATATTCGGCCTGCAAGCCCCACTATTCCGTCCACGTCGGCGTCGCGCTCTGCGGATATCAAGAGCAGGTAATTGCCGACAGGCATGCTGATTATGCTGATCTTTTTTCTCTTTGATAGCACGTACTCTATCGGGCCGAGCTTTTCGTCAAACTCTTCTCTGAGAAACACCTCCATTGCAAACTCCATGTATGCCATGCCGTTTTCCCTGTCGCTGAGGTGCGACTTTACCCCCTTTTTGAACCTGCCCACCACAAGCTTGCCCATCTTGTTGATTACGCCGATAAAGCGCATCCCCGGAAGCTCAAGCACCGTGTCTGCGGCATTCTCAAATGGTTCCAGTCCGTTGCTGTCTTGCATGTCAGGGAATTAGTACAGCCCTCGCCTCTATTTCAGAGTTTTTAAGCTTGGCTAGGACCTCGTTTGCCTGCTCTAGCGGGTACGACTCGGATATCACCGAGAGGTCGTGCTCGTGCGCAAGCCTCACCACCTCGCGCATGTCGTCCCTCGAGCCAATCAGGGTCCCCCGGATTGTCTTTTCCTCAAATGCCACAAAGCCCGATATCTTGCCTATTGTACCGACCACTATCAGGCCGCCCTTTTTGACGGACTTTATCGCAGTGTCCGTGGCAGCATCTGATGGCGCAAACACTATTGCGGCATCAAGCAGTCCCATCTTTTCTTCTAGCTCCCCGAGCACCTTGTTTTGATCCGCGCCAAACTGTACGGTCTCTGCGGCGCCGAGCTTTTCGGCCACCCGCAGGTGCTTTTGGCTGCGGGACAGCGCGACAATGCGCATTCCCTCGAGGCGCGCAAACTGCACTGCCATGTGTCCCACCCCGCCTATGCCAAAGATTCCGATTTTTTTTCCGCGTACGGGCTCGCTTGCCTTGACTGCCTTGTACGCGGTGATTCCCGCGCAGAACAGCGGCGCGGCATACTCGGGGGCCATCCCCGGCGGAACCGGGGTGGCAAAATCCTCAGTCACCGTGACATATTCGGCATAGCCGCCCTTGAGGGATTCGCCTAGAACCTGCATCGACTCGCAGAGCTGCTCTTTTCCCTCCGTACAGTACTGGCACTTCATGCACGACTCTAGCAGCGGCGAGATTCCGGCGCGATCCCCGGGCTTGAACTTTGTGACTGCCGGGCCGATCTCGACTATCTCGCCTACCAGCTCGTGGCCGGGAACGGTGGGAAGCACAGGCGGGATTCCAAGATCCTTCCAGTCCCCCTCTATACCGTGCAGCTGCGAGTGGCACACGCCGCACCCCTGAATCCTTATGAGCATCTCGTTTGGCCTCTTGATTTCGTGCCGCTGAATCTCAGTCAGCTTTAGCGGCCTGCCCTCTATCGGGCCCAGCTCAGAGAGGACCATCGCGCGCATCTTCATGTGTGCTGCACGCACCATGCCTCAATTAAATATAGGCCCGCGCGACGGACGCCATGGCCCTCTCGCAAAGAGAAAAGGCAATCGCGCTAGTCGCCAACGGGATTGCTGTATACTCGTTATACCAGAGGGACGGCTCGCTGCCAGAAAACACCTCGCTGATTGACTTTGTCACAAAGGCAGTCCCGGATTCCATGAGGTCCGAGATTACAATCGAGATCATAGACGAGGTGTTCAACTATGTGTCCGGCGCACATAATTCATAAGGAGAACCGCCCCAAGGCGTGCCATGACCTCCGTTGCCACGCTTGGCTCCCACTGCGCGCTACAGGTGCTAAAGGGCGCAAAGGACGAGGGATTCAGGACCGTTCTGGTCTGCGAGAAAAGGCGCGAAGGGCTGTACAGGCGGTTTAACTTTATCGACGAGTTTTTTCTGGTGGACGAATTTTCCGAGGTTTTGGGGCAAGAGTGCCAGTCGGTACTGGAGCAAAACGAGTCGGTGCTGATTCCGCACGGCACGCTGATTGCGCAAATGACGCCAGAGCAGATCGAGTCGATAAAGACGCCGGTGTTTGGAAACAGGTGGGTCCTGAGGTGGGAGTCAGACAGGAACATGAAGGAGCGCCTGATGCAGGAGGCAGGCCTTGCCGTGCCCGGAAGCGTAAAGCGGCCAGAAGAGATTGACTCGCTGGTAATCGTAAAGAGGCACGGCGCGGCAGGCGGAAAGGGATATTTTTTGGCCACAAGCAAGGATGACTATGACGGCAAGCGCGACGCGCTAGTCGCACAGGGCACGATATCCAAAGACGAGGACCTGTACATACAGGAATACGCACCCGGCGTGCTGGCATATTTGCAGTTTTTCTACTCCCCGCTGACCGGCCAGACAGAGTTTTTCGGTGCAGACCAGCGCCACGAGTCCGACATTGAGAGCCTGGCCAGAATCCCGTCGTCCGTCCAGATAAAGCACGACAAGATTCCCTCCTTTAACGTGATAGGAAACACGGCAATCGTGCTGCGCGAATCGCTGCTCGAGGAGGCATATTCCATGGGCGAGAGGTTTGTTGCGGCGACAAAAAGCCTGGTGGGATCCCAGATGACGGGGCCGTTTTGCATCGAGGGGGTGTACGACGAGAACGGCAAGTTTACCGCATTTGAGTTCTCAGCGAGGATAGTGGCCGGCACAAACATCTACATGGACGGCTCGCCGTACTATAATCTGCTGTATGGCGAACAGATGAGCATGGGCAGGCGCATTGCAAGGGAGATAAAAAACGCCGCGGCAGGCGGCGGACTGGGCACGGTCACGAGCTGATGCGCCCCCAGGGATTTCTCGCTACACTTTTAATTGCACTGATGCGCCCTACCACAGATGGACGATCTGGACAGGGAGATTCTCAACGAGATCCAGTGGACGTTTCCCCTTGTCGCAAGGCCGTACGACGAGATTGCAAAAAAGTTCTGCATTGCGCCAAAAGACGCAAAGTCGCGCATAATGCAGCTCAAAAAGGCCGGCATACTCAGGCAGCTTAGCGCCATATTTGACACGCGAAGGCTCGGCTACAAGAGCTCCCTTGTGGCAGCAAAGACCGCACCAGAAAGCCTAGAGGACGTGGCAGAGCAGGTAAATCGGCATCCCGGGGTCAGCCACAATTACGAGAGAAAGCACGACTTTAATTTGTGGTTTACGCTGGCAGTGCCCCCCGGGGGGAACCTCAAATGCGAGATTGACAAATTTACAAAGATTCCCGGCATTCTAAAAATCCGGATGCTTCCGACCATACAGCTATTCAAGATTGGCGTAAAGCTCGACATGGTGGAGGGCAAAAAGCACGACATAAAGCCGACTGAGAGAAAAAAGGCAGTAAGGGACACAGAGTTTGTCCCGACTGAGGACGACAAAGAGTTCGTCAGGCAGCTGCAAAAGGATCTCGCAGTGATAGACAGGCCGTTTTTGCCGGCGGCAGAAAGCCTCGGCATGACAGAGCAGCAGATATTTGACAGGCTGCGCCATTACGAGGGGATTGGCGTCATGCGCAGGTTTGCTGCGATTCTGCGCCACAGGGACGCAGGCTTTACCGCCAACGGAATGATAGTCTGGAGGGTGCCAGAGGACAGGATTGCCGCAGTCGGCGAGCAGCTGGGCGCGTTTCCGCAGGTAAGCCACTGCTATCAGAGGCCCGTCTATCCGGACTGGCCGTACAATGTCTTTTCCATGACGCACTGCAAGTCCGAAGACGAGGCAAGACAGATGGCAAAGACCATCCAGTCGCAGATCGGAGTAGAGGATTACACCATACTGTTTAGCTCGCGCGAGTTCAAAAAGACCAGGGTGGAATATTTCACAGAACAGGGCACGCCGGGAATCGCCGCGTAATCACAGCTCGTTTTCGTCGTGTCCCACAATGTGGCAGTCACAATAGTACAGGTCGTTCATGTTGCAGTAAAACCGTGACATGCTGCCGCAGGAGGCGCACGGCGGCCTCGTGTCGTGCTCGGAGAGCGCCACGTGGAATATCCTGCTCCTGCGCGTCACCCCCATGTTCTTGTAGGTCCTAGCCATCGAGGCAAGATACCGCAGATCGTCTGCGCCAAGCTCCCTCGTATGGTCGAGCCTTTTTGCCATGGACTGCCACCTGCGGCGCGAGCCTATGCGGGCAAGCCTCATGCACCGTATGAGATCCCCCGTCTTTTTCCTGTCAGGCGCCATCAGGCAGTTGCCTTTAGCTCGTACGGCGGCCAGCCTGCGTATATGGCGGCAATCTCTTGCATGTCCGAATCCCCGACATACCGTCCGTCGGACATTGCCGCAAAGTCCTCGATTTCGTCTGTTCCCACGACGGTGGGTATCACCGATGATATCCCCCCCTTTGATAGGATGAACTTTATTGCAAGCTCTGTAATGGAAAGGCCGTTTCTGCCGGCTATTGGTTTTAGCTGTTCTATCTTTTTGAGCGACTCTGCAATCCACCTGCCCTTTCGGACCGAGCGGTGGTCCTTTTCGTCAATCTTTGTATCTGCGTCCACCTTTCCTGTCAGGACGCCAGACGCATCGGGAACCCGCACCAGGATTCCCGCGCCGTTGCGCGCAGCCTCGCCGAGCAGCTCGTTTCCGGGCGTCTGCTCCAGTATGTTATAGACTGTCTGGATTGCGCTAATCTCCGGGCGCTTTACGGCCTCCAGCCCTTCTTGCAGCCACCCTATCGCAGGCCCTAGCGCCACCTGGCACGCCCCCGTCTTTTTTTGGGCGATAAACTCGCGCAGCGTCCCGAATATCGCATCGTCCCGTACGTGGCCCAGCTTTGGATTGTGCAGCCCGTACACGTCCACATGGTCCGTCTGCAGCCTATCGAGGCTGGCCCTTAGCGCCTTTTGGGCAAAGTCCGAATCAAAGCGCTGCGGCAGCTCGCTGTGCCCTATCTGCTCTGCGCCGCCAAAGTCATAGCCGAACTTTGTGGATATTACGACCTCATCACGCATGCCTGCAAAGACCTCGCCGATTATCCTCTCGCTTTTTCCCCCGCCGTACATGTCCCCTGTCTCAAAAAAGTTAATCCCCAGGTCATACGCCCTTTTTAGCATTCTTTTTGCCTCGTCCTCGCCGATCTCCTTGCCCCACCAGTTCATGGCAATGCTCCAGCCGCTAAAGCCAATCTCCGATACCTTTATGCCGCTTTTTCCCAGCGCATTATACCTCAACTTGCCAGCTCCCCGAACCTTTGCAGCAGCTTTTGAATCTCAGAGTCCCCCAAGGCCGACTGTCCGGGCGGAATTTCAGCATTTATGTCTATCCAGGACTTGCAGCCGGCGTGTTCCGGAGTCATCGGCACCTCGATGGCCTTTATACCGAACACCCTGAGAAACACGGCCTTTAGCGATCTTTCCGGATGCCAGTCCATCCTAGAGCGGACATAGTCGGCACTCCAGATGTGAAACGAGTCCAGCGCGTCAATTTTTTCCTGCGATGAAACGTCGGCGTGCGCCAGCACCTGCGCGTACGAGTCCATCCTGATTACGCCTGCAGGCCTGTCCCTTACGGCATCCAAATACGGATGGAACTCTTTTTTTATGCTGGCCGGCATCTGGTGCTCGTACGTGGGAAAGAGCAAAAACTTTTCGGACTCTAGCACGAATCCCGATGCCGCATCCCGTATGCCGCCCTTGCGAAGTATTACAGTCTGCCTGCCGTCTTTGAGCGCGCCAATTACGGTGGCCCACTCTTTGAGTGATTTCACTATCCAAGGCTGGATACAAGGGGAATAATATCCTTTTTGACGCACACTATCATCGGCGTGTCCGTTATGATGTGGCGCGAGACTGCAGTCTCACGCAGATCCATTATCAGGTTCTGAAACTGCCTCAGGTCGTCGCACTCGAATGCCAGCATAAAGTCCTCGTCATGCAGCCCAAAGGAGTACGTGGTGTTGAGGGTTATTCCGGGGTATTTTTTGCCGACTGCAATGTGCTGCTCCATCATCTTTTGGCGCTGCTCTGCGGGCAAGAGATACCACTCCCTTGACTTTGTAAACGGATAGACGACTGCGTATTTTTTCGGCTCGCCGCCTGCCACAAACGAGAGCTCGCCTGCCTTTTGGGCGTACATTGACGGCCTGGTGCACGACAGGTACGTAAGGGAGGGCGCAATGTACTTGCCAAACACCGTAAGGTGCAGCTTTGATACTGCGTCTTGAATCTCATCCACGCTGTGCGCGGCAAACCAGAAAAGAAAGTCGGCATCGTTGCGCAGCCCCAGAGTCGAGTACGAGCGGAACATTATGCCCGTGTTTCTGATCACGTTTTCCACCTCCCTTGCGGACTCTTCCTTTGCCAGATCCGCCATCCACCTCCACTTTGGATCCAGCTTGAAGAAGGAAAAGTTGAAAAAATACTCGTCGCCTTCCATGATCTCCTGCCACGGCGGAATCTCTTAAAAAACTAGTGGTGCGCGGCCCTGCGGCCGGGGCGCACAGTCCCGTCCCTGCTGCCGCCTCTGGCCTTTTCGGCAGCCGATCCCCTGCCTGAGATTCTCCTTTCAAGGCCGTCCTCGAGTGGAATCTCTATCAGGTCCCCCATCCTCAGTCCCTTCAGGCCGGCTGCGACTGCCCTTGCCTGCTCGTCGTTTTTTTCCAGCCCCAGCAGCGACATTAGGTATGCGGCGCCGGATTTTCCCGCCAGCTCGCCGAACACTATCCTGCGCCTGTTGCCCACCACGCGCGGGGGAATCGGCTCGTATGCCGCAGGGTTTCTCAGTATGGCCGCAAGGTGCGTTCCTGCCTTGTGCTTGTATGCCGACGAGCCGACTATCGGCTTTGAGTCGTACGGGCGGATGGACGTATAGTCCTCAATCAGCCTCGAGAGATCCTGCAGCATGTCCAGCCGGAAATCGTTTGCGGACTTGTACAGGTAGGTCAGCGCGACGGCCACTTCGGCAAGCGCCGGGATTCCCGTCCTCTCGCCGATGCCGTCAATCGTGGTGTGAATCTGATCAGCTCCTGCCTCGCATGCGGCAAAGGCGTTTGCCAGCGCAAAGCCAATGTCGTTGTGGACGTGCACGTCAAGCGGCACGCCGATCTCCTTGCGCACCATGCCCACAAAGTTGCGCATTCCAATCGGGCGCATTATGCCGACCGTGTCAGGCAGGCTTATCCTGTCGACTCCGGCCTCCTCTATGGCCCTGCAGACCTGGATCAAAAACTTTGGATCCGCCCTGCTTCCGTCCTCCACTGTAAACCTTATCTTCAGGCCGTGCGACTTTGCATACTCTACTGTACTTACTGCGCGCTCTAGGGCCTCCCCGCGGGTGATGCGCAGCTTGTCCCTCAGGTGCACGTCGGAGACTCCGAGGTATGCGGCGACCCATGCGGCATCGCAGCTCAGCGAGACGTCGATGTCCTTTTTTAGCGCGCGGCCGTGCGAGACAATGTCGGCCTTGAGGCCCTGCTTTATTATGGTCCTGGTAGCATCCCGGTGGTCGCCTGAGACTATCGGCGAGATCTCTATCTGGTCTACGCCGAAATAGTCAAGCATCCACGCAATCTGGATGCGCTGCTTGTTGGTAAAGGAGACGCCGGGGTGCTGCTCGCCCTCGCGCAGGGTGCTGTCAAGCACGCGTATGTCCTTTCTTCCCTCCTCGTACTCGTTGTACCGGTCTGCGTGGTAATTCGGATCATTCATTGCAGATTTCGGTGCATATTTCACGTTTTATAAACATATTCGTACTGATTTCGTTGTTTTCGTCGCCCCCGCCGGCAGAATCGGCAGGCGTTGCAGCCGGCAGTGCCGGTTATCGCATCACTCGATGGTGCGGAGTATTATCACAGTGTTTGTGTCAGTGACTCCGGGAATCTTGCGCAGCGCATCAATGCTGGAGTTTATCTCTGCAATGTTGGGGGCGCCCATTATCACCGTAATGTCGTACTGGCCCGTAATCTCGTATACCGTCCGCACGCTGTCAAGTTTTGTGAGCTTTGAGGAGACCTTTGCGGTGTCAGTCATCGAGTCGACTGAGACGAGCACTATGGCCTTGGTGGTGTTCTCCTCGCCTATGTTTATCGTAAACTTTGTGATTATCTTTCCGTCTATGAGGTTCTTTACCCTGCGGCGGACGGCGGATTCTGAGAGCTTTAGCTTTTTGCCAATGTCCACAAAGGACTCGCGCGAGTCGTTGCGCAAAAACTCTATTATCTTTTCGTCCGTCTTGTCCTTAAACATTATGGCGCCGCTCCTCCCTGGAAAAAAGATCATCCAGTGTCTCTAAAACCTTTGCAATGTCCTGCCCGGATATCACCAGCGGCGGCAGGAACCGCAGTATGTTCCGGCCGGAATACAAGAGCAGGAGGCCGTTTTTTATGCCGTCCATGATTATATCGCGCACCTCGAACTTTAACTCTACGCCGATCATCAGGCCCATCCCGCGGACCTCACGGATTATCTTGTGCTTTTTTTGCAGCTCTTGCAGGCCCCCGATGAGCCTCGCACCTGCGGTGCGCGCATTATCCACCAGCCCGTCGCGCTCCAGTGCGTCAAGTGTGGCGATTCCTGCGGCGCACGAAAGCGGGTTGCCGCCAAACGTCGAGGAGTGCTCGCCCTTGCCCATGCACCCTAGTATGTCCGGCCGGACCAGCGTGGCCCCCATCGGCACGCCGCCGGCAATCCCCTTTGCAAGGCACATAATGTCCGGTGCGGTATCCCAGTGCTCAGACGCAAACATCTTGCCCGTCCGTCCCAGTCCGGACTGTATCTCGTCGAATATCAAAAGCGCCCCGCTTTTATCGCATATCCTCCTTGCCTCCTGCAAAAACCCGTCGGGTGCCACGTGTATGCCGCTCTCGCCCTGTATGGGCTCCATTATTACAAGCGCAGTCTCGCCGTCCACCGTTTTGCGCAGCGCCTCTGCGTCCCCAAACGCAGAAAACGAGACGCCCTCGATGAGCGGCCCGAAGCTCTTTTTGTACTTTGGGTTAAACGTAAGGGACAGCGCCCCGAGGGACTTGCCGTGGTAAGAGCCGCGCATTGCGACCATTTTTTTTCTGCCGGTGAACTTTTTTGCAAACTTTATTGCGGCCTCGACGGACTCGGCGCCGCTGTTGTTGAGGTGCACCTGCGAGAGGCCTTTTGGCGCCACGCCCACGAGGCGCCCCAGAAACTCCTCGCGCGTCTTGCTGTACAGCGAGCTGTGGACCGTGATTATCCGGCCCAGCTGCGACCTTATGGCCTCAGACACCCTCCTGTTTTGGTGGCCCACCAGGGCGACGCCATAGCCGCCCATGCAGTCAATGTACCTTTTGCCGTCCTCATCCCACACGTGCGCACCCTCCCCCCTTGCAACCGTGACTGGGAACCTCTGGTAGAGATTCCCCATAAACTCGTCTTCAGTCATCATGAATTACCGTGCACCTGTCGTGTGAGATGGCAGACGTTATAGGATTTTCTTTTTGCCCGTTGGCAATCAGCGCCTCGCCTACGCCCATCTCGAGGGCCTCAATTGAGGCCAGGATCTTTTTTTCCATTCCGGGGCCTATCTGGGGGCGGATCTGCCTTGCCTCTGCCAGCGTGAGGCTCGGTACTGTCTTTTTGTCCACTAGCAGGCCGTCCACGTCGGTGACAAATATCACCCTGTCGGATCCCAGCGCGCCTGCCACGTGCGCTGCCGTCCGGTCCCCGTCAATGTTGAGAAACTCGTACTGCTCGCCTGCGGCTATCGGCGATATCACCGGGGTTATCCCCGCGTCTAATAGCGACTGCACGAGTCCGGTGTCTACCGCAGATATCTTGCCTGTGTATCCCCCGTCGATTGCCTGCTTGCGGCCCCGCTCGTTTATTATGAGGAGCCTTTTCTTGCGCACCGCCCGTATCGTCATGGCATCCATGCCGTTGAGCCCCACTGCGTTGATTCCGTTTTGCTGCAGCATCTGCACTATCGTACTGCCTATTCTGCCGGACATTACCATTGTAAATATGTCCATGGTCTCCCTGTCGGTGTACCTGCTTTTGATCCTGCTCGGCGAGGTCACAAACTGCGGCGTCTTGCCGAGCTGCTCGCAGACCCGCGTCACCTCCTTGCCGCCGCCGTGGACCAGGACCAGCTTTTCTTTTTGCAGCACGGACTTTATGTCCGATATCGCAGACGGGTGCATGCTGTCAACTACGCTTCCGCCGATTTTTACCGTAATCATGCCTATACCGGCGTCAGCGGCGTGTAGCGGAGGCCGCTCATCTCGTCGAATCCGGACATTACGTTCATGTTCTGTATGGCAGAGCCTGCGGCGCCCTTCATCAGGTTGTCAGATGCCGAAAGCGCAATCAGCCTGTTGTTGTCCTCGTCTATGTCAAATCCAATGTCGCAAAAGTTCGAGCCCACCAAAAACTTTGGATCCGGAAACTTGTAGGCGCCCTTTTTGTCCCGGATCAGCCTGACGAACTTTTCATCGCCGTACGCCTGGCGGTACATCTTCCAGAGCTCCCTTTCGTCTGTCTTTTTTATCATGAACGTGTGGTTGGTGCACAGGATTCCGCGGACGACGTCGACTGCGTGCGGGCTCATCGAGACGCGTATGCGGGATTTGGCAATCTCGCTGAGCTCCTGCTCTATCTCGCCGGTGTGCCGGTGCTTTGCAGGCTTGTACGGCCGAATGACGCCTGCGCGCATTGCGTGCGACGTGCCGGCGCCGGAGCCTGCGCCAGACGAGCCTATCTTGGAGTCCACAATTATGTGGTCCGTGTCGACCATTTTATTGCGAATCAGCGGCGCCAGCGCAAGAATCGACGTCACTGCCATGCATCCCGGGCACGAGACGAGCTGCGCATTTTTTATCGCGTCTCGGTGCAGCTCTGGGACGCCAAAGGTGGATTTTGGCAGGTATTCGGGGTGGGGGTGGTTCCATCCGTACCACCTGTCATAGTCATCCGGGTCGTGAAGCCGATAGTCGGCGCTGAGATCGACAATCTTGACGCCCCGGTCATACAGGGCCTTTACTATCTCGGTGGCAGTCCCGTGCGGCACTGCGGTAAATACGAGATCACAGCTGTCAGACAGCCGGTCATAGTTTAGCTCAGAGAACGTCATGTCGGTAAAGCCCTTGAGGCTTGGCTGCACCCTGTGCAGGTATTCGCCTGCGTGCTTGCGCGACGTGACGGCGGCAATCTCGACTTTGGGGTGGTTTATCAAAAGGCGCAGCGTCTCGCCCCCCACGTATCCGGACGCCCCGACTATTCCCACCTTCATGCCGAACTAGCAACAAGCAGGGTATAATTTATTTCCTAACGTGTCGCGCGACGAACTCGACTATCTCCTTTGGAATGTTGGCCCCGGCTACGCCGGCCAAACCCCTGAACTCTACGGTATTGTTTACCTCGTGGACCAGCAGGCCGTCTTTTTGGTCCTCCATCATGTCTATTCCCAGTATCCCCCCGCCTACTGCGTCGGAGGATGCGGCGGCAAGCTCCTCAATCTCCGGCGTGATCTCGCAGAGCTCAGGCGTGGCCCCGAGTGCGATGTTTGTCTTAAAGGCGCCGTCCTTCGAATACCTGTACATTGCGGCTATCGCCCTGCCGCCTATCGCAATTACGCGTATGTCGCGCGACTGGCGCCGGACTAGCTCCTGAAGATAGTATATCCTGTCGTATGACGTGTCAGATATCTCGCGGGTCTCTATAATCGCATCCATCGTGTCGCGATCCCTTACCGGCATTACGCCGCGGCCCCAGCTTCCGATTACCGGCTTTATGACCAGCGGGTATCCGGCGGATTCTATCTGCTGTATGGCAGAGTCCTTTGAGAATGCAAAGTACGTCCTCGGCGTGGGCACGTTGTGTTTTTTTAGCATCATCGTCATGAGCATCTTGTTGCCGCATCCCTGCGCCACTGCAAACGTGTTGCACACGGCAACGTCCAGAAACTCCAGCGCAGCCGCCAGGTGCAGGCCCCGGAAATAGCTGATGCACCTGCCCATCACCACGTCGCCAAGATCATAGTCCCCCCTGGCGCTCTCGGTGTCAAGCCGCACGGACTTTGCATCAAGCATGGATACGGCGTATCCCAGGCCGGCGGCCTCCTTTTGAAGCATCTTTTCTTCCAGTCTCAGGCGGTCAAAGGCGATGCAGATCTTTGGCATTACTCCCCCCAGTCTTCGCCGACAGCTTCTGCTTGCTTTAGCGCTATGTCAGATCCCTGCTTGCTTGAAATCTCATAGTCGGCCCCACAATCAGGACAGGAGACAATCTCCCCCACTGCGGCATCGTCTGGAAGGTTTAGACGCGCGTCACATTCCGGGCAGTTCATGTTTTTTTTGAAATTTTCTCTTGTAATTTATTAGCTTCTGTTGATTGCATACCCCACAGCGCGACAAAGCCCCTGGCAAGCCTCTGATCAAAAGCCGAGCCGGCGCCGTACGTCGCAGCATTCCGGCTGTACAAAGAGTGCTCGGATTTGCGCCCCACGACCCTCATTGAGCCCTGGAACATCCTGAGCCGGACGGTTCCGCTCACGCACTCTTGGCTCCTGTTGATAAAGGCCTCCAGATCCCGCCTCAGCGGATCGTCCCACAGCCCGGAATATACAAGCCACGCCCACTGCTCGTCTATTGCCGACTTTGATCGCAGCTGGTGCGTGGTGTGCACCATCTTTTCAAGATCGGCGTGCGCCTCTATCATGCATACTGCGCCGGGCGTCTCGTATACCTCGCGCGACTTTATCCCGACTATCCTGTCCTCTATGTGATCTATAATCCCGACTCCGGCGGCGCCGGCCTTTTTGTTTGCATACTCGATTATCTGTACGGGGCCCAGCGCCCTTCCGTCTATGGCCACCGGGACGCCGCGCCGGAACCTCACCTCCATGTACGAGGGCCTCTTTGGCAGGTTTTTTGTCCCGACCCAGATAAAGGCCTCTGCCGGCGGCTCGCAGTACGGATCCTCCAGTACGCCGCCCTCTATTGCGCGCCCCCAGAGGTTTTGATCAATGCTGAACTTTTTTGCGACGCCGTCGATTTCTATTCCGTGCCGGGCCGCAAACTCTAGCTCGGCCTCCCGGTCCAGGTTCATGTCCCGGATTGGCGCAATTATCTCCAGCTCAGAGTGCGCGTGCATTGCGACATCAAAGCGCACCTGGTCGTTTCCCTTGCCGGAGCAGCCGTGCGCCAGCGCGTCGGCATTCTCCTTTTTTGCAACGTCCAAAAACTTGGAGGCAATCAGCGGCCTTGCAAGCGCGGTGGCCAGGCAGTATTTTTTCTGGTACAGCGCGTTGGCCCTTATTGCCGAAAAGACGTAATCCCGGGCGAACTCTTTTGTGGCGTCAATGTGATAGTGTTTTTTTGCCCCGAGCTTTTTGGACTTTGCGGCCACCGTCCTGTGGTCGCCGCCCTGTCCCACATCCACTGTAACTGTAACTACGTCCATGCCCCCCTCTTGCAGGTATTTTACTGCGACGGACGTATCAAGGCCGCCGCTGAAGGCAAGGATGGCTTTGCGAGTCATTGCGCATCTGATGGGCGCACTTTGGGATTTATCTTTTGTGATAAATTCGCGCCGTCATACAAGCTAGCTTTAGCTAAAATCCGATCATTATTTAACGGCCCGTTATAACGCTGTTTTATGAAAATACTGTATGGTGCAGGCGCAGGCGCAGCAATGGTCGGGGCGGCGCTGCTTTTTGCAGGCGGGGGCGAGGATTACGACAGGATCAGAGTCGCGTTTTTTCCAAACATAGGGCACGCCGTGCCCGTGATAGGCATCGAGCGGGGAATATTTGCAGACAGTATGGGCGAAACTGCAATCGAGACGAGGCTTTTTGACAGCGGGCCGCAGGCAGTCGAATCGCTGTTTGCCGGAGCCATAGACGTGGCGTACGTGGGCCCCGGATCTGCGCTCAGCGGGTTTTTGAACTCGGAGAGCGGGATTGTCATACTGGCAGGCGCCGCAAGCGGGGGCTCTAGCTTTGTGGTGCATCCGGATTCGGCGATATCTGCGGCGTCTGATCTGGCAGGCAAGGCAGTTGCGGCACCGCAGATTGCAAACACGCAGGACGTCTCGCTGCGCAGCTATATGGCGCAAAACGGGCTGGATGCGGCAGGGCGCGGCGGCTCTACAATAGTAATCAATGTGGCAAACCCCGAGATTCACACGCTGTTTGCAAAGGGCGACATTGACGCGGCGTGGGTGCCAGAGCCGTGGGCCACCATACTGGTAAATGATCTCGGCGGCAGCCGCCTGTTTTACGAGGAATCGCTGTGGCCGGAGGGGCGGTTTGCATCCGTGCTGCTAGTGGCGCGGGCAGACTATGCCAGGGAGAATCCGGGAACGATACAAAGGTGGCTGGAGGCCCACGACGGGACGGTGTCGTGGATTAACGAAAACCCCGGCGAGGCACAGGACGTTTTTAGCGGCTATCTCAAAAAAGAGCTGCGGGTGTCGTTTGGCGAGGGAATAATCGGCGAGGCCTTTGAGAACATTGAGATAACGTCGGATCCCGTCAGGGATTCTGTTGCAGTGTTTGCGCAGCGCTCAGATGAGCTCGGGTA
Source organism: Cenarchaeum sp. (assembly GCA_965212015.1). GTDB lineage: Archaea > Thermoproteota > Nitrososphaeria > Nitrososphaerales > Nitrosopumilaceae > Cenarchaeum. Next base: position 590,794 of record OZ243037.1, read on the forward strand.
TCTTGGCAGGGACGGATACAGCCTGGAGGGGATTTATTACGACATAGTACTGGGGGAGCAAGATGGCCAAGCTTGAGGCAAGAAACATTGTAAGGTACTTTCAGCACGAAAAGCACCGGCTAAAGGCGCTAGGCGGCATAAACCTCCGCGTGAATGACGGGGACTTTGTGTGCATTGTGGGGCCGTCCGGATGCGGCAAGTCGACCTTTCTGAGGATAGTGGCAGGACTCGACACGCCGGACGAGGGCGAGGTTTTATTTGACGGCAAGCAGGTAAGCACGACTGGCCCCGAGAGGATAATGGTGTTCCAGGAGGGGGCGCTGTTTCCGTGGCTCAGGGTGATTGACAATGTGGAGTTTGGGCTAAAGATGGCCGGAATTCCAAAAGACGAGCGCGCGCTGATATCCAACAGGTACCTTGACATGATGCAGCTGACAAAGTTTGCAGACTCGTTTACGTACCAGCTGTCTACTGGGATGAAGCAGCGAGTAGCAATCGCGCGCGCCCTAGTAATGGATCCCGACGTGCTGCTCATGGACGAGCCGTTTGCCTCACTTGACGAGCAGACAAGGAATTTGCTTTTAATAGAGATGCAGCTCATATGGAAAAAGACCAAAAAGACGATACTGTTCGTCACGCACAACGTCGCAGAGGCAGTCATGCTGGGCTCAAAGGTGGCAGTGTTTAGCAACAGGCCGTCGAGCGTGAAAAAAGAGTTTGCGATAGACTTTCCAAGGCCGCGCCACGGTGACGGCGAGGAGTTCCACCGCGTGCAGCAGCAGATACACTCAGAGCTGCGCCCCGAGGTGAGAAAGTCGAGGGACGAGGCATGAGGGGCCAGACAAAAAGAATCGTCTTTTATGTGGCACTCGTCGCGGTGTGGCAGGGGGTGGCAGACGCCGACATTTGGCCAGGCGAGATACTCCCGTCGCCCTACGAGGTGATGGAGGATTTGGCGTATGGCGCGGCTGATGGCAGCCTGTTTTACGGGATTGCAACCAGCATGTGGAGGCTGCTAGTCGGGCTTGGGATTGCAATCGCAGGCGGGATTACGCTCGGGATATTCATGGCCAGGGTGGCGACTGTAAACCAGACCATAGGCTCGCTTGTTCTGGGACTGCAGTCGGTTCCGTCCGTGGCGTGGGTGCCAATCGCCCTGATCTGGTTTGGCCCGTTTGACGGCGGGATAATCTTTGTCACTGCGATAGGCGCAGTATTTGCAGTTACAATCAACACGTATACGGGCGTCAGAAACATTGATCCGCACTATATAGAGGCCGCCCGCAACATGGGGGCGCGCGGAGGCCAGCTAGTTACGGCGGTACTGATTCCGGCGGCGTTTCCCTATATGATATCGGGATTCAAGCAGGGGTGGGCCTTTGCGTGGCGCGGCGTGATTGGCGCAGAGATTCTGTTCTCGTACCTGGGCCTGGGATATTTGCTCAACATTGGGCGGTTTACAAACGACGTATCGCAGGTGATCGCCACAATGCTGGTGATAATGGGGATCGGGATTTTGGTGGACGGAATAGTGTTCAGGCGCCTCGAGGACAGGGTAATGTCCAGATGGGGACTGGGATAATCCAGATAGTGTTAAATCCGGCAGGATGGCAGTACGGGTTAAAATGCCAGAGTCAGAAGAGTTCGCCGAGGCGCTGATGGATCAGCTCGCAGTGGAGACAGGCGAGGAAAAAGAGATTGCCGGACTCGACGACCGTATACGGGAGGATGCCGGCTTTGATGCTAGCTTTGAGGGCCTCGAGGAGGCATCACGCAGGATACTGCCCGCAATGAGGGAAAAGCTGGAAGAGTTTTCCGGGCTTGCCATACCCGACGGAGTCGGCCTGGAGCTAGCCTGCCTGAAAGAGTTCAAAAAGCTAAAGGGCAGAAAGGTCTTTGCGACTGAGGACTCGCGCGGCTTTGTGGATGAGCTGTTCCTGGCAGTGGCAGAGCAGGACAAAGAAGGAATAGTCTCACTTATCGGGCGCGATGCGGCAAGGTACCTCGTATATTCCACGTACGCCATACAGTACATCTCAAAGATATCCACCACGTACGGCGACTATCTTGATGGTACGATATACCTAAACGAGTTCATACTGAGAAACTATCCGAGGATAATCCTGTACAAGCAGGGCCCGCCGTATGCGGCAAGGTTTGATTCGGTGAATTCCGGGTACATCGGCGCGCTAAAGATGACCGTACTGGAGGAGCTCATCCACTCCGGACAGGAAAAGATTCACGCGGCAAACAAGAGGGCGGCAATGCAGGTAAATGCGATAAACGAGGAGCTGGCAGGAATAATACTCGGGCTGGATGAGGCCACAGTGGAGCCACTCTACAAATACATGCAGCTTCAGACCGTGCCGGATGACTTTCCCATAGCAAAGAGGGCAAACCTGTTCTTTATGCTGAATCCGGACAACTTTATCGTCAACGTGCTCGGCCCGGAGGTCATGACGTACACAAAGATAGAGATCGACCCAAAGATATCGGCAATGCTCCCGCAGCTGATGGACGTGTACACGAGGTGGCTCGGGCCGATTCAGGCGCACCATGCGGCATTTACCGTAATGGAGGGGATGGCAGAGTTTATGGTAGAGGGCATACTGGATAATGACGCCGACTTTGCCGGGTATCTTGGAACGTTTATGGGGACTGACATGTCCGCATACAGGGTAAAAAAGAGCATCGGAAAGGACTTTACAGGGGCCGTATACGAGAGGCATTCAAGGGACACGTTTGAGATGCTAATTGAGAATCCGCCCACCACCAGGGAGCTCAAGGATCCAGCAAAGTACATGGACAGGGTCCGGTGACATGTGCGGGGGGTTATTAATCTGAGCATACAGGTTTTGCAGTACGAGTTTCTGGGGCCAGTCCCGCTCTCCGAGTGGGGCCCGCCGATGGAAAAAACCGTCTATCTTGTAATGGCCAAAAAAAAGGACACATTCAGCATCGTATATGCGGGCGACTGCAAAAAGACGCAAAATCCGGATTTTTTCACCAAAAACGAGCGCTTCAAGTGCTGGCTGGAGTGCGGTATGGAGTCAAGCCTGTACGTGGCAATCTATCCGATGTTTGAGCGGGACGATTCTGAGCGAGACAGGCTGGTCGAAAAAATAATATCAAGATACAGGCCCGCATGCAACCAATAATATGCGCGTGGCCCCAGAATCGGCCATGGACTGTCCGTGCTGCGGCTGTGCAATGAGGGAGCAAAAAAAGCTGTCAAGATCCGTCCTCATGAAGTGTCCAGAGTGCGGGCTCAGCGACACGCGCATGCAGTAGCATGGTTTTCAGGGCAAACATAATTAATGACAAAAAACACAGCAGGGTGGATCGAAATGATGAAATGCAAGGAATGTGACGCAGACATTGCCGTTCCCGGCGACGCGCTAGAGGGCGAGATTGTGACGTGTCCCGAGTGCGGCGCAAGCTTTGAGATTGTAAAGGCCGACGGGGTTTTTGATCTGAAACCCGCCCAGACAGTCGGCGAGGATTGGGGGCAGTGACCCCCGAGGTTACTGTCCTGTATGACACCATCCGCTGGGAAGAAAAAGCACTGCTCGAGGCTGGCAGGAAAAAGGGCGTCAATATACAAATGACGGACTGCAAAAAGCTGCACCTCGATTTGGACGGGGATGCGGACAATTACGGGACAATCCTGCAAAGGTGCGTGAGCTATTACCGCAACATACACTCCACTGCGGCACTTGAGGGGATGGGTGCCGACGTGATCAATTCTCTGGAGACTGGGATACTGGCAGGAAACAAGCTGTACACCCACATGCTGCTAAAAAAGCAAGACGTGCCGACCCCGTATGCAAGCGTTGCATTCTCAAAGGATGCGGCACTAGAGTCGCTCAAAAAGGACGGGTATCCCAGGATAATAAAGCCGACTGTGGGAAGCTGGGGAAGGATGATCTCAAAGCTGAATGATGTCGACTCGGCGGAGGGGATTATAGAGTGCAGGGAGGCAATGTATCCGATTTACCAGGTTCACTATCTAGAAGAGTTTGTCGACAGGCCGCCGCGCGACATTAGGGCGATAATGGTGGGGGACTGCGTGGTTGCTGCCATATACCGGTATTCGGCAGGCGGCACCTGGAAGACAAACATGGCGCTAGGCGGCAGGGCAGAAAAATGCGAGGTCACAGGGGAGCTAGAGGAGATTTGCATAAGGGCCAAAAGGGCGGTAAAGGGACAGATAGTGGGAGTCGACCTGATGGAGAGCAAGGAGAGGGGTTTTGTGGTACACGAGGTAAACAATACGACGGAATACAAGAATACGGTAAGGACGTGCGAGGTGGACATTCCGTCGCTGATGATAGACTTTGCGCGGGAATACGGAGAGTAAATTGGACACGTCGTTTACCGTCACCCCGAGGTTTGCAGTAAAGATGCTAGAAAAGGCGCTGCGCCTGTACACGCCGTCGGGAGGCGAAAAGCTGCTGGCAGAGTTTCTTGCAGACAAGTGCGACGATTTGGGATTCGAGGACATTCACATTGATGATGTCGGCAATATAATAGCAAAAAAGGGCTCCGGCAGCCCCAGGATAATGCTCTGCGGGCACATGGACGTGGTGCCAGGAAAGATAAGGGTGCGAAGGGACGGCGACAAGCTGTACGGAAGGGGCGCATCAGACGCAAAGGCACCATTGATGGCCATGCTTTTTGCCGCAGCATCCGTGCAGAACAACAACGGGACGGTGGTGTTTGTAGGCGCAGTAGACGAGGAGGGAAATGCGTCCGGCATAAAGCATCTGGCAAAGCAGGATCTGGGAATAGACTATGCCGTGTTCGGCGAGCCTAGCGGGATAAAGCGCGTCACCATAGCGTACAAGGGCCGCCTTGCAATCAACCTGAGGATCAGCGCAGAGGACAGCTCGCACGCAAGCGCGCCGTGGCTCTCAAAGAACGCAATCGAGGAGGCCGTAATGTTTTGCAGGGTGCTCAAGGAGGGTCTGGAGTCCGGACAGGAGGAGAGGAGCAGGGGCATGATGCTTACTGCCACTGTGACTAAAATCATGGGCGGGACCAGCCACAATGTGACGCCAAAGGAGTGCGAGGTAGTTCTGGACATCAGGGTTCCGGTGGACAATACGTGCAAAAAGGTAGAAGAGACAGTATCCAGGATAGTCGAGAGGCTCTCACAGGAGAGGGGAGTCGAGGCGTTTTACTCCATTTTAGATGAGACAGAGCCCTTTGAGGCGCAGCACAACTCGCCTCTGGTGCGCGCCTTTGCACTCGGCATAAGGGAGGTCGAAAACGACCACCATACGCTGATTCGAAAGACCGGTACGGGTGACATGAACGTGATAGGAAACCACCTGAAAATCCCAGTAGTCACGTATGGTCCTGGGGATCCGCACGAGGCGCACACCATAAGCGAAAAGGTGTCAATAGACGAGTACCTGCGCGGAATCGAGGTGTTAAAAAAGACGCTGCACCACCTAAAGAGGCTGCACGACAAGGAAATAAAGTGACACCGCCGGATTCGGTACGTTTTGCCGGCAGGCATCAGGCACGTCTCGCACCAGGATGCAACATTTGAAATTTGTCGCATGCAGTGAAATCAGATAACGGGCGAGAAATGCCCCAAAAAGTCATGAAAAAACCGCATTTGGAATAATTCATTCAGATTGATACAAATAATCCGATTGGCTCTAACTGGGTATTATGCAGGGAGACGGTGCCGGCCTATACAACAAACTCCAGGGCTATCAGAACAAGCTGCTCCAGCTCACGGCATCCAACAGATGCATTTGCATCAGAAAGTTATACAGCAAGCACAGCTTTGACCTGTCCAGATTGCTAGAGGGCAACTCAAAGCAGATAGACGAGCTAGTCAGGCAGTCATTTAAGCGTAAAAAACCAGTCTGCATACTCCCGGACTCGGATGATTCCGAAAAGGCAGTTGTAATGAGAAGGCACTTGAAGACCCTGTCCCGAAACATCAAACAGTCCGAAGACGAGACTGGATCCCAGTACTGCTATTTTGGATTTCCCTTTCTGGAAGGGCATGTCACCGCAGAGTATTATGTCAGGGGCCCGTTGGCATTATTTCCGATATCCATCTATTACGGATATGCGCAAAACAAGATGGGGTGGTGCATAAAGTTTCTGGATCAAAACCCAATCTACAACCACACATTGTTTACTGCCCTTGAAAAGTTAGGAAACTACAAGGTGCAGGAATCATTCGAGTCCGATTTCGAGGACATGGTGACAAGCCTTACGGCTACGGAATTTGAAGCCGAATTTACCCAAAAAATTTTACAGTTATTAAAAAACAACAGGCTGCCCATAAGCCCGCCCGATCCCGAACAGGAAAGTTCCGACGATGCGAGTAGCTTTTCTACACCGCCATTAAGGGATATGACAAAAGTCAATATCGAGGATTTGGAAAAAAAGCCGCTGAGAATCATCGATTACAAGATAGTCGGCAGTTTCCCGCAGGGGGACAGCGCGATTTATCACGATTATGAGAGCCTGATTTCCAAGGTAAAAAACGGGGAATTCAGCGACTTTATTGCCGACCTGCTCGCCGAAATGGATACGCCGCCGAAATATGCGGAAAGCGACAATGTCGACATTGAGGATCTTGACGGCACCCGCGATGTGAATTTTGATCTTATCTTGCCCAGTGACTCGTCCCAGGACAAGGTGGTACTGGCATCCCAGCACGAAAAGATTACCATAGTGAGGGGGCCTCCGGGAACAGGAAAATCACAGGTAATAGTAAACATAATTGCAAACGCGCTCTCAAAGGGGCAGAAAATACTCGTCGTCTGCCAGAAAAGGACGGCGTTGGAGGTGGTCCACCAGAGGCTGGGCGAAAAAAATCTAGACCAGTACACGGTTCTGTTGAACAAGGAAAAGGAAGATCGAGCAAAAATGTACCATCAGATAAAGCAGATTCTTGACAAGACGGGCAGCTCTGCCAGGTACAACCACCTGCAGCTCCAGAGCGTCTCAGACGATATCGACAGGCTCATAATAAAACACTCAAAGATTTTTCGTGCGCTATCCAAAGAGTATTTCGGGGGGACGACAATCAGGGATCTTTATGCAAACACGTCGTCGGATTATGCAAGAAAGCTGGATCTAGGCGGAATTGTGGACAGGGTTCAATCCACGGACTTGGGCAATTTTCTTTACAGCATATCGCAGATCGAGGACAGCTATAAAAAATTCGAAGACGACGGCCACCCCTGGAAAAACAGGAAGGATTTTGCAGGCATGAGTGCAATCAGCAAGAACAAAATCAGGGAAATTCTGTCAGGCGTTCTCACAAAGGCAGAAAACTGCGTGATTTTTCCGGACAGGCAAAAACAGGGCGTGGTAAACGATCTTGTCAAAAAGCACGCCTCGTTAAAATCGGATCTGAAAGAAATTGAGGCAAAAATATCCAAGTGTACCGAATCCATCAGGGCGATTTCAAACCCACACAACACGCCCATACCGCTGGCAAATTTGGATGAGCTCATCAATTGTGTTAATGCGGGAATGATTCTGTGGGACAGGTTCCGCGATTACGATAGAATCATTCAGATTACAAAAGACAGGATCGTCATGGACGACTATACAGAACAGACCGATTTGCTCGAGGCATTCTCCAACCCGGCGGAAAAAACATCGTTCTGGAAAAAACTCACCGATTCGGAGGCAAAAAGAAAGGACAAGCTCAAAAAGGAATTCGATGAGAATCCGGACAATTCCGCCAAGACCCACGGGGAGCTCAAAGGCCTGCTTGAAAACGGGCTTGAGCTGTGGAATGCGGCGCGCGATCATCAGGGCCTGAAAAAATATATTTTTGAAAAGGCCTTTTTGCTGAATGATGACGGCGAGCAAGGCCACCTGCTCAAGGAGCTCAGGACGCTAAACGATCTTCGGATAGATCTCAAGCACAAGTCGGATCAGTCACACGCAGATGTAAAATCCATGCAAGAGCTTTTCGGGGATTCCGAAATATATTTTGACAGAAACGAGGATGTGCAACAGTTAGTTCTCAGAATCACCAACGGCGCAGGCATGATAGACCAGGTTGACTCCCTTTCAGAGTTTGTTACGGATGCCGAGATTTCCGCAATCAATGCCAAACTCCCGGATATTGGCGAATTGGTGTCCCATATTAGGAATTTGAACGATAGTCTGGGCGACTTTGACATGCTGCAGTCATACGACATCAAAAAATCCGATTTAAGCGACGATCAGCGGGCAATTCTGGGCCAGTGCCTGTCAGTACTGTCCAAGGGTGAGGACTGGAACGAGATCATCAGGCAGGAAATCTATCACCACTGGATCGAGGCAATAGAGCAGGACAATTTGGTGTTGCGAGAGGGCTTTGGCGACTACAAGCAGAATCAGGAACGACTGGCATCACTAATGGAGAAAAAATCGGACTTGATCGTAGAAAAGATAATAGACGCGATTGAAACACACGCAAATTTCAAGCCGGGAATGGGAAACAGGAGAACAAAAAGAGAGGTGGAATACAGCGAGTTGAACCACCAATTGGGCAGGAAAAGAAACGTAAAGCCGGTCAGAAAGATTTTCGAGGAATTCGAACACATCCTGCTGGATATAGTCCCATGCTGGCTTGCATCCCCGGACATGGTTTCAAACATATTTCCGCTCGAGGAGAACATGTTTGATCTGGTTATAGTCGACGAGGCCAGCCAGCTTGCAGCGGAAAGGGCGCTGCCGTTTTTGTACAGGGGGGAGCGGATAGTCATTGCAGGCGATGAAAAACAGCTAAAGCCGCACGACTTGTTTCAGATAAAGGGCGAGGAGGACGAGGAGGAATACGAGGAGATCAACATAGAGAGCCTGCTCCTTTTGGCAAAAAAGCGAGGCTATACGCACATTACGCTCCAGTGGCACTATAGATCAAAATGGCAAGAGTTGATCGATTTTTCCAATCATGCGTTTTATAACGACATGCTCCAGGTCTCGCCAAACGCGCAGATCAAGACGCCGTCGCCCCCAATCGAATGGGTGGACTGTCCCAAGGGAATGTGGGAGAACCGGGCAAACGTCACCGAGGCAGCAAAGGTCACAGACGTCCTGTATGAAATCCTGCAAAAGTATGACGGCAGAGAGACGCCGACGATTGGAATGATCACGTTCAACATCAGTCAAAAAGAAGAGATTCTAAACAGGATTGACGCCAAAAGAAAGGAGGATCCTGTGTTTGATCAACTGTACGGAAACGTCGAGAATCCCGCAAGCGGCAGGAAGGACGACGAGGTTTTTGTACGGCCCATCGAGAACGTCCAGGGCGACGAGAGGGACATTATAATATTTTCAGTCGGATACGCAAAGGATTTTGAGGGCAAATTTCGCCTGCAATTCGGCTCGTTGAGCGGCGATGGCGGAGAGAACCGGCTGAACGTGGCAATCACCCGTGCAAGCAAAAAGATTATCGTCGTATGCTCCATTGATCCGCGCGACATGAAGGTGGATAGTACAAAAAATCCAGGCCCAAAGCGCCTCAAGGATTTTCTCATGTATGCAAACGCAGTCAGCAACGGGGATAAAGACAGGATTACGCAGATTTTGGAATCCCTCAGCTCCGGAATGAACACCATACGACAGAGGCCAAAGCATTTTGACAGCGAGTTTGAGGAGCTCGTCCACGACAGGCTCGAGGCCGAGGGCTATTCCGTCAATACCCAGGTCGGCCAGTCAGGATACAGGATAGATCTTGCAATAGTGCACCCGAATGACTCCGGAAGGTATGTCCTGGGCATAGAGTGCGACGGGGCGATGTTTCACTCTGGAAAGAGCGTGCGAGAGCGCGACGTCACCCGACAGCAGTTTCTGGAACGGCGCGGCTGGAAGATCGACAGGATTTGGAGCAGGAGCTGGTGGAAAAACCCGGGTGCGGAAATCCAGCGCATAAAGAAAAAAGTCGAATCACTGGTGCAAGAGGATTCCAGGGCAGGATAGCAAAAATGAAAGCAAAGACCGGCTATGCATTGCTTTTGATTTTTCTAATATTGTTAATTGCCGTGCATATAGTGTTTCTCCCGATATTTTTCATCATGCTTGTCGTCATTGCAGCTTATCAAGCTAAAAAAAGTAGAGAGGTAAAAAAGAAAAAGAAAACACGCAATGTGGATCCGGTCCAAGAGAATAAACCAGATGCCGAAAATGACTCCAAAGCTTACCCCCCGGAACAGGTGAAATCCGCTTCTGCCATAAGCACAAACAGTACGAATGATACGGATGATGAGATTGCCGAGGCCGAATATTATGACAGTGCGGATCATAAATTCGGCATCTATCACAAGACGGATCATGATATGGAGTCATTCTCAAAGGACGCCTTGGCATACAATACGGGGCATCCAGAATCGGCAGAAAAAACATTCAAAAAAGATTATTGGGCGCTAGACTGGAATGACAGTCCACAGTACAAGCAGCACAAGTTTTTGGAGGCCATAGAATTCTGCGAAAAGAACAATCTTGGAAGCAAGTCCAAGATCAGAAGGTTGAGGACAAAGATTGAGAGGTGGGGCATAGTAAACGAGAGAGACGAGGATGCGCTATTGTCAGACTATGAACACCTTGTGGAATTGATAGAGTTTTTTGGGCGCAAGCCCGTCGATTCGGATCAAAATGACTAGCGTGCATGCTTGCGGGTGTTTTCTTGGATGTTTTTGACCCTGCCCACCTGCCCGTCCTTTAATCTTACCTTTATTCCGTGCGGGTGTGATTCACTATACTGACGCTCAAAAATAATTTCGCCTACTGAACAATTTTGAACAGAAAAGTATAAGGATCAGCGGTTCTAGGCAATTATCATGATCAAAACATCACTCATGGAGGCCATAAAGTCTGAAAAAAACGTCAAAATACACAAGAAACTGATTGCAGTCAATTTGGTACGTAGTAAGGGATGTTCCACAAGCTTTGCTGCCGAATCAGTCGGCGTCACACAGCGTTCTGTACAGTTGTGGCTGGAATATTTCGACAATGATGGAATAGAAGGTCTCAGGACTCTGCCGCAGGAGGGCAGGCCTCCTCTTGTACCGCGCATTAGAATTAAGAAAATGGCAAAGAGGTTGTGTAATAAAGGAAAGCTTACACCAAAAAAGCTTCAAAGAAAAATCTACAATAAATACAGGGTCAAATACAGCATGTGCAACATTCGAAAAATCCTGAATTGGTTTAATTATACATTAAAGGCCTCAACACGAACATACGTCAAGGCAAGCAGCAAGTCGGAATGCACAAGGTGGCGAAACGAGAATTTGCCGGATATTTTACGCATGGAAGGGCAAGGATTTACAGTTGTAATCCAGGACGAGTCCATTTTTGTACATGATTCTATGGCAGGGAAAAAATATTGGTCGTTGCGGGGTGAAAGAATTCCCATAAAAAGTACCGGATCCCACACGAAAATTATCGTATATGGTGCGCTAGCAGGTAATGGCTCACAACTGTTCCGATTATATCCAAAGTTTAACGGCGAAACGTTTGTACAATATCTTGAGGATATGCGGCTCAAATGGAAAAAAGTTCTAGTCATTGTGGACAATGCATCTCAGCACAGATCTAGTGACGTAAAAGAATACCTGAAGAAGCACAAGGACGTCATCCTGTATTATCTTCCGACATATTCACCGCAACTCAGTGCCATCGAAGAGTGCTGGCGACAGGCCAAGTACGAGCTAGTCCATTCCGAATATTACGAGACTGCAGAGAAAATGTGGATTACAGTATCAGAGTATTTCAGAAACAAAAGATTCAATCTGGACATCTATCGCTATTTAGAGCGCAGTCTGTGAGGCGAAATAACTTATGATCGACGGAGTAGACGTCAGGATTGCATCTATTACGCCCACGGTAAACCTGCCTGTCCCCTGATCGATTTTTGTCTCAATTGAGACGCATATTCCCTTGCTGATCTGGGATCTTGCTGGAACTCTTGACATGCACCGGATGCGCATATTTGGGATTTAAGTGCAACTATCAAACTCGCAAGATTCGACCTAATGCTCGTCGGATGTTATGGCGGTAAAAATTGAAGAATGATGGCAGAAAAGATCATGAAAAGGGCCCATAGTCACATTAGCCCAAGGTCATTCAGCCACGATGATGACACCGAAGCCCCAAGGGATTCAACATATGGGTAACGGACGTCAGTACGGACGGTATATTATTCTGTCGTCGAATATCCCCGCTTTTGCCCGAATAAGGGGGGTTTTTCCGGCAACAGATCTGCTTTTATTTTACGGATACCATAAAAATCAAATGGATTATTCAGGGCTGGAGCATTTCATTCATAGAAAAATGAGAATGACCCACATTTACCAGCCGCTGATGATAAGGACCCTGCTAGAGGCAGACGACAATACTGCCACCGTAGAAGAGATTGCAAGGAAGTTTTTGAACAGTGACGATTCGCAGCTAAACTATTACAAGAAAATTGCAAAGAGGTGGCCGCACATAACCCTGAAAAAACACAATATTGTAAGCTACAAAAAGGGCAGGTATACGCTGCTAATTGACGAAAGGCTCTCATCCGAGGAAAAAACCCGGCTCTTGGAGCTGTGTGATCTCAGATTAAACGAGTTCGTCGACAAGGATCCCTGGATTCAACAGATACGCAAGCTCGAAGACCTGTCACCCAGCAAGAGTCTCCGGTATGATATATTTTCAAAATCAAAGGGCGTGTGCATCGCATGCGGGGCAAGACCACCCCAGGTCTCGCTGCACGTGGATCACATCATGCCAGTATCCCGCGGCGGACTCACAGAACCGAGCAACCTGCAGGCGCTATGCTACAAGTGCAATACACAAAAAAGAGACCGCGATGATTTGGATTTTCTTAGGTGGCACAAGCGGCTACAGTTCCGGCACGTAAAATGCCCCCTCTGCAACGAAAAAGACAGTATCAGGTCGAATAATCTGGCATATGCAATCAGGGCAAGGGATCCCGTCGCCGAGATGCATTCGATGGTCATACCGAACAGACACGTAAACTCGTTCATGGACTTGATTCCCGCAGAAAAGCAGCTCTGCCTTGCACTGGTAGACGAGATTACTGACGAGATTAAAAAGATCAATCCAAAGACGGACGGATTCCAGATATCCGGGCTTGATGGAAGACACGAGGAGCACTGCAGCATCAATATAATTCCAAAAGAGTGAACCGCCAAGTCTTGTAAAAATCCAGAATTGACCAGAATGATTGCTCCGCACTCACATGAGCCCAAGGATTCACTATCTCAGATAGCCCAAGGGATTCGAGCACGGCTTGCTTGCAGTACGTTATGGGAGTATAATAATCTTGTCGGTTATTTTACGTAACAGGTTAGGTTCAAGAGGGATGTTTGGATCTACGGGCACGGAACCTAACCAGTTGCTTTTTCCATACGTAAACCTTTAAATTTTAACACAGTCAGTGCTTGTACATGACACTAAGATATGTGGCACCCCTAAACGACGAGCAGTGGAAGATACTGACGGACGCACTAAAGGCAGGCCCCACGCCAGAGCAGAGAGAGTTTGTGAAAAAAGCAGTAGAGCTCTTTAAAGACCAAAAAGAATACATAGAGAAAAAAGACTAGAAACCCATGATTACCACGGTGTAAAAGCCGTGGCCCCATTGAAGCATTATCGATCTGGAAGATTGAATTGAACACCAGTTAGGTTACCACGGTGTAAAAGCCGTGGCCCCATTGAAGCATTATCGATCTGGAAGATTGAATTGAACACCAGTTAGGTTACCACGGTGTAAAAGCCATGACCTCATCAAAGCACGAAAAATCCTGACGGTTTTTCCAGTAGCCGATCAGATCCCGTGCCTGCGGATCCAAACATCCCTCTGGAACCTAACCGGTTGCTTTTTCCATACGTGTAAACCCTTAAATTTGTACGCCATCAGTACCAGCACATGACACTAAGATATGTGGCACCCCTAAACGACGAGCAGTGGAAGATACTGACTGACGCACTAAAGGCGGGCCCCACTCCAGCGCAGAGACGCACTGTGAAAAAAGCAGTAGAGCTCTTTAAAGACCAAAAAGAATACATAGAGAATAAAGACTAGAAACCCATGCCTGATAAGGACGACATTTTATTCAACAAGATTCGCTTTACAAAATTGTCCAACACGCATGTCGGATTGTCCGATTTCAAGTGCTCAAATTCGAAATTTGCAGAATATCTTGCAGTAAGCGCATTGTACGATCAGGCAGAAAAAATCGGGCAAACGTGGCTTTTTACCTATGAGGGAAAAATAATCGGATTTATCACAATTGCAATGGCACATATGGAAAAAAACAGACACATACAGACTGACACGTTTGGAAACATTCCTGCATTGCTGATCGGCCATCTGGCCACACACAAGGACTATGAGCGCAAGGGCGTCGGCCAACACATGATATCCTGGGCCGCTAGCAAGGCAACAGAGTTATCTGAGACTATCGGATGCCGGGTAGTAATGCTCAATCCCGAAAAAGACGCCGTAAAATTCTATGAAAAGCTAAACTTCAAGCACATTCCACACACAGACGAGAAATACGACAGCATGTTTCTAGATGTCAAGCAGGTCGAATAACAACGGATTGCACCCATGCGTAAAAATTGCATGCTTTTCACGAATCCATAAAGGAGATGGGCCCGACGAGCTTCGATCTCGTGGCTCACCGATTATGAGTCGGTTACTCTACCAAGCTGAGTTACGGGCCCCCAATCAGGACAGGCTTGCGCCTATGTATAAAACGTTACACGCGCTAACAGTACGCCTCATAGCAGCCATCAAGCAGCAAATTCTGCGCCGATATCGACGCCTCTGCTGCCCGCACCAGCTTTTCTGTGCCGGCCCCGGAATCCTCAAGCATGCCACTCCACGAGGCCGCATGCCTTACGTCTGCCTCCATGTGCAGCCTAAAGTACTGCGTGGCCTCATCACCGTCAATGCCGTAAAACCTCTCAAGGCCCTCAAGCTTTGTCTGGCTGATTATTGGAATCTCCTTTTCAAAGGCATACATTGCGCACACGCCGCAGTCATAGTCCTCTGCCAGCACGGACAGGTCGCCTAGCGCCCGTACAGTCTGCGGCAGCGCCTCATGACCGTACAGCGAGTCACAATCGACTCCCAGTGCCCCCGCAAAGCGCACCCAGTGTACGATGTGATCGCACTCCTCCTGCCGGTTTGCGGCAAGCTCGTCGTGCATGTGCCCTGGCGCATCCCGGAGAATGGGCGACATTAGCCCGGGAACTGCCCTCACAAGGTGGAAATATTCCTTTGAATACCCCGCAAGCGACTCGCGTGTCAGCTTGCCGTCTGACCACATTTCATAGAACGGGTGCTTTAGCAGGCTGCGCCGCTCAATCATTGCGTCTATCGTCCCTATTATGCCCATCATACCCACCCCCATACGCGCCATTAAAAAAATCTTTGTTGTTTCAAAAGGGTTTTAAGGACATTTTTGCCCGTGCAAAACGTGCTCCTGTGGTGTAGTCCGGTCAAGCATACTGCCCTTTCAAGGCAGTGATCCCGGGTCCAAAATCAAACGATGGAAATCCCGGCGGGAGCACCAAGGTTTAATTACCAACTGTATGGCACAAGATAAACCGACGTTGGATAGGAAAAACATCGAAGTCAATCCCCTGCTCGAGACATATGGCAAATACATCAGAAACATTGATCGCGCGCTAGAGGCGGAGCTTGATCTGTACTCAAACTCGGAATTCATCGGCCCGCTAAAGTACTCCATAGCAGGCGGCAAGCGCATCAGGCCCATAATCCTCATCCTGGCAGCAGAGAGCGTCGGCAAGGCAGACGGCAATACATACACTGCATCGTGCGCAGTAGAGTTTCTCCACACGGAATCCGTCATTCACGACGACATAATCGACAACGAGACCATGCGGAGAAAAAACGACCCGTTCCACGTAAAATACGGGTACAATACCAGCATACTGACTGGCGACTTTGTACTCGGACTAATCCTGAACATATCCTCAAAGCTGAACAATCCCAGGATAACAAAGGACCTGGCCGGCACCGCCATGCTGATGAGCGAAGGCGAGATAATCGAGGGCAGGCTGGAGACGGGCCGGGACGTGACATTTGATGACTATCTCAGGGTCATAGAGTACAAGACTGCCACGGCCTTTGAGGCAGCGGCCCGAATCGGGGCCATAATGGGCGGGGGCACAGAGGAGCAGATAGAGGGACTGACAGAGTTTGGAAGAAACATCGGCATCGCATACCAGATAAGGGACGACCTGACTGACTGGAAAAACGAGGACAAGCTGTTCAACCTGCTCATCAAGAAAAGCAAGGATCCGCGCGACGTCTTTGACAGGATGGAGGACATGCTAAAGGACTATTCCCAAAAGGCAAAGAGGGGACTGCGGCGCATTCCGGACTGTGAGTCAAAAAACAACCTAGAGACGCTGGTGGAATTTACCGCCTTCAAGGCGTGAGTACTGGCGCCGCACTCTGTGCGAACTGTATGAGCGGCTCCGGGTATACGCCGAATCCCACCATGAAGAGTATCGAGAATATCATTACTGCAATTACGGACCGGGGTTCTGACACCCTCTTTTCTGTCTCGCCCTCAAAGTACATCTTTCTCATAATCCACCCATAGTATGCAAGCGACAGCGCGCTGTTGAGCACGCCTGCCACTGCAAGCCACGGGGCCCACGCAGCAGCCGGTCCGGCGTCTATGGCGCCGCCAAATAGCACCAGCTTGCTCCAAAACCCGCTCAGCGGCGGGATGCCTGCAAGCGCAAACAGCGAGATCATCAGCCCGAGTGAGGTTATCGGCATCTTGCGGCCCAGGCCCTTTAGCTTTTCAAGGTTGGTCACCGCAAGCGTGGCCACGATTCCGGCAATGGCAATGAATGCGGCACCCTTCATTACTGCGTGGTTCAGTATGTGAAACATTGCGCCTGACGCGCCCACCGAGCTAAACGGCGCAATCGCAAGGCCGATGAGTATGTATCCCGCATGCCCGATGCTGGAATATGCAAGCATGCGCGCCAGGTTCTTTTGCATGATTGCCGCTATATTGCCGACAGTCATGGTCATTACGGCAATAATGCCAAGTGCCAGCGTCCAGTCAAGGTTCAGCGCGACTGTCCCCATCACTATCACGCGCAGCGCGGCAGCAAAGCCGGCCTTTTTGGTGCCTGCGGCCAGGAGCGCTGCAATCGGGGGAGGCGAGCCCTCGTATGCGTCAGGCATCCACATGTGAAACGGCACCAGGCCCATCTTGAAGCCAAAGCCGGCAATGAACATGCCGACTGCCAGCAGGCCGAGCGGGACGAGCTCGGCGTCCAAAGTGGCGAATCCCTGCACCACCTCGCCTATATTAGTCGAGCCCGTAATGCCGTACGCAATTGAAATCCCGTATATTATTATCGCAGAGGCCAGCGCGCCGAACAAAAAGTACTTTATCGCCGCCTCGTTTGAGCTCGGATCCTTTTTGTTAAAGCCGGCAAGGATGTACGTGGGAATGCTCATCAGCTCCCAGGCCACAAACAGCATTACCAAATCAGTCGAGTACGCCACCAGTACCATCCCTATCGCCGAGAGCAGGATCAGCGAATAGTACACCGCGTGGTGGTTGAGCTTGCGCATATAGTTGATTGAGCCCACGGTGGTCATTATGGCGACAATGAGCATTGCAATGGCAAAAAAGCCCCCAAAGGCGTCGTCGGATATCACGTCCTTTGAGAACAGCGCGCCGGGCAGGACCTGCTCTGTGAATACATTGTACGCCACGTACCCGATGGACGCAATCAGCGCGCCGAACGCTATTGCCGCATAAAACGAGTTGGAGCCGCGCTCCTTTCTTGCAATGCTGATTACCGGGATCAGTATGCCAATGCCGCCAAGGATCGCAGTTATTATCATCGGTGTGGAGGTTATCTCTATCGTACCATATCACCTACATTAGCAGTATCAGGGCTACAAAGAGTATCCCCGCTCCAAACACGAACAGATACGACTGGGTGACGCCTGTCTGGGCGCCCTGCACCACCCTTGCGCTCCACCCCACGGCCTTTTGCAGTCCCATGTTCATTCCATAGTCGATGGCGGTCTTTTCAAAGTATCTAAAGACGCCCCGGGACAGCCACAGCGGGGCCACTACGAATGCCCAGTATATGGAGGCATTGAGGTACCACCTGTTGAGCATTACCTTGTGCATTGCGTAAAAAAAGACATTAGAGTTTACAAACCGTGCGGGATCCACCCACCTTGCAATGTAAAACACGTATCCCAGCCCGATGCCAGTCGCAAACGCCGCAAGCGAGGCGCCAAGCGCCACAGGGTTGAGCTCTGCCAGGAACCCGGGCAGGACGGACTCTGTTGTATGGTACGCCGAGTGTATTCCAAAGGATTCCGCAAGGTATTCCTCAAAGAGGTGGTGTATTCCGCCCTCAAAGGAGAGGCCCATTATTCCTATTCCGATGGTCAGTGCGGCAAGTATTCCGTACGGCACCCACATTGATCTTGGCGCCTCGTGTATGGCGCCCTTTGACTCCATCTCCTCGACGTGTTTGCTTTTTGGCCCGAAAAAGACCAGCCCGAGCATCCTTGTGGTGTAAAATGCGGTAATCACGGCAGTCAGGACCGCTATGAGGAATATCGGCAGCGCCCACGTGTTGCCAGACTCGTATACGGCCGCAAATATGGCATCCTTGCTCCAAAAGCCCGTGGTGATAAACGGCGCGCCCATCAGCGCGAGTCCGGCGGCCCACATGAATGCGTACGTCTTTTTCATGTGCCGCCGCAGCCCGCCCATGTCAGTCATGAACCTAGAGCCCACAATGTGCAAAAGCGAGCCTGCCGCCATGAATAGTGACGCCTTGAACATTGCGTGCGATATGAGGTGAAAGAATCCGGCAGTATACCCGTCGACAAACCTGTCAGAGAGGCCGGCTATTCCCAGCGCCATCATCATGTATCCTATCTGCGAGCCAGTAGAGTATGCGAGGACCTTTTTTATCTCCGGGTTTACCATTCCCTGCGTCGCAAGCAAAAGCGCGGTAATGGCGCCGACCCACGCTATAATCTCAAAGAACTGATCTGCAAGTATTCCGGCTGCCGCAAGCGCAAAGAACAGCGGCCCTATCCGCGCCACCAGAAACACGCCGGCCTTTACCATAGTTGCTGCGTGAATCAGCGCAGAGACGGCAGTGGGGCCAGTCATTGCCTCCAGCAGCCACTCGTTGAGCGGAAACTGCGCCGACTTGCCCATCGCGCCGCCAAACAAGAGCACGGCTGCCGGAACCAGCAGCCCCTGTGCGGACATTTCCACTGCCCACCCCGTGTCGCCGAGCAGCTCCTTGAATCCGAACGTTCCGGCAAACAAAAATATCAGCAGCATTCCGGCAATCATCATAATGTCGCCGACCTTTGTCATGATAAACGCCTTCATTCCTGCGTGCGTCGGGGAGTAATAGTCAAGCAGCCCCAGCGTGGTGCGCCCCTCCTGTCCGACGTGGTCCTTTTTCTTGTCGCGGTACCAAAAGCTTATCAGCGCGTACGATGCGAGCCCCACGCCCTCCCATCCAAAGAACATCTGTAGCAGATTATCGGAGAGCACGATTAGCTGCATCGAGCCGATAAAGAACATCATCCAGAACCAAAACCGCACAATGTCCCTGTCGCCCTTCATGTATCCCGTGCTGTAGATCATTATCAGGAACGATATCCATCCCACCACGTTTGCCATGATTACGGCCAGCGGATCTGCAAGCACGCCGGCCTTGAGGCCTATTGCGTCAATCCAGCCGATCTGATCGTGAATCTCGTGTGCGTCTAGCGCCGCAGGCAGGAGGGATGCGGCAGACAGCGCACTCATCAGCGCAAAGCCCACTGCCACGTACCCCGTGGCGTGCGGCGAGCCCCTGGCGACTGCGGGAATTATCAGGGCGGCTGCAAACGGGAGTATCCACACCAGCCACGCCCCGTACACCGCAAAGCCCAGATCCGCCATTATGCGCCAAGCACCCCGTTCATGTACGGTATAATCCCCTCAAGAAAGATGTCCGGATATATCCCAAGCACTATGGTAAAGCCCGCAAGGACCATCATCGGCGCAGTCATGTACCAGCCGGCCTCTTTTACCCGTACCAGGTTCTCTGGCGTCTTGCCAAAGAATATGCGCTTTAGCATCCACAGCATGTACGACATTGTAAGGGCAGTAGCGGCAAGGCCGAGACCAAAGGTGACCATTCTGAGCGTGGATCCCTCCTCTATTGCGGTCTCTAGCGCGCCGTAAAACAGAATCCATTCCCCCATAAACCCGCTGGTGGGGGGAAGCCCGGCTATGGTCAGCGCCCCGATTACTGCGCACACGGCGGTGATTGGCATCTTGCCGGCAAGCCCGCCGAGCTTGGAGAGGCTGCGCGTGCCGACCTGGACAATGAGGACGCCGGCAGTCATGAATAAAAGCCCCTTGCCGAGTGCGTGCGT
This sequence comes from Cenarchaeum sp., assembly GCA_965212015.1. Classification (GTDB taxonomy): domain Archaea; phylum Thermoproteota; class Nitrososphaeria; order Nitrososphaerales; family Nitrosopumilaceae; genus Cenarchaeum. The sequence goes on from OZ243037.1 coordinate 611,258, forward strand.
AATGTACATCATTTCTGCGCCGGCAAGGCCCAGTACGGAATAGCTTCCTATTCCGAACAAAATGTATCCCATCTGGCTGATGCTAGAGTATGCAAGCAGCCTCTTTATGTCGTCTTGCATCAGCGCCATTGCGCCGCCGTAAATCATGGTGACCAGCCCCCAGACGTGCAGCCATATTGCAAGCTCGCCGTACTGTAGGGGAAGAAACTCTACTATCAGCCGGAACAGGCCGTACGCCCCGATGCCTATCATTACGGGGGATAGCAGGGCGCTAATCGGCGTCGGTGCCGCGCCGTGCACCCACGGCAGCCATATGTGAAACATAAACGCCGCAAGCTTTACGCCGAGGCCCACAATTATCGCCACTGCCGCAAGCTGCACAATGTCCGGCGGAATCTCAGACTCTGCAATGTCCGCAAAGTCAAAGCTGCCAATGCCAAGTCCGATGGCCAGAAACCCCAGCAGCAGTATGACTGCGCCCACGTGGGTCCAAAAGAGGAACATTAGGGCAATCTTGCGCCGCGGCCCGTCGCCCCAGAATGCGACCAGGAAAAAGCCGGGAATCAGCATCACCTCGAAGAAGATATAGAACTCTATGAGGTTGGTGGACAGTATGGTGCCCATCATTCCCATTGCAAAGACCAGAAACAGCGCAAAGTACACGCCGGACTGGTTTCTTGCGTGCTGCTCGGCAGTCTCTACCAGTACGGTCTGTCCGCCCTCTGCCTGGCGCCGCTCGTACATTTCGCGGAACTTGTGCGTCATGTACGGCCTGGAATACAGCGCAAGAATCGCGCTGAGCACGTATATCATTATGGCAAACGGCGCGGCAAGGCCGTCCATCAGGAATCCAAACTCGCCGAACAGCTCAGTCCACGGATAGTGCTCCTCGTACGTGCCGCCAAGGGCGGTGACTATTACCAGCACGCTGCAGTATGCCAGTATGCCAAACGTGAGCCACGTGACAGCATTGACTCCGAATTTTCTGCCCACCATGTACGCTACCGGAGACAGCAATAGCGGCAGGAAGACTGCCTGTAATAGCGCGTATTCCATTATCCCTTTAGACTCCTGAATTCCGCCACGTCCACGTTCCGGTACATCCTGTATGCGACGATTATCAGCGACAGTCCTACTGCGACTTCGGCAGCAGCTATGGCAATCGAGAACAGTGCGAGTGTCTGCCCCCCGCTGTGCGGCAGATAGCGCGCAAAGGCGACAAGGTTCAGGTTTGCCGCATTGATTACAATCTCGACTGCAAAAAGCATCCGTATGGCGTTTCTTTTTACGGACAGGCCGTAAATGCCGACGCCCAGGAGCGCGACAGAAATCAGTACAAAGTCAACTAGTTCGTTGCTCATTTTCCACATCCTCCCTTCGTGCAAGCACAAGCGCGCCAATCACAGAGCCGGCCAGTATGAGCGCCATCAATATCAGGGCCGGCCAGTAATATGTAAGAAAGTCCGCCCCGATGTCCCTAAAGTCCACCGCCGGCTCGTCTGTCGTGATTGACTTTATCCCCGAATCCAGTATCACGGCGCCGATTGCAACCATAAAGACGAGCATCAGCCCGATTCCGGCAAGCTTTCTCCTTGGGTCCTCTATCTTTTTGAATATGAGCTCGCGCCTTACGAGCATTACCGTAAAGAGAATCAGCACCGCAATAGAGCCCACGTACACTGCCAGCTGGAACATTGCGACAAACGGCGAGTCAAGCAGCAGAAAAAGCCCCGCAATGCCGCCAAGCGTCCCCATCAGGGCGACAGAGCCGTAAATCAGCGACCGCAGCTCAAGGGCTGCAATTGCCGAGCCGACAGTCAGGACAGAGAGCGCCAGCAGAGCCGCGTCAGCCATGCGACGCACCCCGGTCATCTATGACTATTTCTGCGTCCTGCGAGATCTCCGGCTTTACCTGCAGCTGCGCCGGCGTGTAAATCAGGCCCTCCTTGCTGTATGAGGAGAGCTCATAGTCGTTTGTCATGTATAGGGCGTAAAACGGGCACGCATCCACGCACAGGCCGCAAAACACGCACTTGCCATAGTCAATCTGCGGCATTATGGACTTTTTGTTGTGCTTCCAGTCCTCGGGGACCTTTACCATCGCTATGGCCTCAGCCACGCCCTCGCACGCAATCGAGCACAGCTGGCAGCCCGTGCAGTGGTCGTGAAACAGCATGTGGCGCCCCTTGAGGCCGGCGATTCCCACGCCGACGGTGGGATCAAACTGGTAGCCGTCGCCGACAAACTTTAGCTTCTCCTCCGGATAGCGCAGCGTAAAGCGCTTCACTGCGAGGTGCTTTATTCCGGAATTCAGCGCCCTGATGATTCCGCTTGCGGTTCCCACTAGTTAATCACCCCTACTCCAGCGTAAAGCAGGCCAAGTGCTATAAAGATGTTAACGAACGCAAGCGTAATCAGCTTGTACCATCCGATCTGCAGCAGCATGTCTATCCGGATTCGCGGAAGCACGCCGCGCGGCAGCAGTATAAAGAATATGACGGCGACAGTCTTTAGCACAAACCAGATCACCGCGCTGAAGAACTCTATCGAAAACACCGGCAGGCCAGGAAGCGTGGCCGATATCGGGCCGGCAGTTATGCCGTCGTGGATTAGCTGCTCTTCGAGCGGCGGCCAGAACACGGGGCCGCTCCACCCGCCCAGAAACAGCACCACGAAAAGGGCGGCAAACGCGTAGAGCTTTACGTACGAGCCGAGCTGCACCAGGCCGTACATCATGCCGGAGAGCTCTGTGAGCCACCCTGCGACAATCTCGCTTTCGGCCTCTGGAAGATCAAAGGGAATCCTTTCAAGCTCGGCGAGTGCGCAGATGAAAAACACGACGGCGCCCACCGGCAGGAACACTATCCACGGAAAGAACGCCTGGCTTGCGGCAATCTCAGACAGGTTCAGCGTCCCGGTCAGTATCACCACGCCAAGGCACGAGAGAATCAGCGGAATCTCAAAGGAGACCATCTGGTGAAGCGCCCTGATGCCGCCGATGAACGGAAACTTGCTGTTTGCAGACCACGCAGAGAGCACCGTTATGATTGGAAAGAACCCGATCACCGCAAAGACTGCAATCAGCCCAATGTCCACGTCTGCCACGACCCATCCCGGGGCGACTGGAATCAGCGCGACAAAGGCGGCTGCCGTGCCCACAAAGAGGAGCGGCGCTGCAATGAATAGCGGCTTGTCTGCCTTTGCGGGGATTATGATCTCCTTTGAGATCAGCTTTAGCCCGTCGCCCATCAGCTGCAAGATGCCCTCTATCTTTCCGCAGTAAAACGGGCCGACTCGCAGCTGCATCTTTGCTAGCATCTTGCGCTCGACGAATATGGTGGCAGCGGCAATCAGGGCGGCAAATCCAAACCCGGGAAACGCCGCTATGCGGAAAAAGTCAGTGTACATCAGGGCCTTGATCAGCGGCAGCGTGCTCTCTGGGTGCGATATCCACGTCAGCGCCAGAAACGGGTTTACCAGCTCGCCGTCGACTATTGGCAGGTCTATGTAAAACAGGACTATCTGCAGCGCCGGTATGCCGGCCAGCGTGGCGATGACTATGGCCCAAAAGGCATTGTCGGTGATGGACTTTAAGAAATACCCGAGGCTGAACTTTGGCGCAATGGCGGACATTTACCTGTCTGCCTCCACCGGCCAATAGTTCAAGCTCCAGTATACGGCCGGCATGTTTCCGAGCTTTTCTCCGCGCAACAGGTTTGGCATGCAGATGAGGTTCCTAAAGGAGGGGACGCTGAGCTTTACCCTGTACGGCTCTGGCTTTTTGTCAGAGACGATATAGCACCCAAGCGAGCCCCTGCCGGATTCCACCCTCCGGTACACCTGTTCGCCCTCGAGCTTGCCCTTGGGATTCGGCTTTAGCTTTGTGCGGACAGAGCCGGACTTTGGCATCTTTGCTAGCGCGTCGCGGATTATCCGGCAGCTCTCCATCATGTCAAGCCACGGTATCTTTGAGCGCGCATAAGAGTCCCCCGCCTTTAGGACCGGGGTCTCAAAGTCCATCTCGTCATACGCATCATACGGCTCCATCTTGCGGAGATCAAAGTCCACGCCGCTGGCGCGCAGTACAGATCCCGTCGTGCCAAACCGGACCGCGTCCTGCCGCGAGAGTATTCCCGTCTTCTCTGTGCGCGATATCAGGACCGGATTATCGTAGAAAATGTCCCCGTATTCCTTGATGCGCTTTTCAAAATAGTTCACCTGCCTGAGGCACACGTCCTCAAAGTTGGCCGGAAGATCGTTGCGCACCCCGCCGGGGACAAAGTAGGAATGCGTCACGCGCGCGCCTGTGAGCTTTTCCATGATGTCAATTAGCAGCTCGCGATCGCCGGCTGGCCACATGAACATCGTCGAGTGGCCCAGAAATATCCCGTATATCGCAAGCCAGTACTGAATATAGATGCACTTGTTTAGCTCAGACGCAATCACCCTGACGTATTTTGCACGCTCTGGCACGTCTATTCCCAGTATGTCCTCCGCTCCAAGGCAGTACGGGTACAGGACGTTGCAAGAGTCGTGGATTACGGGCCTCTCCAGGTGGGGAATGTTCAGGATATAGTTCCTGTATTCTGCCATCTTTTCCTCCCCCCGGTGCACGTATCCGGGATCGGGATCGCAGCTTACGATATAGTCCCCGTCCACCCTGATTACCAGCCTCATGTGGCCCGAACCCGGGTGCTGCGGGCCCACGTTGAGCGTCATTATCCTCTCGTCGGCCTTTTCGATTTCCAGTCCCGGTGGTAGTTGGTTGCCCATGTCCTATCTTCCCTTTATTGCAAAATCCTTCCGAAGCGGCGGCAGATCCGCCCAGTCCTCAGGCAGCAGCAGCCGGCGGTTGTCGGGATGGCCCTCAAAATAGACGCCCAGCATTTCAAAGCATTCGCGTTCATGAAACTCGACGCTGTAAAAGACGTCCCGAAGACTCGTCATCCTTGTCGCGTCGTTTCCCGGATTCGGCTCCTCCTCGCGCGGCACGCGAGTCGAGAGCGCAAGTATGTGTCCGGACAGCGACGGATCAAGGTACGACCCCAGGTGGTATACAAGCTCAATTTCGCCGTCCTGCGGATAGTCCACGCCAGAGACGGACTCGGCATGATCAAAGTTCAGCTCGTCGCGGATAAACTCGGCGACGTTTTTTATGTCCTCCTTTTTTACGGCAATTCCAATCCTGTTGGGCTGTACAAGCGCCACTGCGCCCTCAAAGCGCCCGCATATCCTGTCTGCAATCCCCTTTTCGAACTCTGGAAGCTCCGGCTCGTCCTTTGCCGGCGGCTGCGCCTTTGGATCCTTTTGCACGGCCTCAACAGGGTCCGTCATACCTGCTTCCTGGCCTTCATTCTCTTTATCTTTTCCTGTAATAGCATGCATCCCTGTATGAGCGTCTCGGGCCGCGGCGGGCAGCCGGGGACATAGACGTCGACTGGAATCACCCCGTCGATCCCCGGAAGAACGTTATAAGAGTCAAAATACAGCCCGCCCGTAATGGCGCACGCACCCATTGCTATTACGTACTTTGGCTCGGGCATTTGATCATACACCAGGCGCAGCCTTGGCGCCATCTTTCTTGTGATTGTACCCTGCACCACTATCAGGTCGCACTGGCGCAGCGAGCCGAACGCCTCGATGATTCCAAAGCGCTCCACGTCGTAGCGCGGGCCGGATGCGGCCCCAAACTCCACGCTGCAGCAGGCCGTCTCTATGTGCACTGGCCACAGCGACCATATCCTCCCCCAGTTTACCGCATAGCCCAGCGGCTTGTCGATCGCCTTTTCAAGTATGTCTCCAAGCTTTCCGACAAAGACGTTGGCGTTTTGCGGGGTGATCAGGTCCTTTAGCAGTCCGGGCCACCTGCCGTGCTCACCATATGTCGCGCCTCTTTGACTGGTACAGCGCAAACGACATTGCGGCAAACATTATCCCCAGAAACGCAATTATCGGCAGCGTCGCCTCGCGGGGCAAATTCAGGATTGTGGCCCCCCAGGCATACAGGAATATGGCCATCACGTCAAAGACTACAAACATGAGGATATACGCGTAATACTGCATCATAAAATGGGTCCTTCCCTCGCCCTTTGGAACCTGGCCGCACTCCATTGGCAGAAACTTTACCGGGTTGTTGCCGCGCCGGGGCGAGATCATCCTTGAGATCAGCAGGGCCGGCGCAGTTGCAGCGACGGCAAAGCCAAACATCATCAGAATGGTGCTGTAATTAGCCGCTACTTCCCCTACCAAGGCAGCTTTCAAACCCTGAGAATGCTATAAAAAGGTATTCACATTTTTGGATCTTTTTTTTTTTCTGAAATCCGTATTTTGCAAACTACTTTATACGGAGGCGGCCAGTCCCCCGCATGGGCGTTGACGTCGGGGACAAGGCACCGGATTTTGAGCTTGTCGATACGGATCTAAAGATGAGAACCCTGGGGGAGTTTGGGGGCAAAAAAGTAATCCTGACTTTTTTTGTAGCTGCAAGCTCGCCTGTATGCGAGACGGAGCTGTGCACCCTGAGGGATTCGTGGGACGAGATCTCAAAGTGCGGGGCGCAGCTAGTTGCGATAAGCAACGACGGGCCGTTTGCAAACAAGGCGTTTGCGCAAAAGCACGGCCTGAATTTTCCGGTGCTGGGCGACTATACCAGCAGGACCATCAGGGACTATGGCGTGCTGATGCCGGATCTTTTGCACATCAAGGACTATAACGCCGCAAAGCGCTCCGTGTTTATAGTGATGGAGGACGGAAAGATAGGATACAGGTGGGTCTCCGATGATCCGCTAAAAGAGCCGGACTATAACGCAATCAGGGCCTTTGTAAGATAGCCCTATTTTATCTCTGCAATGACGTCGTTTTTTGCCACGCTGTCGCCCTGCTTTACCCGGATTGCGGCCACCGTGCCGTCCCTGTGCGACTTTACTGCAACCTGCATCTTCATTGACTCGAGCACTATTACGGAATCCCCCTTTCTGACAGAGTCGCCCTCGCTTACGGATATCGACACCACCTTTCCGGGTATCTGGCTTTGAAGCGCAGTCTCTGAGCTCCTGTCGCGCGTGCTGCCAGAGTTCTTGTACACTATTGCATCCAGGTGCGCGTGCATTCCCACCTGTACTGGCGTCCCGTCCACTATCAGGCTCATGCCGGCAGTCGTCTTGTCTATGTACCTTGCCGAGTGGTATTTTTTGTCCAGTACAAACTCGATTCCGCGCGGGCCGACAGACAGCACTTTGAGGTCCCTTAGCGCGCCGTCAATCCTTATCTTGTACCGGCCTCCGCCCAGCCGCTCTGCCAGCTCCCCCTCGAGCTGCTCGCCGATGTCTTTTATGGAGTACTTCACAGTCTCACCCCTGCACGCCGCCCCATTGGTCGTCATTGTTCCTTACCATTCCCGCAAAGAATTCCGGATGCATTACGGCGGCGGCCACTGCTGCCTCTTTGTTGTTTTTCCTGTCCGCCATGATGTCCTTTTCCAGCCTGTCGATTATTCCGTGTCTTTTGAGAAAGTCAGTCGACAGCTCGCCGTTTTTGTACTCGTCGGTCCGCAGTATCGTCTTGTAGAGCGGAATCGAAGTCTCCACCCCGCCGATGTAAAAGTCGTTTAGCGCATTGAGCATCCTCAGCCTGGACTCCTCGAATGTCTGGCCCCACGTGCAGAGCTTGGCCATCAGCGAGTCATAGTACGGCGAGACGGTGCATCCCGGATACAGGTACGTATCGCACCGGACACCAGGCCCGGCAGGAATGACCACGTCTGGAACGGGTCCTGTGGACGGCGCAAAGTCCAGAAACGTGTCCTCTGCGTTAATCCTGCACTCTATTGCATAGCCGTTCATGCGCAGATCCTTTTGCACAAAGGGCAGCGGCTCGCCGTTTGCAATGTCGATTTGCAGCTTTACAAGATCCAGCCCAGAGACGTACTCTGTAATGGGGTGCTCCACCTGGAGGCGCGCGTTTATCTCGATAAAGTAAAACTCCCCGTCGTCTGCGCGAAGAAACTCGGCGGTTCCAAGGTTGGTATAGTCGACTGCCTTTGCCGCCTTTACCACCAGCTCGCCTATCTCGTCGCGCTTTTTTTGATCCACTACAGGCGAGGGCGTCTGCTCTATTAGCTTCTGGTTCCGGCGCTGAATCGAGCACTCCCTCTCAAATATGTGCACCGTGCCGCCGTGGCAGTCGCGCGCCATCTGGTACTCTATGTGCCTGGTCTTTTCAAGGAATTTCTCGACAATGATCGCCGACTTGCCCACGGCTGCCATCGACTCGCCTGTGACCTCCTCGTAGGCGCGCCGCAGATCATCATCGCCTGTCACCAGCCGGATTCCCCTGCCGCCGCCGCCATAGACTGACTTTAGCAGCACGGGATAGCCGATGCCGCCTGCCACCTGCACTGCCTCGTCGGCGTCGCCCACCAGGCCGGGGCTTCCCGGCACGGTCGGAACGCCGGCCTTTAGCATCGCGGCCTTGCACTCCATCTTGTCGCCGCAGAGGCCCATGGACTTTGCCGCAGGCCCGATAAAGTTTATCCTGTTTTTTTCGCACAGGCCTGCAAAGTCGTCATTCTCAGACAAAAAGCCGTATCCCGGATGTACTGCGTCTGCGCCAGATGACAGCATTACCTCCAGTATCTTTTCCTGGTTGAGGTACGACTCTGAGGGCGCCGCCTTGCCTATGTGGTACGACTCGGAGGCCTGCTTTACGTGCAGGGAGTTATAGTCCTCATCAGAGTATACTGCTACAGTCTTGATTCCCAGGGCGTGGCACGTCCGGATTACCCTCAGTGCAATCTCTCCCCTGTTGGCGATGAGTACCTTTTCTATCATGTCCAGTCACAGGTTTATGTTTCCGTGCTTTCTTGAGGGCTGTCCCGTCTTTTTTCCCGCAAGCATCTCTAGGGCCCTGATAAGCATGGGCCTCGTCTGGGCCGGATCGATTACTGCGTCGACTGTCCCGTGGGACGCAACGACGTACGGATTGTCGAACTTTTCGGTAAACTCGTTTATCAGCCCTTTTTTCAGCTCTTCTGGATTGTCCGCCCCTGCCAGGTCCTTTCTGTTGATTATCTTTACGGCGGCCTCTGCGCCAAGCACTGCGCACCGCGCAGTAGGCCAGGCATAGTTGACGTCGGTGCGGAGGTTCTTGCTTGCCATCGCAATGTATGCGCCGCCGTACGCCTTGCCGATTACCAGCGTTATCTTGGGGACAGTCGCCTCGCAGTATGCAAATAGTAGCTTGCTGCCGTGGCGGATTATGCCATTGTGCTCCTGATTCGAGCCCGGCATGTATCCGGGCGTGTCCACCAGCGTGATTATCGGAATGTTAAAAGAGTCGCAAAACCGGATGAACCGCGCCGCCTTGTTTGAAGAGTCGATGTCCAGCGCACCGGCAAGGCTCAGCGGCTGGTTGGCGACTATTCCGGCTGCGTGCCCGTTGAGCCTGCAAAAGCCCACAATTATGTTCGGCGCAAACAGCTCGTGGATTTCAAAGAACGCGTGATCGTCGGCCACCGAGCGGATTATCTCCTTCATGTCGTAGGGCTGCAGCGGATTCTCGGGCATTATGTTTATCAGGTTGTGATCCAGCCTGTTTGGATCGTCGCCGGTCCTTGTGCGCGGCGCCTTGTGCGCGTTGTTTTGCGGAAGAAACGAGAGCAGCCGCCTTATGTAGTCCATGCAGTCGTACTCGTTTTTTGCCACAAAGTGCGCCACGCCGCTCTTGGAGCCGTGCGTCATTGCGCCGCCGAGATCCTCAAAGGAGACCTCCTCGCCGAGGACCGTCTTTACCACGTCGGGCCCCGTCACAAACATGGTTGCGGATTTTTCAACCATGATTACAAAGTCCGTCATTGCCGGCGAATAGACCGAGCCGCCGGCAGAGGGGCCGATGCTGGCAGTGATCTGCGCACGACGCCAGATGCAAGCTCGTTGTGATAGAAAATGTCAGCAAAGCCGTCCAGGCTCATTATCCCCTCCTGGATTCTCGCCCCGCCGGAGTCCATTATTCCGATGATGGGGCACCCAGTCTGCACCGCATGCCTCATCAGCTTTGTGATTTTTCTGGCGCCCATCTGGCTGAGCGTCCCGCCAAGAATTGTAAAGTCGTATGCAAAGACAAAGATCTTGCGCCCGTCTATGGTGCCGTATCCCCCGACCACCCCGTCGCCGTAAAATTTTTTTTCCTGCATGCCGAACTCGTGATAGTGGTGCGTGACTAGCGAGTCTAACTCGGCAAAGGTTCCCGCGTCCAGCAGGAGATCGATTCGCTCCCTTGCGGTGAGCTTGCCCTTTTCGTGCTGCGCAGATATCCTGTCCTGGCCTCCCCCCCGAATCGCCGATCCTGTTTTTTTGGAATGCTGATCAAGCTTTTCAGAGTGCATAGTCTCAGCTGAATGTCAGGCTATATTATTTTGTCGGATTACCGGGGCGCCATACGATACTGTACGGCACAGAAATATATTTAACCAAAGTTGTGGGAATCACCCCATATGGTCGGCGACGTCAAGGCAACGGTGACATATCTGGAGCTGCTCAGGGAGGATCTGGTGATAATACGGATAGTGCCGGAGGGCGGCGTCATTCCAGAGTATACCACCGGCCAGTTCCTTACCATAGGGATGAACATACCGTCTGAGAACCACAAGCTTGTCCGCAGGGCCTATTCCATCGCATCACACCCGGAAAACAAAAAGTATTTCGAGTTTGTCATACGCTGGGTGAGAAAGCCGCTGCCAGGCAGGGTGACTACGGAGCTGTTCTATGCAAGCGAGGGCGACACGGTATACCTGGGCAGTCCCACAGGCAACGCCCTTACGATAGACGATACGCTGCCAGACGGCTCACCGGACAACAGGAGGATAGTCTGCGTCGGAGGCGGCACGGGCCTGGCCCCGTTCATAGCGTTTGCAGACCACCTGCACGACACCGGCGACAAGAGGGAGATCATAGTGCTGCACGGGGCAAGCTATGTGGATGAGCTAAGCTACAAGGAGCACCTGACGGACCTGGAAAACGAGAGCATCGAGAGGGGGAAAAACAAGTGGGATTTCAAGTACAGGGCCGCAATCAGCCGCCCAAAGGAGAGGTTCAACCGCACGTGGATCGGCCACACGGGAAGAGTCGAGTCGTTCTTCAAGGCCGGAAAGGAAAAGACGTCCCCCATAGAGGATCTAGTCGGAGAAGAGATTACACCGGAGAATACAATGATCTACATATGCGGATACCAGGGCACGATCGACGGGGTGATAGAGCACGTCAAGAAAAAGGGCTTTGTAACCATGCACGACAAAAAAGACGACGGCAGCTATGCCATAAAGTTCGAGTCGTACGGCTAGCTTTTCTGCCGCATTATAAACTGCATGAGCGATTCCTTGGAATAGTCAATCCCGTGCATCTGCTCCATGTGTGATCCGAATTCATCTATGACGCTTTCAACCTTGCCTTCCGTTACAAAATTACACTCAAATCCGTAATCCGAACAGCGTAATTTGGCCATGGTTGGTCGTAATTCGTGGAAAATAAATACATTAAGGTGTTTTCATTTGGACGGGCGTCCCAAATCAACGCCTGCGCCGCCGTTTTTGGCCCGCAGCCGCGCATGCGATCACTCTTGTACCTGGGGTTTCTTTGGGGCCGCAATTATCTTGTCTGCTATGGACTTTGTCAGATCCTCCAGTATCCGTATTGTAGTCTCATCCTCGCGGCCCAGCTGCTTTACTGCCTTTTGTATCTCGATCTTTCTTAGCGCATCAACGCCGGGGGCCGCTGCTACTGCGGGGCCCGGCTCTAGCTTGTCCATCATTGCGCCGATTATGGGCACCTCGTTGCCGATGATCTTTTCTACCTGCGGAATCTTGGCGTTTCTGGCGCGAAGGCTTTCCTCTTCCTGCTCGGCAATCTGGTCCCGGAACATCAGCTTTATCCCAGAGATCGACGAGGCATCCTCGTTTACGGCCCTCGGCTCTGAGATGTCAAGAATCATCGTGCCGGTCTTTTTGTCCTCCATGACGCGCCCTATCGCGCCGCTTGTGACTATGTGATAGTCGGCAGTAGTCGCAACAAAGACAATGTCGAACTTGTCGAATCCGGCCATCGCGTCCTCAAATGACACCGGCTCGCCCTTTAGAATCCTGGAAAAGCCCGTGGCGCGCCCTATCGTCTTGCTGGTCACATCAAAGGGGCGCCCCCTCTTGTTGAGGGACTTTGCGACCAGGGCGGCAGTCTTGCCCGTGCCAATTAGGAGGATCTTTTTCTTTGCGTCGATTCCGACGCTTTTTTCGGCCATCATTACTGCAATGTCGCCTATCGTGATCACGTCGTCCCCTATGCCAGTCGACGCCCTGATCTTTGTCCCCACCCGGATTACCGTGTCAAACAGCCTGCTTAAAATCCCGCCAGAGGCGCCGGATTCCTTTGCGAGCGAGACAGACGACCTTATCTCGTCGAGAATCTCCCCCTTGCCCACCACTATCGACTCGAGGCCGGTGGCCAGCCGCAGCAGGTGCGGGTAGAGGTCTGCGTTTCTGTACACCTCCAGTGTCTGATCAAAGTGATCCAGATCCCACTGGTCTAGCTCGCACAGCGAGGTCCACGTCTTTTCTATCTGGTTGATTATAAGGCCCTCCCCTGCCGGGCTTCGCGCATCTGGCGCATCAGGCTCCTTGTTGATTATCATAAACACCTCGGCCCTGCTGGCAGTCTGAAGTATCACTATCTCACTTACGCCGGAGATTTTTGCAAACGAGTCGTATGCTGCGTCCATGTCCTTAAAGCAGTACCGTTCCAGCTTGTGCAGCGGGATGTTCTTGTAGGTAAAGCGCGCGTTTATAATGTCAAAGTTGTTTTCGGCCACCAGTCATCACCGTTATTTTTTAATCCTGTCGCGCCCGCCCTTTGCGGTTCTAAAGACGTTCATGCCAATGTGGTAGTTCTCGTAAAGGTGATCAAGCTTTTCCAGGCTCTCCTGCGCCAGGCGTATCTCGTCGCCGCCGGCGCCAGAGTCCTTCAGGGAGTCAAGCCTCCGCTGCGCCTCCTGCCGGATTCTCTTTATGCCGATTTCATAGTTGGAGGATCCCCCGAATTCCTTGCTCAGTATGTACTGCGGGTCGTACTTTGGCGTGTTGTCAATGGGAATCTCTACCCTTTTTGAGATCTCTTGGGCCTCGTCGGCGCTAAGTATCGGGTGCGAGGGGACCCTGTCCTTTTTGTCAAGCCAGAACTCCGGCTCGCCGAGCTCCCTCCGGAATATCACATCGCCGCTGCGCTTGTCAGTAAACGTGTCTGCGGGTTTTTGCGCCTTTATCTCCTTGGCGGTGGCCCGGTACTGCTCCTCTGCTGCCGCATCCACGGCGGCCCGGACCGCCTGCAGCCTTGCAGCCGACGCCCTGGCCTCTGCCTCGACTACGACAAGCTCGCTTGTGGCCGGTTCCTTCGGGGGCTTTGTCCCTCCTTTGGGCCCCGATTCTGCGGCCTTTACTGTTTCAGACAATGTGAATACCCCGAATCGGTCAAATTTTAAGATTTAGTAGCGGGAATTTCTTTGCCGCGGATTGCTGGTACGACAAAAATGCGTCCTTGTTCCCAAAACACCCGCGGCAGACGCAGAGCCGGGAGACCAGATCAGGATTGCAAATGTCCCCAAACTCGCAGGAGGGACACCCCGCCGGGCCGCCGCATATCATGCATTTTAGCCCCCCGGTCTCGGCGCACTTTTCGTGCTTTACGCCGGCCCCCTTTTGCCACAGGCCCGCCTCGCCGGCATTGATTTTTTCATTGCATACAATGCACGTGCCCGGAAACTTCATGCTCAGCTTTATCCAGCTCACAGCTTTGCCATCTCCTTGTCCAGAATCCCGGAGAATTCGTCGTCTATTTGAAGATCCAGCTTTTTGTTCTTAATGCACAGGAGCAGAAACGGGAAATAAAGCGTCCCAAAGGCGCTCCTAGAGACGTGCATCCGGGCACCCAGGACCCCAAAGAGCCTCTTTAGCGTCCTGCCGTCCCAGCGCAGCCTGTTTAGGAGCGGCCATGACAGATTGTACTGGCTGTACCGGACTGCCAGATCCCGGCCGTACAGCTTTTCCAGTATTGCATCCAGATATCGCAGCAGGCGCCACTGCTGTGTGCGAAATATCCTGCCGTACAATAGATCCGCCTCAGACATCACCTGCATCATCCTGCTCATCTCGCGTTTTGACACGTCGGCCATTATTATGCTGGAATAAAAGGCGTTAATCTTTTCCCTCGGATCAATGCGCATGGAATACAGGATGGATCGCGCCTCGTCTGCAGTCTTTGCCTCAAAGAACGCATTTATGCCGTCCTCCGGTGCGGGCGATTCAGACGACCTGTCAGTCTTTGGGTCAAACCCGGCGGCCAGTGACTGTGCAAGGTTGATCATCGAGCGCACGTCCCCCCGGGATTCCCCGATTACCTTTATCTCCGAGCCAGGCGAGAGCTTTGCGCCCTCCTTGTTCAGTATGTGCCGCAGGTATGCGCGAAGGAGTCTTGGCGGTATCGGCCTAAAGGGAACAGTCATTGCGGCCTTTTTTATTCCCTTCATCTTTGCCGATGCATCAGAGTTTGCCGCCAGGACTATCGGCACCTGGGCCTCTTTGATAATCCTGATTAGCGCCTCGGCGCCGCCAAAATCAGAGCGCCCGTGTATGCCGTCAACCTCGTCGACAAAGATCATCTGCCTTCCCAGTATGCCGGACCCCCCAAGGACCGGCTCTAGCACCGCGTTTATCCTGGACTTGCTTCTCGCGTCGCTGGCGTTGAGGCCTATCACGTCGTATCCGAACTGCGTGCCGGCCAGGCCGGCAGCGGTGGTCTTGCCGATTCCGGGCGGACCCACAAGAAGAAGCGCCTTTGATCCCCTTTTCCACTTTGCAAACCATTCCGTTATGGCAGAGCGCGCATCCTCGTTGCCTATCATGGCAGAGACGCTCTGCGGCCTGTATTTTTCAGACCACATCATGACTGCTCACCCCGGAAGTCCAGACTCAAACCTCCCCCAAAGGTCCGCCTTTTGCAGCCGGTTGTACCAGAACTGGTTGTAATGCTCCACGGTAAGAAACAAAAAGTCCAAAAAGTCCGCATAGGCGAATTTTTCTGGCAGCAGATCCATTGCCAGCCGGGCGTCCCGGAGGTACATGGCGCTCTTTTCCATCGTCAGCTCGAATCCCTTTTTGACGTCGCCGGAGAGAAGCGAATAGTACAGCGGCCACGACGGAACCTTGACTGTGCCGCTTTTTATCGAGTCCTCGATCTCGTTTCCGCATCCCACGCCCTCTGCGGCCCTCGCCATGCCAAGATAAAAGATCTCGCCTAGCGGCCTTGAGGCAAGCGCCATGTTGCGCCCCGCAGTTCCCATCACGGCCCGGTATTTCTTGTAGGATTCAGTCATGTCCTCCTCCGTAATTGCGGCAGGCCTCGACTTTAGCTTGATGTCCATGTACTGGCCTGCCCTGGCATCTGCAAAGCCGGCCTCAAACGTTGCAAGCACCTCTTCTCCGCCCCTGGCGATCTTTTGGCGGGCAAGCCTGAGAATGTAGGGGTTCATGAGCCTATAGTCGTCAAGATAGTCGAGATCCTCGTCCTTGTCTGCAATCCTGTCCATGGGCTCGCTCAGATCTATTGCGATAATGTGCCCGTCGATCAGGTCCTGCTTTAGCTGCAAGTCACTGCGCCCGTCTAGCTCTGCTGCGGCGTCATACAGCGCGCTGAACACCGGAAGGGTCATCTTTACAAAGTTGGAGTCAAGAATCCGCCCCACGCGATCCCCGAGCACCTCGGGATCGCCCAGCTTTGATCTAATCGGCCCTATCTGCGAGGGCTCCAGGCCCATCTCTGCGGAGCCGACCTGCTCGACGAACTCTTGCATGGTGGCAGCAGGGTCCCTGTCGGACTTTATCTCCCTGAGCAAGTCAGAGGCAAACCGCTGCCTGAATTTCGGAAATTCCAGCTCGTACTCTTTTTTGTACCTGTCAAACAGCTTGTAGCCACGGGATTTGAAAAGGCCCTGCCGGATGATCTGTTTTCCGGGCTTTGTGCCAAGTAGCGCCTCCTTGCTGGTAACTGACTGGTCCTTTCCGCTCACACAGGTCAGGATCCCGCATACTTATTTATGCCTTCGAATATCTCGACTTAAATTATACGGCCTGTCATTTTTTGCCATGGAGATAATCGACGCGCTAAAGGCGGCATCCCGGCAGGTTTTCAAAAACGTCAGCGGCATGGCGGGGACTGCTGATGCGGCAGGGGACTTTGGAGTCGGGGCAGGAGGCGACATTTCCAGGAACATCGACATTGTGGCAGAAAGGACGGTTATAGAATACTGCAAGAAAAACGGGCCCGAATGCGTGATTTTGGGAGAAGAGTGCGGCCGCGTCGAGACGTCTGGCAGTCCGGCCGGATTCCTGATCATGGATGCAATCGACGGCTCGGCAAACGCCGTAAGGGGGATCCCGTTTTTTTGCTGCTCGCTTGCGTTTGCGCAGACAGAAAGGCTAAGCTCCGTTACTGACGCCGTGGTGACTGACCTTACCACCGGCGACATGTACTGGGCGGCAAGGGGAGGCGGGGCGTTTTTAAACGACACGCCGATTCACGTCTATGACGGAAATCCCCCGTACAGGATAGTCGGGATCAACACCTCGGGGGCAAAGCCGGAGCTGATGAAAAAGCTGCAGCCGGTTTTTGAGAACCACAACCACACTAGGCATTTTGGCGCAAACGCACTAGAGATGGCGCTTTTTGCGCGCGGCATGATGGATGCCTTTATCGACCTGAGGGGAAAGATAAGGGTTCAGGACATTGCCGCAGGATACCTGCTGGTAAAAGAGTCCGGCGGTTTGATCGTCGATGCTGATCTGAACCCGCTTGACTCGGATCTGAGCTATTCTACAAGGCTTTCGTTTATCGCCGCGGCAAACAAAAAGGTGCTCGACGAGATGCTGCGGCAGACAAGCTAAGCCGCATGCGGTTATACAGTACCGGATTTTATGCAGTCTTAAAATAATAAATTCGGCATGCGGTATTTACTGGAATGAGGAGGACGTACTGGAACAAGAGGGACGTGTGCGTCTGCTGCGGCAGGGGGCCCGAAAAGGACTCTAGAACACAGACTGGGGGCGGCACAATAGACCTGTCCGGGGTTGCCTGCGACGCAAGGCCCGAAAAGGTCATCGCAATGCAGGTGCACCACATAAGATATTTCCCAGTGGTGTGCTGCTATGTGCACTGGAAATGCCACAGGGAGATTCACGCCATCCCAAGCATGCACCTGCATTTGATACAGTACGAGGACAGAGGCGACAGGAGGTTTTACGAGCAGCAAAAGTCCAAATATCCGGATTCCCAGATCCCGCCCCCTGGCTGATTCCAAAAAAGCGCGCCGGGGATTGGCAGGGCGCCCGGGCAGGAGGGTCTGCCGGCTGGAATCAGGACGTTTTTGGAATCACAGGCACGGAATATAGCTGATTGACGCCCACATGCCCCGTAGGAAACGGCATGCGATCAAGGCTGTGCGATTTACCCGCGCCATCTAAACAGTTACGGGCGATGTATTCCCTTAAATTATACGCATCAGAGAGTTTTTTTGACGGGTCTATAGCGCAGCCAGGTAGCGCACCGGACTTTTAATCCGGCTGTCGTGGGTTCGAATCCCACTAGACCCGCTAAGGTTTTGTTGGGGGTTGAAAGGAGCTCGCGGTCTAAAACGCCCGGATCTGCCCGATTTTGCCATGTTCTGTGACCGGCCCCGAGGCTTATAATTTTATGTAAAAGACCCGCAATCTGGAGGTTGCGAGTCCCCTTTTTTTGGTCATGATATGGCGCGATCAGCCGATTTTGATTATATAATAACCAACAGATAAAAACCAAGCCGCCCAAAATAACCTATGGCTTATCTTGATTATAATGCCACGACCCCGCCAGACCGCCAAGTTATCGACGCAATGATTCCCGCACTGGAGGAAAAGTTTGGAAATCCGTCCAGCGAGAATCACGACACCGGCAGGATGGCAGCCGATCTGGTAGATATAGCGCGCGGATTTGTTGCAGAGATTGTCGGTATGAAGCCTGCCGATGTCATCTTTACCTCCGGGGCGACAGAGGCCAACAATATGGCATTCTTTGGATTATCCGCAAACAGCGAAAAACCGCTGAACATTCTGGTCTGTGCCACGGAGCACAAGTCCGTGCTAGAGCCGTGCCGGCTGCTTGCAAGACAGAGCGCAACAGTCAAAGAGATCTCGGTAATGCCGGATGGAACAATCAACCTTGATGTGCTGGAAAAAGAGATCTCGCCGGATACAGATATCGTATCGGTAATGGCGGCAAACAGCGAGACTGGAGTAATTCATCCGATAAGCAAAGTCGTGGAACTGGCACACAAATATGACGTATTGGTTCACTGTGACGCAACACAGGCGATTGGCAAGATTCCCTTTGATGCTGAAGAGTTGGATATTGATTTTGTAACGTTTAGCAGCCATAAAATTTACGGTCCCAAGGGATGCGGTGCGCTTGTCGCTGCGCGCGATGCCAGAAAGCGGCTGCAGGGAATCCTGTACGGCGGGGGCCAGGAGAACAATATGCGCAGCGGCACGTTAAATGTTCCTGGAATAGTCGGGTTTGGCAAGGCATGCGAGATCGCATCACACCGGCAAGAAACCGATTATTCTTCCCAGCAAAGCCTTCGAGACGAGTTTGAGGCAAAAATTACCAAGTCCGTCCCAGACATTACAGTCAATGGCAAAAACGCAGAGCGCCTGCCAAACACCTCAAACATACGAATTCATGGTGCGCTAGCCGATGCCATAATTGTTAATGCCATGGAAATAGAGATTGCCACCGGGAGCGCCTGCACGTCTGCCACAATGGAACCCTCACACGTTCTGACCGCGATGGGCCTGAACACGGATGAGGCAAACGAGTCGATTCGTGTATCCATTGGCCGGCAGACCACACAGAATGACATTGATATTGCAGTGGAATCTATTGCAAAGGCCGTACAGTTTGTGAGGGGAAAGGAGGCAGAGATTATGGAAGGTGTAAGTAGATGATAATTACCGATGCCATACCCAACCCCACATTTGCAAACCACGAGTCGTTTCACCTCCGATACGGGTGGCTCAAAAAGGCATACGACAGGGTAAGGGATGACAGGCGTGTATTTGCCCGAGATGATATCACCGTACAGCTAGGAGTCGGGAAAAACATGGTCCGCTCGATAAAATTCTGGAGCATCGCAAACAAGATAATCAATGCCAACGGCCATGGGAAAAATATCACCTGGGAGCCCACCTACATGGGCCGCGTCATATTTGGAAAAAAAGGCCTTGATCCATACCTTGAAAAACCCGACACGCTGTGGCTGCTGCACTGGATGCTGTTTGCTCCGCCCTGCCGCATACCGGTATGGTGGTTAATGATGAACGAATTTTCCGCAACAAACATCAAGCTAGAGGAGGCAACAGAGGCAATCGCCGCACGCGTTACAAACATTCCGGAATGGAGCACGCCCAGCATAAACTCTGTCAAAAAAGATATTGACGTGTTCATACACACATACAGCACCAGACAGGACAAGCTCTCAATTGAGGACTATCTGGACTGCCCGTTCAGGCAGCTTCACATGATAAAGCAGAGCTCGCGCGATACGATGAGGTTTGTGTTTGGTAAAAAAAACGGACTGTCCCCGCTTATTGTCGCGTTTGCCTGCCTTGATTTTATTGTCAAATCCGGCATATCCTCAAAGAGCGTATCTGTGAGCAGGCTTGCAACCGAGACCGGAAGCGTGGGACACATATTCAAGATAAACGAAAACGAGCTTGCCGAGATGCTGCACGAGGCATCCAACATGTCAAAGTCCATAAAGATATCCAATGTCAATAGCATTCCTCACTTGACATTTAAATCGGCTGAAAAGGCATACATGGATGTTCTGTATCTGGCATATGATAAAAAACTCCACCTCAACAAGAATCCCAAAATGGAGCAGCTGATACAATGAGATCCGTCCAGAAATACAAGGCAAGATCCATGCCACTTGCCAGGCTAGTCACGATTCCGCCAAAACAGTATGCCTCCACAAACATCGAAAACGACGACATTACCACCCTCAAAAACTATCTTCCTAGCGCAAGTACGCTGGAGATAATTGAACGCTTTTCGGCCGGCCTGCAGGGGGCAAAAAGCGGAAGGATGCTCTCAATTACGGGACCGTACGGCTCTGGCAAGTCAACCATGGCCGTATTCCTGAATGGACTGCTGGCAGGACAAAAAAATGACGAATGGAATGTAGCGTATAAGACGCTAAAAAACGCATCAGCCGATACGGCAAGAATACTCCGCACCGCCAGGGGAAGGACTGACACCCACAAAAAAGGTCCCATACGATGTATAGCTACTGCGCGACGCGAGCCGATAACTGCCACAATACTGCGCGCACTAGATGATGGTGCCACCAGATATTTTGGAAAATATGCAAAAAGGCATTTTTCAATGGCAAACAACCTGCGCCGAAAGATGCGTGATCTGAAACACAGCAACACGCCCACGGCAAAAGAAATAACAGATATCATATCAAGCATGTGTCAAAGATCCCCCATAGTGATAATTATTGACGAGTTTGGCAAGAATATCGAATATTTCACTACCGATGAATCCCAGCAAAGCGACCTGTTTTTGCTCCAAGAACTTGCAGAGCTCTCAGGCCCCGGCAGAAAACTTCCCCTCTCTATAATCACCCTGCAGCACATGGCATTTGAAGAGTATGCCGTGGGCACCTCAATGGCGTTAAAGCAGGAATGGGCAAAGATCCAAGGGCGCTTTGAGGATATTCCATTTGCAAATTCGCCGGATCAGACCAGACTGCTAATATCAAACACAATAGAACTGGACGAAAACACTACTCATCTGAGGGAGATAGAAAACTGGGCAAAAAAAGAGTCAAAACAGATGCAGAAACTCGGCATCGATAGCGGCTTTGATTCAGACCTTGTTGCATCGTGTTATCCGTTAGAACCGCTTGCACTGGAGGTATTGCCGGAATTGTGCTCAAGGTATGGCCAGCACGAGCGAACTCTACTGTCGTTTATCTCCGATGCCAGCAAGCATACGGTTGCAACGTTTATTGACGAGAACACATGGAGTAAGGGTAGTCTTCCTGCAATGGGAATTGATATACTATATGATTATTTCATAGCAGGTACAAGCATGATTCATTCCAGCTCGGCAAATATAACCAGACTGATGGAAATTGAGACCATAATCCGCGATTCACACGGGTTGAGCCGCTCCGAGATAAAAACACTAAAAACGATTGGAATACTGAACCTGATAGGCAGATCCGGATATCTCCGCGCATCCAGAAACATTCTAGAATACGTTACAGGCACAGAAACAAAACAAATTCTGCAAAAACTGGAAGAAAAATCCATCATAACGTACAGAAAGTATGCCGACGAATACAGGATATGGCACGGTACGGATATCGATATAGCGGCAAAGCTCAACATGCACCGAAAGCGATATCAAAAATCAGCTTTATCTGATATGCTGCATAACGTAATGAATCTAGAGCCGGTGGTAGCTGCAAAACACAGCATAGAGACTGGCACAATGCGCATTTTTGAGAGACAGTTTGCCTCAAAATCCGACATGACACTTAATGAGAGCTATGACGGTGTGATCATGTACAATACCAGCAATCACAAAACAATGGAATTTGACAGGCCGTTAATTACAGTTGATGCTACGGATACATCAGAGCTTCACCAGGCCGCAATAGAGGTAATGGCAATCCGGGATATTCTGAATGATGACAAAGATGTTACCGCGGACTGGGTGGCAAGAAAGGAACTGGAGGAAAGACTGGCCGATTCCGAGATAATCCTAGACAGGATATTTGACCATACATACGGCAGTAATGCAAAGTGGTCCTATCTTAAAGCCGGCAAGGCCACAAAATGCACCGGAACTCCCAGCACTATAGTATCCCAAGTGTGTAATGACGTATACAACAAAACACCCCGAATTTACAACGAGATGATAAACAGGACACTGCTCTCACCACAGGGGTCTGCCGCAAAAAGAAACCTGATGGATTACATGATGACGCGCACGAACAAGCCTCGTTTTGGGATTGAGGGATACGGACCTGACCGGGCCGTATATGAGGCGATTTTTATAAAAAACGGGATTCACGTCAAAGTTAAAAAATCCGAATGGATATTACGGGATCCAAAAGACGAGACGATAAAACCCGTATGGCATGAGATGCTAAGCATGCTCAAGCGATCCAAAAAACGCGTTTCGCTGTCCAAAATATACCAAGTATGCAAGATGCCGCCGTTTGGAATGAAGGAGGGTGTAATTGCAATCTTTGTTACGGCTATTTTGCTAGTGCACAAAAACAACATTGCGCTATACGAGCACGGGACGTATGTTCCGTATATCCTGCCAGAAATAGCAGAGAGAATGGTAAAGAATCCGGATCATTTTGAGCTAAAATACTTTAAAAGCACCACATCCAAGAAGGAATTACTGGCACAGGTCATAAAGCATTTTGAGATAAACTCCAAGGGCAGTGTTTTGGATGTGGTATCACATTTAGTCAGAATTGTTTCCACACTACCACCATATGTAAAACAGACAAAAAAACTGGACTCAAATTCATTAGCAGTAAGGGATGCAGTACTAAATGCTATAGAGCCCGATACGCTATTGTTTGAATCCCTTCCAAAGGCGTTAAAATTTGACTCCAAACCCTCACGATCCGATATTGGAAAATTTGCAGAAACTCTTACAAATTCCAAGTCTGCATTACAAAATGAATTTCATAAAATGATTGATGATATCAAAAAACTGCTCTTTGATGCAACCGGAATTGATGATAGAAAAAAGCTATCAAAGACCGCATCTGTGATGCTGCAAAATGTTACGGATCAAAAAATGAAAATATTTCTCACCGCAGTAGCCACTGATGCATTAGAGCGAGATGAGGACTGGATCAACTATGTGGCGTTGAGTCTTACTGATGTACCGCCTATGTCCTGGAAGGATGATCAACGTGACATGTTTGAGAATAATCTGATTCTAATGTCCAAGAAATTCAAGATACTTGCATCACTGCAATTTGCAAATGTCTCAAAGAATTTTATAAAACCATCATATCAGGTAACTGTCACACATGCTGATGGTAGTGAACATCATAATGTTGTATCAATAAAACCTGCACAAAAGAAAAAATTAGAAACCATCGCAAATAAAATAATGAAAGATATGAAGAAAAAAGGATTTAAGGATAAAGATGTTGGAGCACTAATTGCATTATTAAGCTCTATGGGATAAGACATGGGTAAACTTTTAGCAGGAATTGATGTTTCTGGGAATCCAAAAGATGGAAATTATAAATTCATGGCTATTGTTATAGGCACACAAGAAAAAATTAATTCTATTTTTAAATATTTGGATCCTGACCAAAAATATATCTATAAGAATTCTAGAAATCGAGATATATTATCATCTAGATTACGATTTGATTCTAAAGAAATAATTGCATTTTGTATTCGTATAGATAGAAAAATGATAATTGATAAAATGATAAAAAAGAAAAAGATAGATCATACTAGTAAATCATCTGGAGCGATTTTTCATATATATAATACTACATTGTTGTATAACATTCGAAATAGGCTTGATACATTTGTCAATCAACATAATTACTCATTAACTGAAATTCTTTTTCAATGTGATATGGATTGCAAGAAATTCCTAAAAGATAGTGGTTTGCATAATGATAATGAAGGCCTTGCATATATTTTATCGGATCTTGTTGCCTGGGCAAATAACAGAAACAAGGAACCTGCTGGGGTCATTTCAATTGATCTGGTAAAAATCCTTAAAGAGCAGCTAGTTAAATTTGGATAATTAACACCGTATTCACATGAGCCTAAGGTTCACCATCACGGATGGCCCAAAGGATTCGAATACGGCCTACTAGTAGTATACTATAGTCATATAATAACTTTGTTGGCTATTTTACGTATGATTGCTGATTTCTAGCAATCAAGATCCGTTAGACCTATAAAATCGTAAATATATAGAAAAATCAATGCGAGAGAAGATCGGCGAGAGGCCATACGAGGTCACGAAAAACGGCAGCATGTACACCATCAAATTCTATCCGATGATTAAAAACGCCAAAAAGCCAGATAAGGTATTGTTCTGCCTTACTGTCTCAAAGAAAGAATTTGACCAGTTAGCTGCAAAGATAAAATGACCCCATAATCACAGGCTACAATCCAACAATCTACGATCCAAATATGTTGGATTTAACTGCTGTTTTGGTTTTGATATCTTTTGATATTGTAAGTGAGCTCTGCATTGTTCACTAACATCTTTTCTTGTAATAAAAACACAATAATTCGCACCTATAGCAAAGTATTTCCGATCAAACATTTTGTGATGTATGGAACAAAGACATATTCCATTATCAATTTCCCCCATAGCTTCAAGTGTTTTTACTGGAATGATGTGTGCAGCTTCTAATAGATCTTCATCAGAAAGTCCACATAATGCACATTTGCTATCAAAATTGCACAATACACGTTTCCGGAATTTTTCTTGTCCAATCCGTATTTTTTGTGGCATTATTTTGTGTGTCATATTAATATCCTCAATTCTTTCAAAATTATTCAAATTTCGTATAGTGTTTCCAATATTGCCAAATTTTTCTAGTATATTTCTCTTCTTTTTTGAATCTATTTTTTCTGCCAATAATTGTGATTTTTCCGTATCAGAAAATAAACGAATTGATTCATCAAATTTTATGTTAATTTTTTCAATTTTAGTCAAAAAAAGTATGGTATCTATATTTGAATATTTGGTATTCCATAGATTATTTGTAATTTTTTTATTTTGTGTTTTTGCAAGTATTTTTGTTGATGCATGAAATTGCTTATCATTAAAATAAAGTATAGTATCACCTTCTTCAATATCTTTTAATAAATTATTATATTCTTCATATATGCCAAATATACCGATATGGGATCGTTTCCTAATGTTTACAGGCACATTGTGTTTTTCAAGTGTTTGGATTGAAATTGGTTTTTTTACTGTCTTTTCAAACATTTCTGATATATGTTTTGGATTTGTTGATATAAGAATGAGTGATTTGTCTTGTCCTGTTCTTATGTTTTTACAGTAATCGGCAAGTGCATTCGTCTGAAGATTTGATGGAATCAATTCATTAAGATATTTGATTAATGTCTGTTCAATATTGCTAGAGATCTTGATGTTTTGTTCATTCAAAAATGGCAAGATATCTGCGTCTGGATTGGCCTCTTCCATGTATCTAGCCCATCTCAATATTGGAACGGGGCGTAACAAGTCATAATTTTCATTGAGAAATTTCATTGCATGTGGTTTTATCGTAATTGTATATTCGTCATTGTTGTAATCGTAGAACATTCTGTCTAGTCGTGAACGTGAACCTAATCGTTTGATTTTCTGGAATTTAGGAACAACTTGAGATCTTTTTTTGATAAAATTACCAAATACATCCTCTTTTATCTTTTGTATTGCATCATATGTTTTCTCCGGTGGCAGTTTATGATAATCACCAGGATGATTTTCTCCAAATACATCCTGTATGTTGTATGTTGCATAGACTTTGAATCTTGTATGTTTGTCCTGTTTGAGACGATGGTCATATACTAACGGAAAGTAATACTCGAAGAATTTTTTCGCGATTTCCTTATATTGTATTATTTTTCCCTGCTGGAGTTCGATCATCATCTGAATTTCTTCATTTGGAATTTTTTTGGCATATTCGAGAAGAAATCGTGCTAGCGCAAATTTGTATGTGGTATTATAATGACTGCATGTCGACATGTGTATGAATCCATGCAGAAGCTCTTCTTCATGTGCTGTAACATGTTTGTGGCGAATTTGTAATTGTAACGTATTATCCATGCCTTTTATATATGGGAAATCCTTATAGGTTTTTCAGAAAAATTATTTATAGGAGGACGTTATTTCAACCCAAAGTGTATTTTTGGCTCAAATACTTTCTTATATAGCAGTAAAATTATTAATTATCGATGAGACATGTTTGCGGTATTTCAGGAGGAAAGGATTCTAGCGCCCTTGCAGTATATATGCGGGATAAAATACCGGATATGGAATATTTTTTTTGTGATACAGGTGCCGAGCTGCCAGAGACCTATGCATATCTTGCCAAGCTTGAAGTCGTACTTGGTAAGAAAATTGTAAAGCTAAATTCAACTAGAAGTTTTGATCACTATTTTGAAGTATTTCGTGGTACGTTACCATCACCACAGATGAGATGGTGTACCAGTATGCTCAAAATAAAGCCACTTGAAGATTGGATAGGTGAAGCTGATGTAATTTCATACGTTGCCATTCGTGCAGATGAAAAGAGTCGAACAGGTTATGTATCTACAAAACCCAACATCAAGACAATATTTCCATTCATTGATGACGATATTGATCATACCGGTGTTGTAAAAATATTGGAAGATGCTGGGATTAATCTACCAGAATATTACAAATGGAGAACACGTTCTGGTTGTTACTTCTGTTTTTTTCAACGAAAAGCAGAATGGGTTGGTCTTGCGGATAATCATCCGGATTTATTCAAACGAGCTGTTGCGATTGAGCAAAAGATACTAAAAGATGCAGGTGTTGCAGGTGATGCAAATTTTAAATCAAGTGGTATGAAAGGGAGGCAATATACCTGGTCTCAAGGTGAAACATTAACTGAATTGTTAGAGCGACGTGATGAAATAATGGAACGGCATAAAGATAGTCTCAAAAAGGCAAAATCAAAAAAGAAAAATTTACCACTAGTGGATGTCTTGGCGGATGCTCTTGATGATGAAGATGAATCTACACCCTGTACAGTTTGCCATCTTTAAGCATCATGTATCACTACGAAATTCATGATTTTTCTATGTAGGTGCCGATTTTGCCAGTTTTATAGCTAAATTCGATTAATTTACCTCGAAATTTCCCAAATCTATTTAAATTCGATTCTAATTACCACAACGATGGCTAAAAATTACGATATTGAAAAGGGATTCTTAGGCAGCATATTTAATGGAGAAATTCACTATATGATCCCCGACTATCAAAGACCATACGAGTGGAAAGGTGAACGCGTTGAAGAGCTTTGGAATGATGTGGTCGCAGTCTACGTACATGATACTAGTGCTAAAAGCGAAGAGTATTTGTTGGGACCGATAGTTGTCGCTAATTTACCGGATGACAAACAGTGGATCGTTGATGGACAACAACGTTTAGTTACTTTTACATTGTTATTTTGTGCTATTCGTGAATTTTTATATGACATTAACTTCAATAACAATAAAAAAAATTCAAAGGAAGATAAACAATATATTCAAAAATTGATTGAAGACATTGATAATTTTATAAATATAAAAAATGAAGTAGTGATTACTCTGAATGATAATGCTAATGAAATTTTTGAACGTATACAAAAAAATAAAATTAATCATCAAGATTTAATAAAAGAACGTAGAGCATCAAAACATCCATCCACTAGATTGCTAATAGATAATTATATGATCCTAAAGACTGAAGTTGAAATCTTATGTAAAAAATGTAAA
The DNA here is from genome assembly GCA_965212015.1 of Cenarchaeum sp. Classification (GTDB taxonomy): domain Archaea; phylum Thermoproteota; class Nitrososphaeria; order Nitrososphaerales; family Nitrosopumilaceae; genus Cenarchaeum. Next base: position 638,919 of record OZ243037.1, read on the forward strand.
TTAAATTCAACAGGAGTAGAATTAATAAATGCGATAGCTAAATTAGATAGAATAATTGAAGATATAAAAAAGAAAAATTTATTTGTGCATATAACCATATATAATACAGATTATACATACGAAGTATTCCAATCATTAAATTCTAAAGGTCAACCATTGACTCAGGCTGATTTAATTAAAAGTTATTTATTAAAACAAACTAATAAAAATAATGATATTAAAAACAAATGGGAAAAAATCACTGAAAATCGTAAACCAAAAGAAGTTGATCAATTTTTATATGAATCATTATTATCAAGATCGACTGATACAAAAGACATTATAAAAAGAAAATTATCCAAAACTATAAAAAAGAAATATAAAAATAAAGAAGATATTGATCAATATCTAAAAGAATTACTAGAAGACAATGAGATTATTAATTGGTTGGATAATCCAAAAAATTTGCCAGATGTCACACCACAAAGAATCAAACATGCGTTTTATGGAATGGAACAAATAAAAGCGGTATATATTAGAAGGCCAATAATTGCAGCGTGTAGAAAATGGGAAATAAAAAATCACAAAACACAAAAATTAGCGGATTGTCTTGTCAAATTCTTTTTTATGTATAGAACAATTGGTTTGAATGATATAGATAAACTCAAGAGAATATCAACAAAAATCACTAGTCAAATCATAGCTGATGATAAATTAGAATTTATTTTCTGGACGATACTAAAAGATGAAAACAAACACATCACCAATAATGTAAATAAAGAAGAATTTTTGACAAAATTTGAAGATGAAATTTTTAATCTTAAAGACGATGTAGCAAAATATATATTAATTTCATTAGAACATGAATGTAATAAACCTGGAGGAATAGAAACCAACATTGTAGGCAGTAATCTTGAGTTAGAACATATTTTTCCTCAAAAACCTAAAGATGATTGTCCAGAATCAATTAATTTATCCAATCATCTAAATAGATTAGGTAATTTGACATTATTACCTTCAGGTTGGAATAAAATATTGTTAAATCAATGTTTTAAAGATAAAAGAAATGGTGTTGCAGCTAAAAATAAACGATCATGGGAAAAAACTAGAAATAAAAATCCACAATTGCCATTAAACAAAGAAGATGTAAGCTATTTAAAATCTGGTCTTAAATTAAATGAACATTATCTTCAAAAATATGATACGTGGGTCATTAGCAATATCGAAAATCGAGAAGAAGATCTGCGCATACTGGCATCTAAAGTCTGGGATTTAACAAGCTATATAGACTCTGCAGAAAAACCAATTAATACGAGTGATAAATGATATGATTACGAGGCTAAAAATAATTTAGGATAGAATATCTCCCATATGTGTTGGCGCTATTTTAAAATCCCTCCGTAATAATGACTTTGATGCATACTCTGCTATTTATGTAGTCATTGATAATTCACTGCAAGCCAAATCAAAAGGGATCAAGATTAAATTTAAAATGGATATACTTAGATGAATTTATTCCGTGTACTGTATGTCATTTGTAATTTATTCCAAATATAATATTTTGAGCTAATATTTCTACTCAAAATCAAGCAGATGATTTGTTGTATTTCCATAGTTCGGCAAAATATTCATCAGCCAATTCTATTGATGGAAGCACATCTAATATTCGAATCAATCTAAATTGCTCTGTTCCACCCATACGTGGACCGCGCATCCCACGTCCGATCATTTGTTGATGAAGCACGATTGATCTAGTCGGCCTAGCTATAAAGACGACATCGATATTAGGTGCATCAAAACCAACTGCAAAGACATTCACATTACAGATCACTTTGATTGTGCCATTTTTGAATTTTGATATCACATCTCGTCTATATTCAATTGGAGTATTACCGTCAACATGTGCAGCATTACCACCCAGTGCTAAAATTATGGCACATATCAGTTTTGATTGTTTTATGTTTGGGGCAAAATATAGTATCTGTTTGTTCTCATTTATTAGCTGTTTTAATCGTTCAACAATCATGACGTTTCGTTCATAATCCATTGCAATCTTGTCCAATAATTCCAATGGCAGATCATGATCCGCGGCAAATTTACGTCGCTGTTCCTGTGTTAGGATAAACTCTCTATTGGATTCAATAGTCTCTGGGTCACAGTATGCAAGATATCCCTTTGACTGAAGAAATGAGATATTGTCCATATCACCGGAATCAATCTCAATTATCTGATCATTGAAATATTCTCGTAGTTTTTCATTCTCTGGATTATTCATCCCTCTTACCGGCGTAGCTGTTAAACCAACTATTCTTGTTCCCTTTTTTTCAAGCTGGCGTATGATGTTTTTATGCGTAGGCGCAATGATATTGTGAGCTTCATCTGCTACGACTAGTTCAGGTTGGGGAAAATTGTCTGTTCCTAGTAAATTATTCAGCTTTTGATATGTGGCAACTATGAATGCGTTGGGCTTAAAATCACTAACAGTGTTTTGACCCCACATGCGATACACGTGCAATTCATCTTTTCCCAAATGCGACCAAATTTCTTGCATTGATGATATGGCCTGCTCACATAGTTCTTCTCGATCGGCAAGCCATACTGTCCGTCTCTTTTCATCATTTTCAATGCCATTGTTTAGAAAATTACTTACTATTTCTAAAGCTGTGCGTGTTTTTCCTGCACCTGTGGGCATTTTTATGATAAAACGTGTCCATTGATTCTCTACTGTACTCATTCCTTCATAGAAGATCTTACTTTGATATTCTTTGAGCATTCTCAGAGGTTTGATTGATGATATTGTAAATTCAGCCGCATTATCTTGTGTCGGTTCCGGCAACATGCTGATGTCATATCCAAATTCCTCGATGAATGCACGTGTCTCATCATTATGTCCCCAGGTTAGTTTTGAAGCCTTTTCAATCAGAGTTGCATATTCCTTATCATTCTGAAATGATCCGATGCCGATCCTATTGAAAAATCTAAGGCATGTTTTTCTATCTGCATATTTGAGAAGTTGTGCACGAAATGTTGATTGTTTGTATGAGGATATGTTAAGTGCATGATGAAGCTTTCCCATGATTTCTTTTGTTTCAATATTAAAATCTTGATCAGGTGCAATTTTATCTAGAATTAAGTTTATAGGATCCCAATATTCTCTCAAAGAGGTTTCTAATTCACTGCGTGGGAGCTTTTCATTAAGCACTAGCTTCACCTAAACTTTGTATGATTTTCTTAGGTGATGACTCCATTTTAGCATGTGTTCTTCTACCGTATCTTTAACGGATTGCATCCTAGTCAGATCATCTAGATCATATTGTCCTTCAGCATATGCATAAAGAAGCCTGTCAATATCAGCCCTTAATGCCTTGCTTGCCTTTTGTAGATCTGATTTTTGCGGATCTATAGCCATAGATTCAATTTCAGAGATTCGACGATTGATTTCTACAAAAAATGGGTGTTGCATGTTATAATGAATTACCTTCTTGCCTACATCATCAAGTACATCGATAAATGTACCATCGGAACGTGCTTTGTAATCATGAATTATTTTATAGACTATGCTGGGATCCGTTACAGCCTTGACATAATCTGCCTGTTCATCTGGATTATCGGATATGTCTTTTGATCTATTTTCTATATTCTCTTTTATGTGGTCTTTGGTATCGGTCGATTGCATCGGTGCAGTTATTGGTGTCAATGTCTCTTCTACAGTTTTATGGCTGTTTATGGGGCCTTTATTTTCTTCATTTTCTTTTTGTTCCTCCGCATCTGCAGCTTCTTTTATTGTTTTCCTAAAATTATTAAGTATAGTTGGATTGAGTTTTTTTTCTAATATGTCCCTAAGATCTTTAAGCGGTCTAGCACCAACTTTAATATTTTTTACTGAAAACCAATAATCTAAAACAGAATCAAAATCAATCTCACATCCCCAAAATCGATCTAGAGGTTTTGCTACAGGTGAGAATCTTGGTATTGGTCCATAATATACTTCGCGTCCATTTCTCAATATGGAAAATCCTTCGTTATATGGAATTCGTCTTTCTGCACTATGCTTGCTAGTTCCACCATATCCTGGTATGCCGGCATTATCTTTCTTTAACCTCCAAGATTCTGGCAGTATCGATGTTCTGATTATGATTTTACCTTTTCGCTCACCGCTATTGGGTCTGTCTACATCATGTACGTTATGCTCAAATGAATGTTCTGGTTGAAGTACTGCTCTTTCATCATCTGGAAATTTAGAGTTTTTTGTAACATATAGAGGATCATGAGAAGCAATTAATTCATTGTTGGAATTATCGGCCACAAATATTTTTCGTTGATTGTTATTTTTCTTGATCTTGCCGTTTTCTATAATTTCCTCACCTATGAATTTACGATAAATCCTACCAAGGTGATGTTTAATCTCCTCAACTTTGAATTCTGAATCAATTCTGTCTATATTGGTCCAAATTACTAGTGTGCCATGATCTCCTACAAGATCTTTGTATTTTGCAGGTAAATCTCTTTGTTCGATAGGGCTTAAAGAGGGCTCTACATCATTGTCAATTCCACTGATATCTAAAAGCGTATAATTCCAATTTCCTTGTTTTGCTCTAGAATATACTTCAATTTTATTACATACATTGATTGCACCCATAGTCATTCCTACCCCAAATCGTCCTATACCTTTTCGATCATCATATCTGTTTGAATAACCAATGGCCAAACAGTGCTGAAGTGTCTTAGAGTCCATTCCATGACCATCATCACCAAATGCTATGGCAATTGGACGAGGCACACGTTGGCTCCCCAACGTGTCCATTTCAAATTTAATCCTGATCTCTTTTGATTCTGCCTGAATGGAATTATCAACTACCTCATAGATTGCAGAATATGCATCAAAATCGTTGTTACGTAGTGATTTTATAGCTGCGCCGACCCGTATAGGGGATATTTTTGTAGACATTTCTATACAGGGGTAATTATATGCTCTTTTTAATCTATTGGCATATCAGGGCTTGTATTCATGTACAGTCTTCTTGGGAATCTGAGATCTATCAAGTTTTTCTAATTCTCTGGGATCTGGCGCCAGGCACATCTATCCTGTATCTGCCATTTCCCAGCTTTTCGAACCATTCCAGTAAAACCTGGACGTTTCCAGTCAGCTCCCTCCTACTCGGCACCGGCACGTCCGTACAGTTGTCCTGAATCCATTCCTTGATTCTCCCAAAATATGCCTCTGGAGCGATAAACTCGTCAATCTTCCGGATAAATGAATGCTCGAAAAATTGTGTGGATAATTCCTGCAAAAACTCTTCTTTTGAAAGCCCGCTGCCAATGTCATAGTTTGCCAGATCATGAAATACACATGCTGCAATCTCGGGATCATCAGATGGTAACTGATCCGCAGCAATTCTTTGATATCCGGTTACCAGATCATCCACGCTGCGAGTCATCGGCAGTGCAGATATCAGAAAATCATCCTTTTTTGGCGCTGATATGATGTCCTTTAGTTTGACCTGCTCTGGCAATTCAACCTTGTTGTTCTCGCTCCATTTTTTGAGCTCTTCATACATTGCATCATCGGCCAATCTTGCCTCACGCCGAATTTTTTCAAAGAACAATCTGTCCTTGTTAGTCAGATTTTCAATCAGAGTTGCAGCCTCATAGTTGCCATCCGGTAGCAATCCCCTGTGCGAGATGTTTCCTGTGGCAAGAATTGCGCTGGAAAGATCAACAGAATACACCTTGAGATGCATGTTTTCGCTGATGTATAACGCAATGTTTCTTTCCTTGCAGAATGGATACAAGGATAATTCTGATGATCTAAACTGGATATCTTTTGGCTCCCAGGTGGTGACAATCACCACTTTGTTTTCTATTCCATCCAAAAGCTGCATCAGCACCTTGGTCTTGACATATGGAACAAAAAGAAATATCGTCTCATCTGGGTCACACTGTTTTAGATATTCCCTGATATGCTCATACAGTGGGCTGTGATAAAGATCGGTCAAATCATACACCTCATTTGTAATCCGGAAATCGGTCTTTTATGTATCTGACTTGATCTTTCACGTCTAGCTTTTCCGCCCTTGGGGACGGGCCCCTCACAAAGAATGTCTTTTCTTTTCCGCAAAGCCATAGGGGACTATTTGCAGGCAATACCTGTATTATGCAGACGGTCTTGTTATCAATAACCCGAAATTTCATCTCTAGTCTGCTAGTGACAAACACGCGATCCTCCAGTAGATTTTCCAATCTGTCCCTCATGTGATTTGCAAATGAATCCTCATAGTCGGAAAACCCGCCGAATTTTTTATCCCTGTCCAGACCCACAACAGTACCATTTGACTTGATACCAAGATACACAAATCCTCCCTTTTTGTCGTTCCCAAAAGAGCATATCGCTGTGGCAAATCTCTCCTGTACGGATTTTTTTATGCCATCTATTGCTTGTTTGCTCTCTGGGGCCTGTTTTTCCAATAATTTCCCTATACTTTCATCATACTGGTAAAATTCCTTGAATTCATTTTGCTTGTCTTCAGTATCCGGTATCTCTATTTTGCCTAGATCGACAAATCTCGGAGCAGCCGTTGCTTTCTGTACCTTGATGTTTTTGACACGTCCCACCTGCCCGTCCTCCAGCCTGACCTTGATTCCGTGTGGGTGGGTCTCGCTGGAGGTCAGAATCTCGGCCACCACACCGTCAGTCAGTCTGCCCGTCCCTTGGTTCTCCTTGGTCTCAATCGAGACCACACATCCGCCTTTGATCTGGTTTCTGATCGGAGTCTCCGGCATGGGTGTTACTTGGAGGCGTCACAATTTAAGCCTGATCTAGTCCGAATCCACCGGGATCTTCCTAAAGTCCAGCATCCCGAACCACTCTAGCTCATCAAAGAACATCCTGATTACGTCCATGATCTTTCTTGTACTAGTCAAGGCGTACCAGGGACACCTATCCTCCTTTCTCTTGGCTATTACGGGGACCTCCGCCAGCCACACGTCCTCCTTTATCCGGGTGATGTGTATTGCGTCCACCATGCGCGAGTTGCTAAACCCGATTGATTCCCTGTGCTCCCAGAGAAGTTTTTCCGTCTCCCGTAAAGCCTTCTCCCGGTCTATGGTGACCATGTCCTTGTTCCCTATGGTCTCAAATTTGCCGTACTTCCAGTATATGATCTTTCTTGGAACGATATTCGCGGTACGGGTCATTATCCTGTAGAGATCCTCGTGGGGGTGTATGCTGGAGGTGGTAAGGGATCTCTCGGGCTTGTCCATGTACTGTTATTGTGTACAGTGTTTTAAAAATCGTTTGCCCGAATATGGGGATCAGATCGCTTATTAGATTCCAAATACACCCAAATGTGTGAAAATCTCCTTCAGGGTGTGCGGCAAGCCTCCGAAAAAATCAAGCGGGGGCTCGATTTGGACCGGCGAGTCAAGATCCGAACAGGTCCTAGATCTGCGCAGATCCGCGGCAGGTGAAAAAAAGAGGATAAACATGGAGTATCCTATGAGGGGCCCGCTAAGGATCAAACTGACAATACACTCCTCACAGGACATCACGAAAAAGGAGGATACCCACAATTACATCGGGGATCTGGACTCGCTTGTGGCCGGGGTGTGCGATGCCCTGAGGAAGGCAGATGAGAACGTCACGCCTCACGTGCGGTTCAACCAATACAAGGAAGTCGACCCGAAAAAACCCCTCATAATCGAGGACGACTCGAACATAACTGCAATCGAGGCCAGCAAGATCAAGGACACCGAGGAATACTATACGGTGACAGTTGAGGAGATCCGGAATTCTAGCATGTGCGGATTCCTGAAAAAAATCCGGGGCTGACTGGCAGATCATGGTTTCGCCCGATCGATTCATACCTGAACGGCACGCCGTGTGTGAAAACTCCATAACCCATAATAATTCCTGAACCGGATGTAACATATTGGTAAAATCCAAGGAATCGATCAAGGAACGATACCGAAAATACCAGAGGGAATATCATAGGAAATATTATCAAAAGCCGGAGACAAAGGAATGGGTTAGAGAATACAACCAGAGGCCGGAGGTAAAGGAAAGGCTCAGGAAATACAACCAAAGGCCGGAGGTAAAGGAAAAGCTCAGGAAATACAACCAGAGATCGGAGGTAAAGGAGCGGATCCGAAAATACCATCAGAGGCCGGAGGTAAAGGCGCGTAAAAGATATTTGGCAAAGATGAGGAGGATCCGTGGGAAATCCAAGACAAAGACCCGTAGAAAATCATACTGACAGAGCAATATGATCAAATCAACGCCCACCTTTCCACGCTCAAAGAAACTCATAATAATTCCCAAACAAGACATCACACATTGGCAAAATCCAGGGAATCGGCCAAAAAAAGACTGGAAAGGCTAAGGCGCCAGAGGGAGTATGCCCAGAGGCCAGAAGTGAAGAAAAGGCTCAGGAAATACCGCCAGAGGCCGGAGGTAAAGAAGCGGATCCAGAAATACCAGAAGGAATACAGCCAGAGGCCGGATGCGAAAAAGCGGAATCGGGAACGACAGAAAAAATATAGCAAGAGGCCCGAGGTGAAAAAGCGACACGCTGAAAACAGCCTGAAATACAGTCGAAGGCCGGAGGTAAAGAAGCGGGTCAGGAAACGCAATCAGAGGCCGGAGGTAAAGAAGAGGGTCAGGAAATACCACCAGAGGCCGGAGATGAAGAAACGTAAGGGAGAATACATGAAGAAATACAACCAGAGGCCGGAGGTGAGGAAACGCAAAAGGAGATACGCCCAGAGGCTGGAGGTGAAGGAACGTAAGAGAGAATACCAGAAAAAATATTATCAAAGGCCGGAGGTAAAGGCGCGTAGAAGACACTCAGCAAAGACCCGTGGGAAATAACTAGTCCGATGATGGTCCTTGGGTAGTCGGGCTGGCCTGCCAGCCCGACGGTGTGGTGGTACGGGGCTCCCGTCAGGGAGCCCGGGGAAAAGACGTTGATGGAGCCGAGTGAGAGTTCGTTGTCGGGGGATTGTGAGGTAACTGCGAGCTGAAAATCTGTTCGGAGAGTTTGAAAAAGGTGCAAAAGGGGTCAGTTAGTGACGCAAAATAAGTCACCGGAAAAGGAGTCAAAGGTGCAAAAGGGGTCAGTTAGTGACGGAAAATAAGTCACCGGAAAAGAAGTCAAAGGCGCTTTAGGGGTCGGAGAATTAGGGGTCGAAAGCGCCTTAGGGGTCGACGATAGGCGCTTTAGGGGTCGGACATCGGTGGGGCTTGAACAGTTTTGATTTTTGTAATTGGATATCGTGTTGGTGATATGGAAAACCCAAGTGAACCTGACTCCGCCTGACACAGGACTGTGATTGCCAAAGTAATACAGGCCGTATGATTCGAGGTCGGTCCGAGCCTACCCATCCTGTCAGGCCGGGACTCTGATTTGGGCGGTCGGGCCGGCTCACGGCCCGACGGTGTGATGGTACAAGGCTCCCAACGGGAGCCTTGGGAGATGACCTTGAAGGCCAGGATGAGGTCGTCATTGGAGGGTTTGTGAGGTAATGCAAGTCGAAAATCCGCGCGCGGGGCGGAATCCCACGATGAAAATACATGGTTTCCATGGTTTTTTTACATGGATTCCATGTTCTGGAAAACAGGCAAAACATGGTTTCCGTGGCTTTTTTACATGGATTCCATGTTCTGGAAAACCTGTAAAACATGGTTTCCATGTTTTAAAAAACAGGCAAAACATGGATTACATGGTTTGACGCGGGTCTGAATGATTCCGGCCTCTACATGAATGACAAAAGACGTTAGGAAACAAGCCTCTGCCACTCGTTTATCCTGACCGTTTCCTGAATAGCTAGATTACATCTGGGGGCTAGGATGATCCTGATACCGTTGGCCAGTGCCAGCCTTGGTGTGTGGTTTGGGCCGGGACTCCGGCCCGGGATGATACTGGGCAAGAGGGCCGGCTCTGCCGGCCCGACGGTGTGGTGGAACGGGGCCTCCCGTCAGGGAGCCCCGGGAAAAAGACATTGAGATTACTGAATCGTGGTTCGTCGTTGGGGGGTTTGTGAGGTAACTGCGAGTTGGAAATCCGCGCACGAGGCTTGAAAAATGGCACTTTTGCAGTCAAAAAAATGTAGGCAAAAGCATTTTTGCAGTCAATTTTTGGCACTTTTGCAGTCAGTAAAAAGATGCCAAAAGCATTTTTGCAGTCAAAAAAATGCAGTCAAAAGCACTTTTGCGGTCGAAAAACGACCCTTTTGCGGTCGAAATGGATCCGGATGACAGGACGGCTCAAAAGCCAGAGCAGATAACAGAGTCGACCTGCCATCAAGATTGAGAGACTCCCCTTGGTGATGTGGGACCTGCGGGCCTTGGTGACCTGTACGGGCCTTGGTGACCTGTACGAGTGTGTACGGGCCTTGGTGACCTGTACGAGTGTGTACGGGCCTTGGTGACCTGTACGGGCCTTGGTGACCTGTACGAGTGTGTACGGGCCTTGGTGACCTGTACGAGTGTGTACGGGCCTTGGTGACCTGTACGAGTGTGTACGGGCCTTGGTGACCTGTACGAGTGTGTACGGGCCTTGGTGACCTGTACGAGTGTGTACGGGCCTTGGTGACCTGTACGAGTGTGTACGGGCCTTGGTGACCTGTACGAGTGTGTACGGGCCTTGGTGACCTGTACGGACTCGTATCCTGTCCGGGCCGGGACTCCGGCCCGGATGGTTCTGGGCAAGAGGGCCGGCTCTGCCGGCCCGATGGTGTGGAGATGGGGGCTCCCGCCAGGGAGCCCGAGGAAGAGACGTTGAGATTACTGAATGGTTCGTCGTTTGTGGGTTTGTGAGGTAACTGCGAGTTGGAAATCCGCGCGCGGGGCTTGAAAAACGACCTCTTTGCGGTCGGTTTTCGACCCTTTTGCGGTCGAAAAAAAGAGGTCGAAAGCACTTTTGCGGTCGAAAAACGACCCTTTTGCGGTCGAAAAAAAGAGGTCGAAAGCACTTTTGCGGTCGAAAAGCGACCCTTTTGCGGTCGATATGGTAGGATGACAGAGCGGCTCAGGAGTCGTAGTAAGTAACACCGAGTCGGCTGGCCATCAAGATTGGAACAGACCCATTGGTCATGTGGCCTGTGGCCAGCCTTGGTGATCTGTGGGAGTCGTGACTTTTCCAGATGGTTTTGGGTAAGATGACCGGCTCTGGCCGGCTTGGTGTGTGGTCCGGCCCGGATGATTCTAGGTAAGAGGGCCAGACCTGCCGGCCCGAGATGGTCCTTGGCTAGTCGGGCTGGCCTACAGCCCGACGGGATTTGGTATGAGGCTCCCGCCAGGGAGCCTTGGGGAAAAGACGTTGAGATTACTGAATCGTGGTTCGTCGTTTGTGGGTTTGTGAGGTAACTGCGAACCTGCTGCTACAAACACGCGCGTGCGGGGGATATTAGGCATATTTTTGCGTACACTCAGTGTACCGTCACGTAGCACCCAGTGTACGCAAAAAGGGTACACTTGGTACACTTGGTGTACCCATACGTAGCACTTGGTGTACCCAGTGTACGCAAAAAGGGTACACTTGGTACACTTGGTGTACCCATACGTAGCACTTGGTGTACCCAGTGTACGCAAAAAGGGTACACTTGGTACACTTGGTGTACCCATACGTAGCACTTGGTGTACCCAGTGTACGCAAAAAAATGCATTTAATGCATTCAAAAAATGCATTTAATGCACTCAGTGTACGCAAAAAAATGCATTTAATGCATTCAAAAAATGCATTTAATGCACTCAGTGTACGCAAAAAAATGCATTTAATGCATTCAAAAAATGCATTTAATGCACTCAGTGTACGCAAAAAAATGCATTTAATGCATTCAAAAAATGCACTTAATGCACTTTGTGCTACCTCACGTGGCTCTTTGTGCTACCCCCGCATAGCTCTTTGTGCTCTTTGTGCTACCCCACGTAGCTCTTTGTGTCCTTTTTACCCCAAGTTGATCTGTGGCAACAGATACAGAAATTAAAGATAAATTAAATCCCGTGCGGTCACACCAACATCTGTTTTCCCGCGCCCCAAAACCAATAATGATTTCCAAACAGGACTGGCAGAATCCAAGACATCAATCAAGTAAAGGCTCAGACGCCAGAGGCATGGCGTAAGAGTCATGCTCCTGTAACTTGTGCTCGTTGTACCGCCGACACTAGGATTCCCGCGCGGTTGCCCGGCGCACAAGGAACCTGCCGTCGGAGAGCTCCGTGTCCACCTCCCACCCCTGGGCAGAATGCTCCAGCAGGCTCTGTTCATCCTCGATAATTCGGCTTTCATATGGGGCATCCGCCTTGGCAGGTCTTGCCGGTATTTCCTTGGGGACCGTGACAGAATCGTTTCGGATCAGGGAAGTCGGATCCATCCCGTACATCTTGGCCTGCTGCCGCCACAGGTTGAGTAGCATGTCCTTTTTGTTAGCGCCGTCGGCCTTGAGGTCCGTAGCCAGAAACGTCTGACTCTGCGCGTACGCGCGCCTCATGTCCTCCGTCATCTGCTCTGTGAGCCTGCCCTTGTTGGTGGTGTATCGAGCCTCCATGTCGCCCTTGTGTCCCATAAAGAATTGTCTGTATGCGTGCGTCATGCACCCGTGGCTTTCGGCCATGAGCATCTGCGTGTCAAAGTATGCCCTCAGGGCGTACGGGCGGATCTTCATCACGCCCCAGATCGTCCTCCGTATGCTCTCCGATATGGCCGGCGTGGTCAGAAATAATGTGTCCGATTTCTTACGCTGCCCCCTTTCCTGGTATCCATTGTTGAACGTAATGAGCGGCGAGTCCGGTTCCAGTATATCGCCGTGCGCGATACGCTGCCGCAGATATCCCAAAAGATACTCACATCCCTGCTTTGTCAGGAACGTAAAGTACTTGTTTTTGGTCTTGCTAAGCTGGGCGCGGACGACAATCATTGCCGGCATCTTTTCAAACGACACCCTGTCGCCGTCGATGCGCAGTTCCGGCAGATCCGAGAGTTTCAGCCCGTCACCCTTGTCAGACGTGCCCATCACCTGGGGGCGGATGCCGGAGAATGCCATCATGCCTACGATGAGCTTTGTGCGCGGGGATCCTGCGCCTAGAATCTGATCAAGTTGCTCCTGCGTGGGGACCTGCTCGTCCTCTATGCTTACCGCAATGCTGGCGTTTCTCACCTTTATTTTGCGCCTTATCTCGATGTGGTTGTATTCAAGCCACGACTTTATCGCCTTTATCATCCCCTCTGTGTAGCCCGGCGCGTAATTCTGTTTTTCCATCCACGAGACGTGATCAAGCAGAATGTTCTCCATGTCCATTGGATTGTCGCGTCCTATGGTAACCAAGTTTGTAGGAGTCTTGTCAACCCTGTGGCAGAACAGATTGAGTCTGCGCAGCCTTACCTTTGAGTTGAGTATGCTAGAGCGCGCACAGTTTTCATACCAGCGTCTAACGTCATCATCCTTCAATAGTATAACTGGAGCTTGTGTCGTCACCTGATTCCACCGGATGTTATCAAAACGCGTTCCCCTATTTTTCCTTTTTGTTGTACGATTTTTTTCGTTAGGAATTATATTAGAGGAGTTTTCATGTTGTGTAATAACCGCGCGCTTTTTTTCCGGTTCCCTGTCAGGGCGCCGTGAGTTTGCACTCTTTATTTGTAGGCGAGGCTTGCAGTCGGCTTTTGAATTTACAGATTTTGTTTTCTGTTTTTTCATATTGAAAGCGCCACTAGACCCGCTTCCACTGTGGGTTCGGGTCTTTCCCTGGCAAAATGCCCACAAACCGGTATCCGCGGGTGATTAACGCCCCCGCTTTTGCTGTATCGGCAACTATTCTGTTTGGCCCGTCTTGGCGCTCATCAGCACCTCTAGTACCCGGTCAAGCTGTTCTGGCGTTGCCTTTTCCATGACGTTCTGTATGTGGTGTCTCTGCTCCAGTGTGGGGTCTATCTTGCTCTGATCCAGATACTCCTCGGATCGCATGAATCCCTCGCGCATCTCGGCTGTCAGGACCTCTGGCAGTATGCTCTTGTTTGTCGTGTACCTTGACTCCATGCTGCCCTTGTGTCCCATGAAAAAGACCCTAAAGTCGTGGGCTATCTTTCCCTTGGACTCTGCAATTAGCAGCTGCGTGTCAAAGTACGCCCTTAGAACGTATGGCCTCCATGTGAATCTGGGCCTGAACGTCCTTCTTACCAGATCACTTATTTGCTGCGTGGGCAGAAACGCCTTTCTTGTATTGACGCCCCTGTGCGTCTTGTAGATATAGTCGGGCGCTACAATTGGCGCATTATCGTGCAGTGATTCCCCGTGAACCAGCCTGTCGTTCAGGTATGCCACGATGTGGCTCGTTGCGGACTGTGTCGAGAATGTAAAGTACTGGTGGCGTGCCTTTGAGAGCTCGCGCCGTACTATGATTCTGTTTGGAATTCTAACGCACTTTGCCTTTCCCTGATGGATTACCAGATCCGGCAGATCCTTCATTTGCAGTCCGTCCGTTCCGTTATGGTTTCCAATGACCTGTGGTCTGAGGCCCGACTTTGCCATCAGCGATATTATCACCGACTCGCGCAGGCCGGCCCTGCTGTATATCTCGGTCATCTCTTGCCCCTCCGGGACGCGTTCGTTTTGAAGCGTAGGGGTATAGTTTGTGGACGTCACCTTGATCTTTCTTCGTATCTCCACATCAAAGTGTCTCAGCCACGACTTTACCGTCTTGATCTGCTCCTCAATGTATCCCGGGGAATAATTCTTGGACTCCATCATGGTGATGTGATCCTCAAGCAAGTCCGTTGCAGTTCTCAGATCCCTAGTTGCCAGATCCGCCAGCTGTATCGGTGTCATCTGGTGAATCTCGCAGAACCGTCCCAGTCTCCTGAGACGCCCATCTGCTGTGATGGGGCTTCCGCGCGCCAGATTATCATGCCATCTTTTGATGTCCGTGTTGGCCAACAGCCTTGATTTTTTTGTCTGTTTGGCAGTATCTTTTGCGTATGGTTTTGTTTTTTCCATATCTGTCAGCCTCTCGGTTACATTCTCGGTATGGTATGGTTTTGCTATTTGACTTTTGAGCGCGTTTTCCATTGTTATCATGTTATCTGATACAAAGCTTTATTTAAAGATTTACCATGTAGCATGATACAGGCTGATCATGGGCATATTTATAAAAAAAATCCACGGGGCGGAATACCTGTATTTTCTGGCAGGGGATTCCCAGTATTTCCTGGGAAGAAAGGACGATCTGGAAAACCTGAACATTCAGAATCTGCGCAAGGCTGTGCGGATTGCAGACAGGAACTTTGATAGGATTTTTGTAAAATACATCCGGGATCTGCTGAAAAATGTCAGGTACATGCCCGATGATGAGAGGGCCCGGTACCTGTCCGCGCGGATTGCAAACTTGGATTCTGCGTTAAGACAGCTCAAAAATACGCGATAATCATGCGATTTTTTGCAAAAAATTATGACTCGTTGCCGGCCTTGAGGTAGAGCCTGTCTCCTTCCCTCTCAAAGACGATCACATCACCCTTTTCGAACCTGCAGCTGTTTCGGACCCGTTTCGGGATGGTAATCTGGTACTTGTATGATACCACGGTTGTGCCTAGGATTTCCTTGTTATTCATGCCTTACTTGTAGGAATCGTAGGAAAAACACATAAAGTATCCCCAAGAATGTAAAGATCACTTGAAAAGTAAGGCAAAAAAGGCATCTCAGATGGCCAAATGTACTACAATGCTAAAGTGGTATTTTCCACCAACAGGTGGTGGAGTAACTCAGGGATTTAATGATGGTTCACAAGAATTCTTCCGATCTAATGCATGGGAGCAGACCATAAGAGAGATAATTCAGAATTCACTTGATGCTGTAGATGATCGAAGAGACGGGCCAGTAAAAATAAACATCTCTGAAATAACGATACCTGCATCAGAGATAGGAGCCACTGATCTTGCTGGCCACATAAGCAAGGCTTTGGAACGCACTAGAAAACAAGAATCCACCACAGGGAGTAAATTTTACGAAAATGCATTGAAGGTTTTAAATCAAAATGAGATCAAAATGCTTGCAATAACTGATACTAACACTACAGGTTTAGTGGATGAAAAATGGGATGCGCTGATATATGATGAAGGTACATCAAGTAAAGGTGGTATAAATGCAGCAGGAGGAAGTTTTGGCATTGGAAAAAATGCACCATATGTGGTTTCAGATTTAAAAACTGTATGTTATTCCACACGATATCTAGGCAAGGGAAGAATTGAAAAGTTTATTGCTCGATGCAAGATTTCTGCACATGAGAATCCCGATGAATCTTCTAAAGAAATGCTACAACACATAGGATTTGGAACTAAAACAAAATTAGCAAAAAATATTCGTCCTTTACCAACAGAAGGAAGTGACATTCATCAACTATTTCGTCTTGATGAATATGGAAGTGGAATATTTATTATGGGATTTAATCCACAACTAAAAAATTGGATCAAAGTGGCCAAAAAATCTATAGCACATAATTTTTTTGTTGCAATACATGAAAAGAAATTAGAAATTTATATAAATTCTGATCCGATAAACTATGAAACATTAGATGGTATATTTGAGGATGATCGTAAAAAAGAACCTACTCGTCACTATTATCATATCATCCGTGATGATATTAAGAAAGAAATTGTAGAAGGAGATCTGGGAAAATTTACAGTACAAATAAATATTGATGATGAAGATGCACCAAACCAAATTGCATATATAAACCGAAGAGGAATGATGGTAACTGACAAGCGTATTTTCGATGAAAATCCATTTTATACGGCAGTTGGAAAAGGTTGGGCCAAATATGCAGTAGTAATTATGTCACATGATGATGCAACAGATATGAAAATACGTATGATGGAGCCGCCTAACCATCAATCAATCGAATACAAGCGCATCAATGATCATAAAAAACGAGATTCTATGGAACGACAACTTCGTGTCATAAAAAATAAAATTACTGATATTATTAACAACGCAATTTCCGACAGTAATCATGAACATGACATAAATCTATCAGAACTTGCAGACATATTGCCTTTTCCTGATGATTCAGGAAAAGAAGGTATTGAACAAAGTGAAAAAGATCAGTCTCTAGATCATCATACTATAGAGTCTGGCACATCATCTCATATCGTAGATGATGATGGATTAGATTCAGGTAAAAAGTTAGGTGGGACCTCAGATACACATGGAAAGAATCATAAATCTATTTCTGGTCGCAAAATAAGCAGTAAAGGAACACCAATTTTGCATCGTCAGCGAATTGTGCGCAGCAAGGATATACTCCGTGTTGCATTTACATCACGTCAAAATAATGGAAAACCAGTGTGCTTTGGCATCAAACCTGTAGGTGAAGAAAGAAAAAATGAAATCATGATTCCAATAACTTCGGCCCGTGTGGAAACACCATCGAATTTTACCATTAAAATGAATAACAATCGTATAACCATGACTCCAAAATATGATGAACGGGTTGTAATGGATCTAAAAATACCTCAAACCAAGTCATATACAGGATATGAGATCATTGAAATAGTACAAAACAAAAAACCCTCAAAAGGTAATAAAAAATGAGTCATACGAACTTCTTGCTACCACATCCAATAATTAAACCTGGAGGATTTGACTACAATGAAAATTGTCACTTTGACATAGAGATAAAACAGGCCACGACACTTGATGGAAATATCCACATTGAGATATCATGTGATCTGTCCAGTTTTACTATAAATGATCTCATAAAGAAAGAAAAAGCAAAATTTTTTATTACTTTAAAATGTGTTAAAACCCATCAAAGAATCACACATAGCTTTACAGAAACTTCCATGGTTTGGGATATTCCGATGTCTAACTGTGTCGATAAAATAAACATAACGCCATATGTGGCAACAACTGAGGAAATACCAGCATTTTACTCCAAAGAACATGATGATGAAATTCAACAAATGATTCCTGATGGCGTAGATCTTCCGACAGGTGCCATTTTGGCAGTAGGAAAATCACACGAAATCACGATTGATGCGATAGAAAAGATCCAAGCTGCCATCAAGATAATCCAAAATAAGGAATTGGAAGTAGGAACTTACGCCATAGACACCAGTGGCGATTATCTAGACATTCAAATGCATCCTAAAACACAAAACAGCATACGTAATATACACAACCAATCAGTAGAACTTTTGTATCCATCAATTTACCTGACTGCCATCGAACAAGCCATACGTGATATGGAAAATTATAAAGATCGCAAATGGGCACAAGCTTTGCACAAAACTCTAGAAAAACACAATATTGAGATTGATTATGATAAATTAAAGGAAGAAGCAAATAAGCATGCCCAGACAATACTGAACAAACCATTGGATCGCATCATACAATGGCACAATCGAGAGAATGAATATGATTGAAAGAGAACCCCTTTACAGATTTACCCATGAAGCATTTGAAATGTTATTCAAGAACTTTGAAAAACATCTTGAACATTACAAGAATCCTGATGCAGATTTTATCAAACTATTAACAGAGAATGGAATCAATAATTACAAAGAACCAATAATCGCGCATATCATTAATCCAATCAAACTTGAATTGACAGAGGGCAAACCATCCCATCTAGCAGACATTCAGGCACTCGATTTTTATAATTCCTTTGAAGGCATGACGCCTAGACTTGCGTCAGATCCACGTGTACTGGCATATCTGAATCATTTTTATTTTCACAAGTATGGCATTGCTCGCTGGCCGATATCTGCAAGCACAAAACCAGAACATATGCGTAGACATTGGCTTACGCGTAGCACAGAAAATACTCACATATGGAAATCAAACATTTCGGGCAGAACCTGGTGGATTGCACATATGGCCATCAAGGCAGCAGAGTCTTCGGCCGGCACATTTGATGCAAAGCAAGCATTGAAAAAATTTACAGAAGCTCCAGAATATTACCATCGCACCATGGAATATGCCATACTCAAAAATCATACGCTTATGGCAGAATTCATCAGAGCATTACACAGGGAGGCAGAGGGTATAAACCGTGATGGATACATAGCCATGGCAAAGGAATTAAACCTGGAGGCTGGTGCAAGGCTAATTGATTCGCTGGACAGACAATACCTGCGTAAACTAGTACAGCGTGCAGCAGATCGTCAGATGTGCAATCCAAAATCTGTTACAAATCGCAAATATATTCATAATGTGAAAAAATTCAAAGTGTTGAGTTTGGGAGCTGGAGCACAGTCTACCGTGTTGGCGCTCATGGCAGAAGAGGGATGGAATGGACTTGAAAAACCAGATCTAGCTATATTTGCAGATACTCAATGGGAACCACCGAATGTATACGAGCACCTAGATTGGTTAGAAAAACAGCTATCGTATAAGGTAATTCGAGTATCTGCAGGAAACATACGTGAGAACATACTAAACGGTGTCAATTCAGATGGAGACAAATTTATGGACATACCGGCATTTTTAGTAAATCCTGATGGAAGTAAATCCGTGGCCCGCAGACAATGCACTACGCATTATAAAATAAGACCCATACACAAGGAGCTTAGAAAACACCTCGGCATACCAACCGGTCGACGTGCTCCAAAAGATATTCAGGTAGAAATGTGGCTGGGTATTAGTGCAGATGAATCAAATAGAATTAAACCTAGCAGAGATGAATGGATCGACAATCGATATCCACTTATTGAAAAGGACATGACCCGGGCCAACATATACAATTGGTTTAGTGAGAGGTATCCGGATCGTCGTTTGCCTCGCAGTGCATGCGTAGGATGTCCTTACCACAACAACATGGAGTGGAAATGGATCAAAGAAAACGATCCGGATTCATTTGAGGAAGCAGTCAATGTTGACTGGTCGCTTCGTAATGTTCAAAAGACACGTGGTACACTCAAAGGAGATGCGTACTTGCATCACACGCGCAAACAGTTAAACAAAGTGGATTTTAGCAAGACAGAAAATTATGATGACTATATGGCGAGCGAATGTGAGGGACTCTGTGGTGTCTGAAATCGTATCACAACTAATGTTGAAAAAAATTCCTTTCGACTATGATTTTCACAATCATTTAAACAATTCTGGTGGATTGTATTGCTTTTGGTTGCGCAATAGTTGTCTTTATGTGGGCATGAGTGAGGATCTAAAGAGGCGTATTGCACAACATAGCCATAAGGAAGATAATCCGGAATTGATCAAATATTTCAGAACATGTCCAGATGAAATCGAAATATCCATAGTGTATCTAGATCTTACTGCAAACAAGCTCAGAAACATCGAATCAAGAGCCATACTAGAATTACATCCAGTGGCCAATAGGCAAGGAATTTCTTAGGTATGATCATGCCATTTGAATATCTTTTACTTTCCATGGAGATATGTCATGACTAGCTCATATCCTGCACTACGAGGAAAATTTGGAAAGACAGATTATTTTTTGACTGCCATGCCAGTAGGAGAATTGATCAGTCGTGTCACATTCCCAATAGATCTTCCAGGCTGGGAGAACCGCTCCATAGAGGAGAGATTTCAGCGAAAGATCGATATAAGGAGAATTAGACGTGACATTGCTCCATATTTTGCAAATGATGAGAATAGATTTTCTGGTGCACTGGTACTGGCAGTACTAAATTCTGATAAAATGATACTAGAATCATTACAAGATATTGCAGGAGTCAGTAATAATATCCCAAAATTGTATAATAGTGTTATCGGTGATATGGGATTCCTGATAATGTCGGGAGATGAAGTTTTTGTTCCACTTGACGGACAGCATAGGGCTAAGGCATTCAAACTTGCAATAGAAGGCTATAAGGATAGTAGTAAGGTAGCCCCATTAATACGGCCTAATCCAGATCTGGCAAAGGACAAAGTCGCTGTGATATTGGTTCGTTTTGACGACTTGATGTCCAGATATATATTCAACAAGATAAACCGATACGCAAAGCCTACCACCAAGGCTGACAAATTGATTACTGACGATGATAATGCCGTAGCAGTAATAACAAGGCAGATGATAAGTGACGGTGTCATTCCGGAACGTCTAGTGAACATAGACACAAACTCACTTAGCAAAACAATGCACGAATTTACAACACTTTCTACGTTTTATGATGCCAACATGTACCTTCTGTCTGGATTACAGGTTGCCAGTATAGCAAATCCAGAAAAAATGTCCAAACCTGAAAGGGAGATGCGATTAACAGAAGTAAGCGCAGAATGGAAGCGTTTGATATCTGGAATTGGTTTGTGGAAAAAAGCCCTCAAGGATCCATCCATAAAAGGGGATGACATACGCAAAAAGATCCGCAAGGAATACTTGCTAGGTAAACCCATCGGTCAGCTCTCGCTGGTAGGCGGATACGCCTTTACATGTCAGAGGCACAGGAATGAGGTGGATAGAGATCTCCTAATAAGACGACTAGATAAGATAGATTGGAGGGTGCGCACAAAGATGTGGTCAGGAGTGCTGATCCGTCAAAACGGCAGGATCATGTCGGGAAGACCGACAGCAAAAAATGCCATCAAGTTCATAGCTTATCTCATAGGTGCTGAGCTGACAAAACTAGAGAAGGACAGCATTTTAGGATGGATTTATGGCGACAGATGGAAAAAGAATGTTCTTCCAGAACCGATCAAATGATCGAAATACAAGTATTAAAATTCATAAGAATTTTATTGTACTGAAGAATCGTCAACAATTGTACCGTTATGGCAAAGGAATTGGGTTGAATCCGTACTCATTACAAATACCATAATGGTTTATGATGACAGGTTCCCATCCCCTACCTATATCTAATTGATCTAAAGAATTTTTTAACTCTTCTATCTGATCATAATACAGTGCATTTCTATCGATCAAGCTATCCAGAAATTTTTCCTCTGGTAACGAATTGCTTTTTTTACAATTGCATTTTTGACACGATAAAACCAAATTCCATGGATGATCGTCATAAATATAGGACCATGGAATAAAGTGATCCACATGTGTAGAATCATATTTTAGTTTGTTTTTACAGTAAAAACATTGATCAACATATTCAGAATATATTTTTCTGTATTCTGTCAATGACCCTCTTACTGGATCATTATGTTCTAGCTTTGCAACCAATCTAGGTAATGAATGGTTAATTTTTTCCAAGAATTTTGCCCACTGTGCAAGAACTACTTGGGATAATATCCTGTTGTTTTTACGGAAAAAACTAAAAGCTTCTGGCTTTAGATATAGCATTTTTGCAGAGTTATCATAATTATAAAATATCCTGATATCTTCTGAATCATTACTAGTTGTGATATTTTGAAATGCAGGAATCACAATTGATTTTTTTCCTCTGATTGTACCAAATACGTTTTTGAGTATTTCTCCTTCCGCATTTTTGATGTCTTTTTTCTTAAGAAGTTCAAAATCAGCTGGAGGATTATTCCCAAAAACACTGTTTATTGCTTTTATTACATTTGGTTTTCCGCTTGTCCTAAAATCCTGTTTCATTTTGAATTTGTATTCTTGATGCCAGTAATATTTTAGAAATTTACTTGCAAAATATTGATATGGTATTTCATGTATTTGTTTCTCTTCCGTAGTATCTTTGCAATAATCTAACAGTGATTTAGCAAGGGTAAATTTGTACGTATTAGATTTGGGCGAATCTGCAATTATGGATAAAAATGCTCGTTTCAGATCTTTTTCTGAAACATCTGATTCTATATACGGGTTTGTATCTTGTATGAATCTCTTTTCACCATTAGTCATTACCGGTTTTTTAATTGGTTTATTTGATAGCTTGTCAAGTCGGAATATTCCAAAATGTTTTGAACTGTTCCAATCTATCAGCTTTTTGTTGCTTCGTAGCTTGGAAATCTCTTGATCTATGATATTTGGAAATTTATTAGATGTACGATATGATCCCCACATACTAGGATCTAATTTTAATTCTCTTCCTACTGATGATATCAGATCAGTTCTGCTATGCCAAATTTTCTCATTTTGATGCTTTAATTGTAATTTATCTCCTGACTTGTCATCACGATGATTTGTAATGGTAGGTATGGTCTTGCCTTTTTGGTTTAGAACATATAGGACTAGCTCAGATGTGAATTTACGAGGTATTTTACCAGATCGACTTATTGCCATATTAATGCATATGATTTACTTGAATTTAAATATTGCAAAGATGAATGTTGGGATTTGATCATTTTTATATATGGGGTGGTCAGCCATCATGATCCATAGCTTTTTCAGTTTTCTTGTATGGACACGCAATTAAATTGATTTATCCTGATAAAAATCAACCATCCTATAACACAAAGCAATTAGTGTTAAAATATTACAGCATAGGATACAGAATCCATGTGTTTATCTGATTTTTACAACACCTGTCTTTTCTGAATAGAAATAAAACTCAATATCATCAAGCCATCTGTCAAATTCACGTATATACAGATCTGCCATTCTTCTATCCTCTCCAATTACAAATAATTTTTTCCATGGTTTGTTATCGTATTTTTCCAATAAACCCATAAGCCAAACATATTCATTCAAAACAGAAAATTTTGCAGAAGGTCTATTTCCTCCACTTGTCATAGTATAATGTTTGATATCTCCGACGATTTTGTGTTCTAGATTTATTAGATCAAAATTTTTGAATTTACCATTTATTGCAATTTTAACACTTGATAATTGTACATTCATGAGTTTTTCCATGGCTTTTCTTGCCTTGCTCTCGTATTCTTGCCAAGAATCCATCCTAAAATATTATGATCTAGATTAGTTATAAATGATCAGATTTGCAAAATATGGTGTTTTTGATTTTTATCTAATATCTATTAACAATTACGCGGAATATCGGACGCATCGGAGGAATCGTTGATGAATTTTACATCACTGCTAGTATCCACAAGTTGCAGGGCAGAGGTCGGTCCTGACGAGGTTTCCTTATATTTTGGAAGCATCTCCTCGATTTCCTCCATGGTGTATTCCGTCCTCGTTTCTGCCATGCCTGATTCCTATTTGTCTGGTTTTTATATATACTTGTTGGTGAAAAATCACGTTATTCCTCATCATTTTTCATCCATTTCTCACTCATGACCGACTGTTGGTAACCTATCTTCGCAATACCCGTCTTGGCATCACATAGTTGAACACGATTGATTTTAAGACGTACAGAGTATGTATGAGTCAAGTCCTTGCTTTCCAGGACACATTTGTGTAGTGTGGTAATTATTTCATTCTTGGCACCTAGTTCAGCTTCAAGGCTGTAAGGTGTATCCAAATTTAGCAATTTGTTATATTCTCCATACAGCTTCATAATATTCTCCATTAATTCTTCTGGTACGTCTATTATGCTCAATCCTAAATCATCCTTTGCTTCCCTTCTGCCTATCAGATAATTATGAGAGAATCTTTCCTCTATGAGAATTTTTACAATGGTGTCTATTTTCTTCTCATCGGTCATATGTTGTTTGAGCAGGGTTTTTGACAGGAACCTAATCTCGTTTCTTGATCTATTCACGGCACCAAGAACCAGCGGATGGAGTCCGCCTGCCAACACGGCCATGATCTTGGTCAGCTCCTCCTCCGAATCAGTTTTTGCCTCTTTTTTTGCAAGATCAAAAAAACTTACAACATCTTCCACATTGACTGGCATGTTGACCTGTATTGTGGGATTTTGTGGGTGTGGGAATTTTGGTCCCAGTGGATGTGTCAGGGAGGGATCCACGGGGCCGAGTTGCCCAATCTTTGACATGATTATTGAATTGGCCCCAAGGGTCATCAGAGTTCCGGTGCTTAGGCACTTGAATGGGACTATCATTCCATATTCCTTACAATACTCCCTTATCAAATTCACAATCCCATATCCAGATATTGTAATTCCGCCCGTAGTGTAAATCAATAGGTTGATTTTTTGAGTAGATTTTATCTTGTCCAAATGCTTATAGATGAACGGAATCACATCCGATGAAATTTTTGCCTCTAATCCTTTTCGGTCTCCAGTCATGTAAACTAGAATCTTGGAATTTGTCTGTTCTTCAATCTTTTTGATCAGTTCCAGACGATTTTGTCGTCCCATTAGCAGGATTAATAATAGTCGCTTATAAAATGTTTAGAAAAAAAATGGCAGGAATATTGTAAGTGTTCCGATCGCTTTCTGCCGTCATTACCGGCCCGCGGTATAAAATGCCCGGATTTGCCTGATTTTTGCCAATGGATAAATAACAAGAATGACGAACCAAAAGGAGTGGTTTTATTGGATTCTATCGATCAGATCTCAGGATGCTTCGATGAGATTAAATGCCGTACCCACATGAGCCCGAGGATCGCCAACTGGACAGACTCCCGTTGGCCCAAGGGATTCGCGTACGGTTATACATGGTAGGGTCACCCAACATAATAAAGTTTATGGGAAATCTACCCGTTAACAGATCACCATGACCACAGCTTGTATCATATGCCGTACTGTATGGCATCAATCTAGTCTGAATCCACACGTCATAAAATATGGTTTTTTTGTATGTATGATTTAATCATGGAGGGCATATCTATTCTATTTCTAAAATAATGTGTCCGTATCCACTACTAGCCCAAGATCGCCGACAACCATGTCGTCCTTGAGATCCGGTTACGGGTAACTATACTGCATCGAACTAGTATATTTGGATTTATGTAAAAATCCGCCCAAATTAGGGCTGTCAGGCCCGCCAAATCCGGTATGGCAAATGTCTGAAAAACTCTGATTCACACCACGAATTCACGGGTTCAAATCCCGTCCCTACGCGGTTATTGAAATATTGAGAATTAAAAGTATCCTGATGAGTCGGGCATGGCAGCAGATCTGAACGGCCCTTGGGTTTTAATTCGGATGACGGCATCTCCGGTAGATCTAGTCCGAACCTGCCAGGATCATCTGCAAACATTTGACCAAAAACAAATGTGGTGGGAGGTGAGGAATGACTATGGCAGATTACAGTGTAAAGTTTGTAGCAGACTCATAGTTCTTGTTAAGATCCGGAAATTGTGCAAACAGCTCGTCCAGATATTCCTGCGTATCGTTAAACGGCCTTAGCAGCTCCAGATGGTTTGCATCCGGATAGTGCTCCAGCAAAAACTCGCCAAACTCCTTTATCGGAGGTGATCCGTTTCTCTCTTCAGGCGGGATGTAATTCGGCGAGTTTAGTATGTCGGTTGAGTTGTATTGCTTGCCTACATATACCGGTGCATTTTCAAGCAGCTCATCAGAAAGACCACCCACAATATCTCCCTCATATACTCTTGCCGTGCCGTTGTCAATTATAAAAGTATAATTCGGTCCGACATTGTGGTAAAATAATATGGAAAGATATCCTACCGGAGGAAATCTGGGATCAGGCTCGTTGATTACCACCGGAATTTGTAGGTAAAGTTTTTGTGTATTGTTAAATGGCAGATCAATTCTGCCTTCAGATGTGACGACAGGCGGCCTATA
Organism: Cenarchaeum sp.; assembly: GCA_965212015.1. Lineage (GTDB taxonomy): Archaea > Thermoproteota > Nitrososphaeria > Nitrososphaerales > Nitrosopumilaceae > Cenarchaeum. Next base: position 665,366 of record OZ243037.1, read on the forward strand.
ATCATAATGCGTATAGTCTTCTGCCCTGAATAAATCCTCGTGATTAATCGAGATAAACGTCGAATATGAGGCATGTATGGCATCACCGTACGGATACGTCCGTTCATAGTCGTCATATTCCAGCCTCTCCTCATAGTCATCATAACCGGCATCCTTGTCCGGTACCACATATTCGTATTCGAGATCGATTAAAAATTCCTCGCCTATGTTGACTATTTTTGGTGCCTTGAATGTGTACTTGGGCCAGTACTCATATTTGAAAACAGGACCCATCATCATTTCAAATCCAATCGCCTCTGATGATTCATCCAGATTGGATGTCATTATCGTCTCTCCGACTGTCATGTTCTTGTCTTGGATTGTGTAATCATCAGTCTGTACATTTCGTTCATCCAAAATGGGCACACCCCATCCCCTCTCCAAGAGCTTGGCCAGCGTATCATCAAAGACGCAGGCCAGCTTTCCATGCGGTGATTCTATCAGATTTTTATCCTCGCTGCATTGTATGGCAAATGCGTCGGGTAGAGCAATCATGCCGGCTGTCAATACTGCCAGAATTCCTAGGATTTTGAACATTGTTATTGAATATGGCAAAATCATACTAATAAATGAATCATACAGATTCCACAAAGTTATCTAATCGAGTCGCGGATCTCCGATTTCAAAATCATCGTGACTCCCGTGGACAAACAATGGAACCATTGAACCAGAGGGATCATGGCAGATCTTGCAAACGTGCAGAGAAAACCAAGAAATTTTATGATGAATAATATGGATCCATAATCACATGAGCCCAAGGGTAACCAACAACAGTTGGTCCAAGGGATTCGACTATGAATGATTTTGGTACGCTAAACTAGTATAGTAGTGTTGCTTTTGATGAGTGCAAAATCGTCCGATTTAGGCGTAAAGTGCATGCGATCAGTCAAGCCTGTAAAATCACAGATACAAGAAAATCTAGAGAGGATCGGCAAAGCCATACGAGGCTCCGGTGCCCCTGCGGCACGGACATACAGGATAATCCCCGATATTTTGTGGTAAAACTGCCGGATCTGACGGGAATTTTTAATAACCCATCTGCCGGCCACTAACCATGAGGATTTCCGCAAAGATGAAAAAATCGCTCAATGATCAGATCGCAATGGAGGCCTATGCCTCGCAGTACTATCTCTCGATGGCCTCCTGGTGCGAACTGACCGGCTATGACGGCTCTGCAAAATTCCTGCACAAGCAGGCAGACGAGGAAAGAATGCACATGATGAAAATAATCCAGTATCTAAACGAGATAGGAGCCGGCGCCGTCATACCCGCAGTGGGGCAGCCCCCCTCGACATTCAAGTCCCTAGAGCTGATATTTCAGGCCATTCTTAAAAACGAGCAGGCGGTGACTGCCTCGTTTAGCAGAATGGCCGAGCTTGCCCAAAAGGACAAGGATCATACGACGTTTGCCTTTTTGCAGTGGTTCATAAGCGAGCAGATCGAGGAGGAAAAAACCGCCGAGACAATACTCCAAAAATTCGTCCTTCTCGGCAATGACAAGATAGGGATATACGAGGTGGATAAAATTCTAGACGCAATGTCCGCCCAGATGGGCGCACAGCAGCAGGTTAAATGACGGCATTCCGGGAATCATAAAGCGTCACGCATTACAGCCAGTCACCTGTGTTTTTTGCCTTGCCGCCGCGCACCGGGCCTCGCATAATGCAGGACAATCTCATCGCCCAGCCGGACTGTCCTTTTTAGTTTAAATCCCGGCGAGTCGCGAATCCTCGGGAATCCGGCCCCGTCCACAAGCGTGGCAGAGTCTGCGCCTCCCAGCATCCTAGGCGAGATTGTAACAAAGACCTCGTCTATCAAATCGCGCCGTACAAACTCCCAGCTAGTCGTCCCGCCACCTTCCAAAAGTATGGATTCGATATTCTCCCTGTAAAGCATCAGGAGCATCCTCTCAAGATTAACCGAGTTTTTGCCCGCCGTGATTACCCTCACGGAAAAACCCTCCAGCATGCGCCGGGTTTTCCCGGTGATTCTTTCAGTGCAGATCATTATCGTGGGGATTTTTTTTGCAGTCACAAGTATTCTCGAGTGGGCCGGTATGTCGCCTGTCGAGCTTAGAATCACGCGCACGGGGTTTTTCCCCTTTACGTGCCTTACCGTCAGGAGTGGATCATCTGCTATTATGGTTTTTTTCCCGACAAGTATGGCATCCACGCCGGCGCGAAGCCTGTGGAGCCGCCGCAGATCGTCCCCAGATGAGAGTCCAGAATCCCCGGAACGAGTCGATATCTTTCCGTCCATGCTCATGGCAGCACAGAATATCACCCTCGGCCTAGAGCCTTCCATGAATTATCCTTCCCCCGATCATGACTGCCCTGACTGCCGACTCGGACGCCCGGTGCACGATGGATGCGTGCACGTCGTGTATGGGATCCAAGTCTATCGAATGCCTGTCAATAAAGACACAGTCGGCTAGCTTTCCTGCCTCGATTACCCCCACGTCCATGCCCAGCATTTTTCCTGCGTTGACTGTGGCCATCTTTAGAACATCCGCAGGACTGATTCTTTTTTTGTGTACGGCCATCGAGGCCTTCCAGAGATAGTCCATTTCGCGAAACATGTCCGGCGAGTTGATCATGACATTGTCAGTGCCAATTGCCACGTTGCAGCCGCATTTCATCATCAGGCCGACGTCCGGAATTCCCTCCGCCAGGGCCGCATTGGCCCTGGGACACACCACTATTCCGCGCGTCTTTTTTGCCGCCAGCCCCAAGTCCGCCCTCGAGGCGTGCGTCATGTGCACCACAAAATGCGGTCTTAGCTGCAAGGCGCGGACAGTCTCTGATCTTTTATAGTTCCTCGCAGATGTGGACACGCCCTCGGCAGTCTCTGATGCGTGAATCGCCCTGAGTCCGCCGCACCGGGAGTACGACTTCAGGACAGAATCGCTGTTCTCGTTTGCCCCGCTGACTCCCAGCCCGTCGCACTCGCCGAGAATCCCCCCAAGCTCGGAGATTGTCTTTTGCGAGACGCCCTCGTTTTTTTTGATCCGGCGCACGTCCTGGTACGACTCTGCCCTGCCAAGGATTACCCGGCGGATGGGCAGGCCCCTTAGCGCCCGCTTTAGCAGCAGGACCCCCTCCATTCCGCCCTCCCTAAAGTCGACAAAGGTAGTAGTCCCCCTTGCCACCATCGATTTTGAAGAATTTCTCATATAGCTTGCAAGGTGCCCGGGGCTCGTGTTTTTGAGTATTTTTGCCTTGGCCCCCGATACTGGATGGATTCTTTTTCTGGCAGAGCCGTTTAGCGTGACGTCCTTGGCTATAGAGTCGCCCACATGCGTGTGCGCATTTACCATCCCCGGCATCAGGAGCATCCCCTCGCAGTCTACTGATTCTTCTCCTGCCTCCGGACGGATGTCTTTTTTGACGCACTCGAATCTTTCGCCGATCCTCACGCTGGTGCCTGCAACATACCTCAGATCCCGGCCAAAAAGAACGCCAATGTTCCTTAAGAGCATGACAGCTCGTACACCCCGGGCTTTTCCTTTTCAGAGTCACGGATTTTCCTGATGGTGTCAAGTGACTCTGTGGCAAGCCTTGCCGCGTCGCGCGCGGTGCGTCCCGTGCCTATCCCGCAGTTGATGGCAATGCCGTCCTTTTTTGCCGCATCAACGAACTCTTTTGCATGCAGCTTTGATTCGTCGTCTGCCAGCACCATAAAGTTGTCCCCGCCCATGAAAAAGCACAGCGCCTTTTTTCTGGCAAAAAACTCTGACATTTTGGAGTACAGGCCAAACACCATTTCAGATATCTCATAGGGCGACTTTGTCCTTCCCACAGAGGTGAGATCCTCAATGTCCAGATGCATTATGGTGACTGTACTGTCGGATTCCTCAATGCTTCCGTATATGCCGCACTCCCCATCTAGCACAGTCCCGGACCGTCTTGCGGCGTGCGCCGCAAGGTTTGCATCAAACGGGTTTTTGGCATGCCCGATGGACATTGTCAGGCTCAGATCAAATGACTGTATGAGCTTTTTTTGAATCCCGACGTGTGCCGTACGGTCAGCCCCGTTGCTTGCCACAAAAAACTCGTCATACCTGTTGGGAAACGCAAGGCACCCCATCTCCGAGAACAGCCCCTGTATTCTCCCGTACAGCGACGCCTGCAGCATTTGCAGCTCGTGCTCCCTGTCGCTGCCCAGCTCCAGCGTCCATTTGCCGTATCCGGCAATCTTGAGTATGGTCAGCTGCATCTTGCCCTTCCCAGTTCGTCTGCCACTGTCTGAACCGCCTCCACTGCCCTCTCGGCTACGGGCCTTATTCTCGCATATGCGTGCCTCTCTTGCATGCCGGGGCCGCTTATCCCGAGTGAGACTGGCTTTTTGTGCTTTAATGACAGCTCTATTAGGGATTTTGCGACAGCATGCGCTATTACCTCGTCGTGCTTTGTCTGGCCCTTTATTATGGCGCCCAGCGTGACTACTGCGTCAATGTCGTCCCTGCCAAGCAGGGCGTCTATTACAACTGGCGCGTCATACGCGCCGGGAACCATACACGTCTGCACAATGTTCATCTTTAGGTGTGCCGCCTTTTCCCGGGCGACGCTGAGCATCCGGGATGTTATCTTTTCGTTAAACGCAGACGTCACTATTGCAATGTTCAAGCCTGGTGCACCTTGGCATACTCTACTAGCTCCCCCCCGTCAATTAGCGGAATGCCGTTTTGCTTTGCATACTTTGATGCCTTTTCCACGGAAAGCGCAGAGTACGTCTCTGCATCCATCATCTCACAAATGGCAGTGACCGGCACCAGCTCGGAGATCTTTGCCAGGTATACTGACATTTCTGTATGGCCGCGCCTCTTTGAGAGCAGGCCGTCAGATGCGATCAAAAGCGGCACGTGTCCTGGGGTCCTAAAGGACGATACAAACCTGTTCTTTGGATTCTCTGCCCCGTACAGGTTTGACATCTCCTTTACGGTCATGGCCCTGTCCCTGTCAGTGACGCCGGTGTACGTCCTGTAATGGTTGATGGAGACAGAAAACGTGGGGCGGTCCCCGTACGGCGCCATGCCGATTATCATCTCTTTTGACTTTGAATCGAGTGATTCGGAGAGTATCTCGTGCATGTATCTTGCCCCAATGCTGCTCCCAAACGAATCGTCAATTGCAATGCAGAGCAGCCCGCCTGCGTGCTGCCTCATGCGAGCAATGTGCTCCGGCGTGACGAACTGCGCTGCTGCCACCATGTCTATCTCGTTTTCGCGCCCGGCAGAGTCGTACAGCAGCACAAACTCGCCGCGCCTTAGCGACCCTATGGCGTCCTGAAGCGTCATGACAAAACGCCCGTACCTCGGATTATAAAGTTTACTAGAAAATTTGTTATTACCAAAAAAATGGTAGCTTATCGTTTCATGGCATATTTTCCCAGAATGTCAGTCTCGATATTGACCCTGTCGCCGGCATCCTTGCCCCCAAGACTCGTAACCTCAAGCGTGTGCGGAATCAAACAGACCAGGGCAAGGTTTTTTTTAATGTCCGCCACGGTCAGGCTGATCCCATCAACTGCAATGGATCCCTTTTTTACGACATGGCCCAAAAGCGGTCCTGGGATCTCCAGCCAGACCCCGACCTCGCCTGGTTTTTTTTGCACCCTTTTTATGAGTGCGGTGCCGTCAATGTGTCCCAGGACAAAGTGGCCCTCGAGTCTGTCGCCTGCCCTCAGGCTGCGCTCCACGTTCACCGTGCCGCCGCGCCTGAGACCCCCAAGATCGGTCTTTTGTATGGTCTCGTCAATCATCTCAAAACTGCACCTGTCCTGCGATTTTTTGACCACCGTGAGGCAGACGCCGTTGAGTGCCACGCTCTGGCCGATTTTCAGCCCCCTTGCGTTCTCGCCCAGACTCACCGTAATCCGGACTGCGCTGCGGTTTTTTGCGGGCCTCACGTCCTCTATCCTGCCCGTCCCCTCTATAATCCCGGTAAACATTTTCTTTGTTGCAGTATGGTTCGTATAAAATTTTTTAGATCGGCACTGTACCGCATGCGGCAGCTCATATGTCCAGCAGCGCGGATGCCTGCTTGTAGTGCACCTCGTCGATCATCTTGCCGTCTAGTACGGTGGCGCCCCTTCCCCTGCCGGCAGACAGGACGTACGCATCACACACCCTCTGCGCCCATCTCAGCTCCGCCTTGCTGGGATGAAACGCCCTGTGCACCTGCGGGATCTGCGACGGATGTATTATGCTTTTTCCGGAATATCCCAGCTCCCTGCCTGCCTTGCAGTCCGCCCTCAGGCCCTTTTCGTCCCTTATGTCCTGCCATATGGCGTCGATTGCCGGTATGCCTGCGGCAGACGCATCTAGCGCAATCTTTGCGCGGGCGTATCCTGCTCCCCTGGCCTGCTTTGTGTACTCTATTCCCATGTCGCTTAGCAGGTCAAATACGCCAAACACCACGGCACAGACGCGCCCCGAAAACGACGCAATGCCGTGACAGTTTACGACCCCCGCAGGCGACTCTATCGACGGAATAAACGGCGTTCTGCCGAGCCTTCTTTTTTTCTCCAGGCCTGCGGCCGTCCTTGTGATTTTTCTGAGCTCGTCTGTATGGCCTACCTTTGGTATCACTATTCCGTCGATTCCGTCTTGCAGCACCTCGCGCAGGTCGTCTGGGATCATTCCAGATGCCGGAGAGTTTGTCCGGACAAACAGCTGCGGGCCGTACTCGGACCTGTTTTTTAGCGCGTCGCAGACCAGTCTTCTTGCGCTTTTCTTTTCAGGCCCCGGAACCGAGTCCTCCAGATCAAGGCACGCAATGTCCGCATCAAGTGACTTTGCCTTTTCCAGAAACCTGGGATTGTTTCCCGGCACAAAGACAAGACTGCGAAAAAGCCAGGCCATGAAACCAGCTAGGCGCCGTCGGGCTTCATTAGGATCTTGCCGAACAGTCCCTTTCCTGTCAGCATCTTTGTGTGCGCCTCTGCTGCCTGCTCAAAGGGATAGACAGAGTCCACCACCGCCCGTATCTTTTTTTGTCCCATCCAGTACAGACCCTGCTCCAGCTCCGCCTTTGTGCCCTGAGTCGAGCCAAGAATGTTTGTTCCCTTGAAAAAGATGTGTCGTAGATCCGTCATTGCGTCGTATCCCGTAGTCGCGCCGCACGACACCAGCGTTCCGCCGTACTTTAAGAGTGTAAGCTGCTTGTTCCAGTGGGTCTGTCCGATGTGGTCAAATGACAGGTCGATTCCCGGCGACTTGCCCTTTTCCTTTGAGATGCCCTTGGCAATGGACCTGACCTCCTTGTGCCAGTCGTCCTTTCTGTGGTCTACCGCATAATCTGCGCCGAGCTCCTTGCACTTTTCAAGCTTGTCCGGGCTTGCAGTGGCAATGACGTCGCAGTTGTAGAGTTTTGCAATTTGGATTCCAAAGCTTCCGACTCCAGAGCCTCCACCCATGATCAGAACCGTCTGTCCCGGCGTTATCCTTGCCCGTCCCACCAGCATGTGCCATGACGTGAGCAGCGTCATCGATGCGGCGGCCGCATCGTCATAGCTTACGCCCTGCGGAATCCTCGAGACGTTTACCTCGGGAAGGTGCGTCACCTCCGAGAATGCGCCCCACGTGGGCCCAGTCTGAAACCCCCAGATCGTCCTGTTTGTACAGTCGTACTCCCTGCCGTCCGTGCACGCATTGCAGACCCTGCACGCCATGTTTGAGTGCGAGACTATGCGGTCCCCGACTGTGATGTTTTTTACATCCTCGCCCACCGCAATTACGTCGCCTGCCGCATCGGAGCCAGATACGTGCGGAAGCGGCACCGGAACCGGCTGTCCCCGCATGCCCCAAATATCGTTATAGTTCAGAGAGGCCGCCTTTACCTTAAAGACCACCTCGTCGGCCTTTGGTTTTGGCTCTTCAATGTCCTTTATCTTTAGGATCTTTTTAAAATCGTCATCAGGTGCATACTCGTCGTATACCAGCGCCTTCATAGATACTGTCGAATTTTTCCCCTAATTATGTTTTATCCGGCGAGTCAGAGCCTGTTGATCTTGAAATCCCGCTTTGGCTTTTGCATCGACTGCAGGATCTGCTTGAGCTGCTCGTCGGATATCTGCGAGCCGATCTTTCCCTGCGAGGCCATGCCGACCAGATAGTTCTCCAGCATCGATGCAAGATCGGGCTTTACCATCCGGATGTTGCCCAGGCGCATTCTTGCATGCGGGTCGAGAATCTGCTTTAGGACCGCCTCCTTTTGGGCGGAAACTTCGGCGTCGTTTGGGGCGTATTCTGGGTTTCCTGTTTCGTCCCGGTTTGGATGGCTCATTTTAACACTAGGAGTACACTTTGAGCTGGGGGTTTTCTGCTATGAGGTCCTTGAGAATCTCGGTGGCCAGCCTGTCAATCTTTTGCATTCCCTGCTTTGAGACAATCCTACCCTTTTTTTCAATCTTTTCTACATAACCTAATTTTTCCAGCCCGTGAATGGCGTTTCTGATTATCGCCCCGCCGGCGTTCCTGTGGTGTGCCGCGCCGTATCCGTGCGGCTTGCCTCCCCCGTACCCCCTGCAGAGCTCATTTACGCCGATCGGCCCGTGAAGATAGATTTTTCTCAATAGTGAGGCGCATCGCGTGTGCCACCACTCCCTGTCCTGCGGCGGCTTGTCTGCGTGCGCGCCGGTCTTTACAAACGGAATCCAGCCCGGGGCCGCAATGTCCTCGCCCTTTAGAACCGTGGCAAGCCTGTCAATTAGCATGTCTGGCGGAACGTCATACACCTTTGCCATGAGGGAAAAAACTCGGTACTGGCCTTATAAATCATGGAGCCATTGTTTTGCAGTTGCGGGAAAAACCGGTCCGGCCGCATGCCGCCAGATCTTGCACGACCGCACGCGCAGCCGCCGATCCTAGAATTTTTATCTAGATGCCGGGCAGTCAGCAGTATTGTCTGACACGGAGCAGGTAATCAGGATAATAGAGAGGTTTTTTGAGACCGGCAGGACCAAGGATCTGGCATCGCTAAAGGAGATTCAGATGACAGATTCGAGCTTTTCAAGCTTTAGCGACGTGCCGCCGTACGACCTGAAGGACTATCAGACCACAATAGCGCTAGAGGAGCTCCGGTTCATCAGCATATCGGACTATCAATACGAGATAAAAAGCCCCAAAATCAGCATGTTTGGCGACACTTCCATAGTGGCATTCGAGCTGACACAGACGGGAATGCTAGTCGACAACAAAAACTATACGGGCGAGCACATTACAATCAACGGAAGGGCTACATTCGTACTGGTAAAAAAACCGACCTGGAAGATAGCACACATACACCTCTCAAGGACGCCGTGACGGGACTAGGCCACTCTGTCGTTTGAGGCGTCCGGCTTTTTGCACAGCGACTTGTAAAAGTCGTATGCCCCGCCGACGTCTGAGTTGCCGTGCACTATGGAGCGCACCGCCCTGATCATGGGCACCGGATTGTCAGACTGCCATATGTTGCGGCCCATGTCCACCCCGACTGCGCCTGCCTGAATTGCGTTATAGGTCAGCTCCAGTGCGTCGCGCTCTGGTATCTTTTTGCCGCCTGCAACGATGATCGGAACCGGACATGATCCCACCACCTTTTCCATGTCCTTGCAATAGTACGTCTTAACAATGTGGGCGCCCTGCTCTGCGGCAATCCTGCACGCCAGCGAGAGATAGCGCGCATCCTTGCCCATGTCCTTTCCCACCGCAGTCACTGCCAGCACGGGAATGCCGTATTCTGTGGCCTCATCCACCAGCCGTCCCAGGTTGACTATGGTCTGCTGCTCGTATTTGCCGCCCACAAAGACTGACATTGCAAGCGCGCTTGCGTTGAGGCGGATCGAGTCCCTTATGCCCGTCGTTATCTGCTCGTTGGACAGATCCTCGCCTATTATGCTCGAGCCTCCTGACACCCTCAGTACGACGGGAACGGGATGGCCCGGGTTGACTGACGTTCTCAGCACGCCCCTGGTCACCATCAGCGAGTCGCAGTACTTTAAGAGCGGCCGTATCGTCTCTTTTGGATTCTCTAGTCTCTGGGTGGGTCCGAGAAAATACCCGTGATCCACTGCCAGCATTACTGCCCTGCCGTCTGCCGGCTTTATTATACAGGCCAGCCTGTTTTGCAATCCCCAGTCCAATACTATCGGGTTGAGAGGCGGCATATATCTATCTTAATCTTTCTGCACCGCAGGCAGTCACGGCCGGCCGATGATTATCTTCATGGCATCCTTGCCGCTGCGCGCGTGCTCAAAGGCCCTTTGCGATTCCGTCAGGGAATACCTGTGGGTAATCAGCCCTCCTGCGTCTATTTTTTTAGAGTCAATAAGCTGTAATGCCTTTTTTGTGTCCAGATCCGATGCCGCATAGCTTGTCACCAGCGTAATCTCTTTGGAGTACACCGCACCCATGTCAATCCCCGCCGTGTCGCCTACTGTGGGGACGCCAAACATCACGGCCGTCCCGCCCCTTCTGAGCATCCCCACGGCGTCACGGAGTGCGGCAAGGCTGCTAGTCGCAACTATTGCCAGGTCGACTCCGCCGTCTGTCTGCGCAAGAATCCTTTCTGTCCTGCCGGGATCGGATGCCCCGATTGCCTCAGTAACGCCGGATTTTCTGGCAAACTCTAGCCGAAAGTCATTGACGTCAAGGCAAAAGATCTTTTCTGCGCCGCAGTTTTTGGCCAGCATTGCGTGCATCATTCCGGTAGGCCCCACGCCGAATATTGCGACAGAATCCCCGCTGCCAAACGCGGTCCTGTTCCATGCGCGTATGCAGCATGCAAGCGGCTCTATCATTGCCGCCTCATCGAAGCTCATCGATTCTGGAAGCTTTAGCACCCCGCCATTCTCCACGTTCCACTTTGGAACAATGTATTTCTGGGCCAGTCCGCACGGGTTCAGGTTGCTCTCGGAATATTTCCGGCACATCGTCTCGTTGCCATGCCTGCAAAGGCGGCACGAGCCACACGGCACGTGGTGGTGCGTAAAGACGCGGTCGCCTGCCTTGTAGCCGCGCACGCCTGCGCCCACCTCCAGTACGGTGCCTGCCGGCTCGTGGCCGAGTCTCATCGACGGCTTGCCGTACCTTCCAAACACCTTTTCAACATCAGAGCCGCATATTCCGCATGCGTCCATCCGGACCAGAATCTCCCCGCCTCCCGCCACGGGATCCCCCTGCTCCCTAATTGCAACTTTTGATGGACCAGACACGAATACGGCCTTCACAGTCAGACGCCCAGGATTTTCTTTAACATCACTCTATAGTCAATGCTGGTCTTTTGGCTGCCAATCGAGGGCAGTGCAAACACCAGGGTCGACTTTTCTGCGCGAAGCGCGGTTAGCTGATCATTGATGGGCCCCGATATGTCGTCGCTTACCAAAACCAGGCCCGTATCTGAATCCTCGGATAGTTTTTTGATTTCCTCCAGCGCCTGCTCGGGTGTCTCTGTGATTATTCCCGACACGCCTGCAAGCTGAAAACTTGTAACAAAAGATCTTGCCCCCACCGTGACGATTCTCATGCGTCAAGGGGGGCCCGGAATCCAATTTAACCCTTTATCATGGCCGGATTCAAGGCAAGGTTGATTAGGCAAAACCATCCAGCAATATCATGACAGATATTGACGCGCAAAAAGACGTGTATCTTTTCGTGCACGGCCGCATGGACCTACAGGAAAAATCAACAGGCGCCCTAGTCGCAAAGGGGTTCTCCAAGGACAGAATCATCATGGCGGTGCCGACCAAGACAGGCCAGACAGGCGACTATATGGCAATGCTGTGGGCACCCCCCAATCCGGATCACATCAAAATCCAGCGGATTACAAGGGTGGAGAGTGTAAAGGCAGAGGGCATGATCGGCCTGTGGAAGGGCGTCTCAAAGGACGACCTGTTTATCATACCGCTGGAATAGGCCTAGCTGAATCCGACTCCGAATTTGTCGCCGTCCTGAAGGGGATCGGCGGATTTTGAATTTTTTAGCTTTAGATACAGCAGGGACTCGTAGACTAGCCGAACTGCCTCGTCTTTGCCTGCTCCAAGGTTCTGTACCGCATACCTGCGGTACTTTGCAAATTTCGTTGAATCCTGCTCGTCGGGGGATATTCCGTCCTTTTCCATCAGGCCTGCGATTTTTTCAACTCGCGCGTTATCACTTGATTCGGACATGCGTTATGGTACGGCAGGGCAGTTAATGACGTTTGTGGATCACACCTTGGAGCCGATTCTTTTCACAGAGTTTACCAGGTGTATCTTGTCCTTGATGCCAAGCTCCGGCTCTACGGTGATGAATATGGTGAACTTTTTGGTATAAACGACTAGCTGGGAGACCTTGTCCCTCTCTACGTGCACATAGCGCACCTTTCCTAGCGTCTTGTCAAACTCCTTGCGCATCATTCTTCGCTGACCCACCTGCTTGCAAAACCGCTCCTCCTCCTTTTGGGATTCAAGCGAGGTCTTGCCCTTTTTCATAATGCCCTCCACAATGTTTCCCTTTAGATCGATGATTGCCACAAAGCGCATCTTTGGGTTGTGCACGATGATCTTTTCGGCCATCTCTGTAAGCTTTGATTTTTTCGCATTCATGCCCTAGATGGGGCATGCACTTGGATATAACTCAAATCAATCACATATCAGAGAGCAGTCCCGAGATGAAATCCACATACTCCTCGTCGGCAAACGGTACGGCCTCGGCGCCCCCCTCCCTTTTGGCCGATTTTAGCGCCTCTAGGTGATAGCACCACTTTTTGCCCCTTTTGTCAAAATAGTATCCCGGGCACGAGCAGAATTCCCGCTCCGGATGGACCCAGTACTCCTTTTTGCCCACCACAGTCCAGATCTCCCTCCTGCTTGGCTCAAAAACGTGCATCTTTACCCTGTGCTGGCCGAGAATGTTCCTTATCTTGTCGTCTTGCACGCATAATAATCCCGATTCCGGGGTATATCTGTGGCGGCGCAGCGTTACCGGGGCGCCGCAGATGGATAATTACCCCGGCGGTTGTAAAATCAAATTCAGCGCGATTCTCTTAAGGAACCGGATGCTTGAAATGCCATGCACAGGCCGGTAATCGAGATTCCCGTCTCACAGAGCCCGTCAGACGCACAGCTCAAAAAAATCAGGGAGTACTTTAAAGAGATGCCAATCGATGATGTGCTCACCGGGCTCAAGTTTGCAAAAAACCGCTGGTCTGCAAAGGACGCCGGCGTCCTCAAAGTAGGCAGAAAAAGCATAGTGCAAAGAGAGGTCCATTCCGTGACTTTTGAGCAGGCACAGTGGCGGCTCAAAAACTGGAAGATGATGATCCAAAACTACCGGCGGCGCGGATACAGCTATCCCACCATATCGAGGATCAAAAAGATCCTGGTTCAGAAAAGCCGGGGCCTCCACGATCGTGGCCTGCGGCGCGCGTGAATGTGCGCCAGTCTAGGTATAGACCTTGCGCCTTTTCATAATGTCGTCTTTAAGATTGTCTGGCAGATCCGGCAGGCTGTCCTTTGTCTTTCCGGCCATCACGTCGTGCGCCTCCTCCAGGATGGCCATGGTCTCCGCATTGGCGTTCTCGCCGATGCTCATGTCCCGTCCTGCTACTGCCGAACTTGAAAGGACGTCCTCGAGCATCTTTGATAGGTCCTGCATCGAGGCGTTTGCGTCTGGCACCAGCCCGCCAATGGAGGTGTTCAGTCCCTTGATTACCGACATGCACGGGCTGAGCGTCACCACCACGTCGCCCAGATCCGAGATTGTGTTTAGCCTGTGTTGAATCTGCTCCATGGACAGCTTTGTGTTTTTTACCATGTTGCCCATCTTTCTTATCTCTTGTAGCTCGATTGCGTATGCCTGGGCGCACGCCACATTGTTTGATTTCTGGGCGTCCACTATCTTGCTGAATATCATGTCGTTTCGCTGCTGCAGCCTCTGGTGGATTGACTCCAGTTTTGTAATCTGAGTGTCAAGCTGGCTTTGTGCCAGGTTGATCTTGCTCTTGATGGGTGCGTCTGGCTTTATCCTGTCTAGCACCTTTTGCGACAAGTTTGGGCCTCCCTTGGAACGGTTCCATTTTCCAATCAACCCTGTTTGGTGCTGAAAAATGGTTTTAAACCATACTGTAACTGCCGCCTGTGTGACCCCGGTTACACCACCGTACGGTTACACCGCCATACGGTTACACTAGCCGAAAGTAAAGGTGAATATCTCAAAGCCCGGCTCGTCTGCCCTGATCACAAGGGTGTGCACGCCAGGCTCTTCGCTGCTCACCAAATTGTACAAGTCGTGCTCGCCTATCTGTACGATGCCGTCTGGCGCAATGCTTGTGCCTGCATGCGGCTGCGCTATCGGCTCCCCGTCTAGCAGGACTGCCAGCTCTGCGGGGTTTCCGGCCACAATGTTTACCTGTTTTGCGTAATAGTGCAGGACTATCGTGCCGGACTCGGATATCAGCTCCATTCCGTCCTCCAGGTTCCTCCACGTGCCGTCAAGGTAGAAATAGTGCACCTCCTGGCCCTCCGGAATCGAGTATGTGACCTCCCTTTCTGGCCTAAACCCCTCGTCGTTGCCAAGGCGATCCCGGCCCGCTGCAAACTTGTATCCAAAGTAAAGCTCCGGCGTCAAAAACGACGTGTGCTGGAACTCGTCGATGTTTACCAGCTCTTCTGCGGAGGCGACCTGCATTCCAATGCTGTCGGCCCTCTCTTTGAGGAGCTTTTGTATCACGCCCTCGGTCTCCTTGTACGCACCCTCGCCGATGTGATCATACCGGATATAGCCCTCGTGGTCTGCAATGTATTTTCTAGGCCAGTACCTGTTCTCAAAGGCCTTCCACGTCTCCTTGTCGTTGTCAAGTATCACGGGGTACGCGATTCCGTTCTTTTCCACTGCAAACTTTACATTCTCAACGTTCTTTTCAAACTCAAACTCCGGCGAGTGGATTCCAACGATTAGCAGCCCGTCGTCGGCGTACTTGTCGTCCCACGCAGTAATGTACGGCAGGGTCCTGATGCAGTTGATGCACGAGTACGTCCAAATGTCGTACAGTATTACCTTGCCCTCCATCTGCTCTCTGAGCTCCTCCGGGGTGGTGTTGATATAGTCGGCGATCCCGACTAGCTCCGGTGCTACCTTGAAGCCGGACTTGTCCACGTCTGCCGCCGGCACGGAATCTGCGGTGTCTGCCGGCTCGATTTCTGTCTCCAGCATGGAGAGGCCGATGCTGATTCCCGCCACCGACGCAAGTATTATCGCGCCAAGATAGATTGCACTTTTGGAGCCGGACTTCATGTCTCTATCCTAGCAGCACCAGCTCATTTAAGAGCGGAAAGTTTGCGATATATGCAAGCTGGTTTGTAAAGACGAGTATTCCCAGGACTATGATCAGTCCACCGAGTATGACAGAATAGTATTTCAAATGCCTGCTCATCGCACGTATGACCCTGGTGGCCCGGGAAAAGAACACGCCCATCAGGATAAACGGTATTCCGAGGCCCAGTGAGTATACAAGCAGGAGGTTAAACGCCATTGCCGGAGTCGTTGCAGCAAGGGTGAGAATCGTGCCAAGGACGGGTCCCACGCACGGGGTCCATCCCGCCGCAAAGGCGAGTCCGAACAGAAACGACAGGGGATAGCTGGCCTTGTCCCTCTTTGGAAAGAACTTTTTCTCCATGTTTAG
This sequence comes from Cenarchaeum sp., assembly GCA_965212015.1. Taxonomy (GTDB): domain Archaea; phylum Thermoproteota; class Nitrososphaeria; order Nitrososphaerales; family Nitrosopumilaceae; genus Cenarchaeum. The sequence goes on from OZ243037.1 coordinate 681,046, forward strand.
TGATTTGAATCTGGCAGAGAGCATCAAAAACGCGCCAAAGGCTATGATTATCACCCCGCCCACCTGGCTAAAGCTGTCAATAAAGTCCGATGCGGAGCCGGCCAAAACGCTGTTGATTACCACCCCAATGGTGGAGAATACCACCGAAAAGCCCAGCACAAAGAACACGGTGTTTAGGATTACGTTTGTCCTGTTTACGGTGACCGTGTTGCCGCCGGATTTCTGGCTTAGCTCAGTCACCGTGGTGCCCGAGATATATGCAAGAAAGGCGGGAATCATGGGCAGTATGCATGGGGCCACAAATGAGCTCAGCCCTGCAAGTGCCGCAATGGCAAGCGTGATTTCCGCCATGTGGTTTTGAGCCGTATTTTTACTTTAAAGCCTTACTCCATATCTTTACCATATTTCCAATTGCTTTTTATCATGGCATTTTTCCAGTTTTGGCATGAACATACGCTTTATCGTGGTGGGAATAGGGCTCGGAATCATAGTCACAGTCGCCTTTGTGGTCGGCTCGCCCCTGTTTTTAGGCTTTGACGTGCGCTAGTCAGATTATCCGGAATTTTTTGCCCGCACTCTCAAATGCCCCGAGCGCGCACTCGATATTATCCGGGCCAAGCCACGCAGTCACCGAGAGCCTGATTCTTGCCGTGCCCCTCGGCACCGTGGGATACCTGATGGGCTGTGCAAACACGCCGTTTTTTAGCAGCTCCCCGCCAAAATCCACGGCCCTTTTCTCGTCGCCTATCACAACGGGGATTATGTGCGTCTTTGAGCTAATCTCGTATCCCAGCTTGCGCAGTCCGCCAGAGACGCGCCTGACGTTTGCGGCAAGCGCCCTTCTTTTCTTCTCCCTGTCATGATCGAATCTTTTTGAGGCGTGCCTTATGAGGAGCGAGGGCAGGGCGGAGGTATAGATGAATGCCTTTGACTTGTTTGTGCAGAACTCTATTGCGTCCCTGCTTGATGCCACATACCCCCCAAACGATCCCAGTGCCTTGCTTAGGCTGCTAATGTACACATCTATCTGCCTTGCCACCCCCAGGTGGCTTGCAGTCCCCCTTCCGTCGCGCCCCACCGCAAAGTCCCCGTGTGCGTCATCAAGTACCAGTATTGCGCCTGCCTGCCGCGCAAGCTCTGCAATGCGCCTCAGATCCGCAAAATCCCCGTCCATGCTAAAGACCCCCTCAGTTATGATGAACTTTCTTTGCCGCCTTTGCGCAAGCTTTGCCCCGAGATCGTCCATGTCGTTGTGTCTGTAGACTGAGATTTTCGCCCCCGACAGCCTGCACGCCTCGATGATGCTTGCATGGTTTAGCGAGTCCGAAAGCACGAGATCCCCGCCCCGGACTATCGAGGATATCGCCCCAAGATTCGCCATATAGCCGGTGGGGTATACCAGCGAGGCCTGCTGGGACTTGTGCCTTGCAAGTTTTTTTTCAAGATAATAGTACGAGGCATCATTGCCCGATACGAGCCGCGAGCTTGACTGCATCTGTCCTGCCGCCACCCTCTGGGGCGGAATTCCCAGATAGTCGTTTGAGCACAGGTTCAGGTATCTTTTGCCGCCAATTACAATGTGCGCGCCTGCGACAGTACCAAGGCGCATGCGCCTGTACAGGCCGTCCTTTTTGATCCCGTCCATCTCTGAGGCGAGAAACCCAAGCTTATGCGTCAAGTCCGATACTTTTTATCATTGCAATGTCCCTTGCTGCGTCGTTTCCCCCCAGCGTAAGGTATCCGGCAGTTATTATCCCGTTTGCGCCGCTTTGCAGCAGTGCCTCCCCGTCGTCTGCAAGTCCGGTCTCCCGTCCGCCTGAGATCTTGATTATCGCATCAGGCAGCATAAAGCGCAGCAGCGCAAACATGCGGATGATCTCATTCTCCGGGATGGGCGACTGCAGCTGCAGCGGCGTTCCTTCGACTGGAACCAGTATGTTTATCGTGACCTCCTCTGGCATTATTGATGCGAGCTCTTGTGCAAGCTCTAGTCTCTGCTGGCGCGTCTCGCCCATGCCGATAATCCCGCCCGTGCAGAGCTCAAGGCCGGCATCCCTTGCAATCCTCAGCGTTTTGAGCCTGTCGTCATACGAGTGTGTAGTGCATATCTCGGGAAACTTGGACCTTGACGTCTCTAGGTTGTGGTTGTACCTCCGGACACCCAGGCCCTTTAGCCTTTTTGCCTGCCCGGGGGTCAGAAATCCCAAGCTGCACTCTATGGTTATTCCGACCTCGTCGTTTATCCTCCGGATTATCTCGCAGACTTTGTCAAAGTCGTCGCGTGACGGCTGGCGCCACGCCGCGACCAAACAGTATGATTCCGCATTCTCGTCCTTTGCCTTTTGCGCCTGCGATACGACCTGCTGCGGGTCGGGCAGCGAATACGTCCCTATCGCCGTGTCGTAAAGTGCAGACTGGCCGCAAAACGTACAGTCCTCGCTGCAGGCGTTCTTTTTTATGTTGTTTAGCTGCTCGACGTCTATTTTTGTGCCGTTGAATTTTTTTGTAATCTCGTTTGCGGCACGCGCCAGCGCGCGCATGTCTGCATTATCCGTATTGATGATTCTTGCCGCATCCTCAGCGGAGACTGCCGTCTTTGCAAGGACGCCGTCTTTGCACCCGTCAATAAAACGGCCATAGTCCATGACTGGCCTTGGGGGAATTCGTCTAAATAAGGATAGCTGAATGGTTAACCATATAGTGTAATTACGGTTAACACAAATCACAGCTCGTCTCTGACCTGGTTTATCGTCTTGATGGCGCCCTCGATGAGGTCCTTCAGGTGCGTTTCGGGCATGGCAAGCGGCGGAACAAGCATGAGTATGTTTCCCAGCGTGCGCAGATAGATTCCGTGCCTTTTGCCTGCCTCAAAGACTGTCTTGTTGACCGATTCCCGGGGCGATATCGGAGTCATTTTTTTCCTGTCCCGGACCAGCTCGATTCCCATCAGCATCCCCTTGTGCCTGACGTCGCCTACAAGCTCCAGGCCGGATATCTCGTCCAAATACCGCTCAAAAATCCCCGATGATTTTTTTATCCCCCGAATCAGCCCCGTCCTCTCGTAGAGTTCCAGGTTTTCATTTGCCACTGCGGCGGCTATCGGGTTTCCAGTATACGTATGGCCGTGAAACAGGTGCCTGTAATCGTGAAATTCCCCCAGAAACGAGTCATAGATCTTTTTTGTCGCCAGCGTGGCAGACATTGTCAGGTATCCGCCCGTGAGCATTTTGCCGTATGCCACAATGTCGGGGCTGCTTTTCTGGGCCGCGTATTCTGCCATGGAGCCCAGCCTGCCAAATCCGGTCGCAATCTCGTCGAGCACCAGCAAGACGCCGTATTTTTTGCAGATTTTTGAGACCCTGCGCTGGAATCCCTCCGGATATATTGCAACCCCGCCTGCAACCTGCGCCCCGCTTTCCATTATCAGCGCCGCAACGGAATCATCGGCTGCGAGTTTTTTTTCCATCCCCTCCAGGCATTCGTCCAGGTGCCGCGCCGTGGCGGCGCCCACAGGCTGCATGTATCTGTCGGGGGCATCAAAGCGCACCGTAGGAAACAGATACGGCCCGAATCCTGAAAAAAACTCTGGAATATACCCTACTGACATGGCGCCAAACGTGTCGCCGTGGTATCCGTTTTTTAGCGACGCGATTTTTTTCTTGTTTTTAACGCCGGTGTTTGTCCAGTACTGCAAGGCGATCTTTATCGCAATCTCTACTGCCGTGGATCCGTTGTCTGAAAAAAACACGCGGTGCATGCCGGGGGACATTTTGACTAGCTTTTCTGCCAGTATTTCTGCCGGCTCGTTTGTCAGGTTGAACATTGGCGAATGCTGGAGCTTTCTTGCCTGGGCGTGCATGGCCGAGATCAGCTCCTGCCTCGAGTGGCCCCATACGTTACACCACATCGATGCCACGCCGTCAAGCAGCCTGCGGCCGTTTTTGTCAATCAGAAACATGCCTTCTGCCCTTACGATCTCATCAAAGCTGCGCCATTCCTTCATCTGGGTGTTGGGATGCCATACGACACTGTTGCCTGTCAATCCTCACCGATACCCCCTCGCCATATCTTAATAATCCATCCCCGGGCAGGGGGGGCCCGTCAGGCTCGCATCGTGCCAAACGCATCCGCACCGCCCCCCTCCGGATCAAAAACCCGCCAAAAAATTACACATAAATCAAAGAGGGATTTCACAGTCCTTGTGAAAATTACCGTTTCTGTAATCAAGGCCGACGTGGGGGGCATCGGGGGGCACACGAGGCCCAGCGACGCACTCATCGATGCCGTGCGCAAGAAAGTCGAGTCCGGCGGCATGCTAATAGACCACTATATAGGATACTGCGGGGACGACGTGCACATTGTCATGACGCACAGGGGCGGAGTCGACAACAGGGACGTGCACAAGCTTGCCTGGGACGCGTTCATGGCAGGCACGCAGGTGGCCCGGGACGAGGGGCTTTACGGCGCAGGCCAGGACCTGCTCAAGGACTCTTTTTCTGGAAACGTAAAGGGCATGGGGCCCGGCGTGGCCGAGATGGAGTTCGAGGAGAGGCAAAACGAGGCCTTTACCGTGTTTGCAGCAGACAAGACCGAGCCTGGCGCGTTTAACTATCCCCTTTACAGGCTGTTCGTCGACGGCCTGAGCAACACCGGTCTGATCGTAAACAAGCACCTTGCAGGGGGCGTGGTCATCAACGTGATGGACGTAGAAAAGGCGAAAATCGCAAGGCTGGTACTGTGGGAGGACAAGCCCACCGTAGAGGCTGCGCTGATGTATCCTGGCAGGTACGTGGTGGCGTCAGTCGAGACCAAGGACGGCGAGCCCATAGTGTCCGCATCCACTGACAGGCTGCACAACATTGCGGGAACCTATGTGGGAAAGGACGATCCCGTCTGCCTGATAAGGACGCAAAAGAAATTCCCCGCGACAGAGGAGGCCGGCAGCGTCTTTAACAATCCGCACTATGTGGCAGGCAATACGCGCGGAAGCCACAACATGCCGCTGATGCCAGTAAAGCTCAACTCTGCTGCAACGATTAACTTTTGCATACCCATCGTAGAGTCGCTCGTCTTTAGCATGCATGGCGGAAAGCTTACGGGGCCGTTTGACGGATTCTCGACTCCCGACTGGGACCACATCAGGGAGATTGCCACAAAAAAGGCCATGGCCATGAGAAGCCAGGGGTTCATACACCCCGCCACCCTGGTGCCAGACGAGCTGGAATATGCCGAGGGGTACAGGGCCAGAATGGACGTGCTGGAGAAAAAAATGTCGCCCCTTGATCAGGACGCCCCGTCTGGCGCAAGAAAATCATACGAGGATCCAGACTAGTCTGAGAGAATTTTTATAGCAAGAAAAGTCTCCCGCAGTCATGCAGTATTTTTCGGCGCTAAAGCTGGGGCAAAAGAGGGTGGCAGCTGCGCGCCAGTACCTGGACAAGCTTACAAACGGAAAGGCAATGCCCGCACTGGCCCTCAAGGACACAAAATCCAAGGACTGGGAGCCAGTCGGCGAGGAGATCCTGTATGCGTTTGTAGACGAGTCATCCGGCTTTGTGCTGACTGACTCTAGCGGGTACATTCTTTCTCTAGTAGACGGCGACGGGCTATCCAAGGCGCTAGTACAGGGTGTGACAGCAGGGCAAAAGGAGGTCCTGCTCAAATCCCTAGAGTCCGACGGCATTCCAAAGTTCCAGGGAAAGGTAGTCCTGCCGGTCTGAAGGGTTCCTGCTGCGGCGCGGCGCACTGCAGAGTTTGTACGAGGTCACGTCCTACTGGAACTAGACACGAATTTTGCGTCATGGCTGTCTTTTAGGCGTGACAGGTGACCTCGTACTATCGATTTTATAGCGACGCTTTTAACGAATTTTTGGATAAAATGGGGGATAAAAAATCAAATATCGTAAAAGAGGCATTGAATAAATTTGTAAAAGGCGAGCTAGATTTGTGACCCAGAGATTGTCAGCACTATGACGGAAGGGTCAAAATAATGATAGAGGAGGCAAAAGTCGTGGTTTATTTTGATAAAAAAGACGATCGCATAGTTATGATAGACGGGAACGAGGTACACGACCGTGCTGCCTAATATGTCCAGAAAACAGCATCATGCCCATTAGAATATTTGAGACGCGGCACTATCGAGAAGACAAAATGTGACCACTGCGGCGCTACGTGAATGGGGTTCTTTCCGACGTGCCAGAACAGTACAAAAACGCAGACGATGCGGATCTCAAAAAAACAGTGGCAAGGCTCGAGAGGGATGGCCGACGGGGTTGCCAGACTGGTGGTGGCACCATACCAAAGTTTTAGATACTGATCAAAACAAGGCATGTGAATGGCCAAATTCTCCCGGGAAATCGAAGTCAGCGGGCACCTGATCGACTCTCTTATCCTTACCAAGATATTTGACGGGATAATGGACGTGGGCGGGGAGTTCAAGGTCCTGGAGATCAGCATAGGCAAAAAAAAGATGGATTCCAGCCATGCCCGGCTTTTGGTCTGGGGCAGGGACCGGGGCCAACTGAACAAGATTCTGGATCTGGTGTACCGCGAGGGCGCCACCTCAAAGGTCGACAAAAACGCCAGGATGAGGCCGGCTCCAAGGGACATGGTAATGCCTGACAATTTTTACAGCACCACCAACAACCAGACGCAGATATTCCATAATAACAGGTGGATGCGGGTGGAGGACATGATGATGGACAAGTGTATAGTCATGCGTGGCGACAGGGCATGCTGTGTTCCAATCCGGGACGTACAAAAGGGCGACCATATAGTAACTGGGGAGACCGGGGTAAGGGTGACTCCGCCTTCCAGACCGCGCGAGGGGGTAGACGTCTTTGAGTTTATGGGCGGCAGCAGCTCAAGTGAGCGGCCGACCGGGCATGTCGCAAAACAGATAGCAAGGGACATTCGCGCGATAAAAAAATCAGGGGGAAAAATCATACTTGTGGGCGGACCTGCCATCATACACACGGGGGCCGCAGATTCCGTCGCAGAACTGATCAAGGGCGGATACATTCACGGCGTCCTGGCCGGCAACGCCCTGGCGGTGCACGACATCGAGTACGCCACTATGGGAACGTCACTTGGCATGAACATCCGCGACGGTACGCTGGCGGTGCGCGGACACCGCAACCACATGGATGCGGTAAACGCAGTCTTCAAGGCAGGCTCCATATCGGCGATGGTCAGGACAAAAAAGCTCAAAAAGGGAATCATGTACCAGTGCGTCAGGCAAAAGATCCCCTTTGTCCTTGCGGGATCCATTCGCGACGACGGACCGCTGCCGGACGTCATAACTGACGTCACCGAGGCCCAAAGGCAGTATAAAAAAATCCTCAAGGGTGCGAAAATGGTAATGATGGTCTCCACCATGCTGCATTCAATTGCCACAGGAAACATGCTTCCCGCCGACGTCAAGGTGGTAGTGGTGGACATCAACCAGCCCACGGTGACAAAGCTGATGGATCGTGGAACCTGGCAGGCATTGGGAGTGGTCTCAGACGTGGGCGCCTTTTTGCCGCTGGTAAGCAGAGAGGTAAAAAGGCTGGATCGTGCGTGAGTGCAGTATCAGGCCTTTAGCTGGCCTAGAATCTCTTTGAATTCGCCAAGCCTGTTTGACAGCTCGGAGATTCCCGCAAGGACTATTTGTTCGGGAGGCACCGCTCCTGTGGACTCGACAGTCAGAATTCGCTCGTCTGCCTTGTCGGTCTTTACAAGCACGGCAATGTTAGACGAGTTCCATTTTGCGTGCTCCAGCCCCCTGCCCAGCCTTGCATACGCCTCCACCTTGACTCTCTGGTCAGGTACCAGATCCACTATGGGGATTTTATCAGAGACGGGTTTTACAAAGCTGTCCTCCGAGCTCAGCTCGTTTGAAAACACGGTGCGAGTCTCTGTAACGTCGCCTGAGTCCAGGGTCAGCATGACCCTGTTTGTCGAGTCATCCGTATTGATGTCCGACAGATCCTTGAATTCGGAAAGGTCGGTCCTCAGGGGTATCAGCCCGAGCCTGTGTGCCAGGCCCTCGTCTGCAAGTACAGACGAATTCTCGATAATGTCGACTGTATCTATTGCAAACACTGGAATTCCGTTAAGACAAATCCTTCTCAGCGCGTTGGTATACTGGAGGGGAACGCCCTTGATCCTGACGGATATTCTCTGTTCGTCCTGGCTTAGTACTTCTAAAGAAGGCAAATCCAACTCAAAGGCGCCCAAAATCCACATAAAAATCTAGCTTGCTTTTCTGGGAAAAAATTCGCGCGCATGCGGCGGATTCGTTATCCTGCCTAGGCCGGCGTCTGCCCGGGGCGTGTCGCCTTTACGTATAGATAAATATCGAGCCCGCACACCATGACACCATGGATGTAAGCACGGCCAGATTCTCCTTTGAGGGTGAAAAGTTTGAAATCCTCGTCAAGCCCGATCCCGCCCTCGACTACAAGCTGGGCAAAAAAAAGGACGTCTCCTCCGTGCTGGTATCTGACGATATTTACACAGACTCGGGAAGGGGCACCAAGCCGTCCGCAGAAAAGCTGCTAAAGGCGTTCAAGACGGCAGACTCGCTTGCAATTGCAGAGATAATCCTCAAAAAAGGCAGCCTCAACCTTACCACCGATCAAAGGCGCAAGATGGTAGAGGCAAAGAGAAGGCAGATTGTAGATCACATCGCCAAGACCTTTGTAGACCCGCGATCACACCTGCCGCATCCCCCGCTAAGAATCGAGCAGGCATTCAAGGACGGCAGGATTCTAGTGGATCCCCAGAAAAACGCCGAAGAGCAGGTCAAGGAAATAGTCGAAAAGCTCCGGAGCATAATCCCGCTAAAGTCCGAAAATCTGGACCTTGAGATCATTGTACCTGCGCAGTATGCGGCACAGTCATACTCTGTCCTGAAATCCACCGGCACCCTAAAGGGGGAGGATTGGCTTACAAACGGTTCTCTCAAAGCAATACTTGAAATACCGGCGGCGGCAAGGCCAAATGTGATAGACAGATTAAACTCTATAACCAAGGGAACTGCGACAGTTGAGGTAGTGCAGTGATGGATAACAAAAGACAGGTAATCCCCGGCGATGTAATCACCACCGGCTCATACAAGCCTGATCAAAACACCGTGCTAGACGGCGACAGGGTCATGGCGACTGTCACGGGAATCAGCGAGATTGTCGATGACTCTGTCAGGGTCATACCGCTTACCGGAATGTACTATCCCAAAGTCAACGATTTGGTAATCGGCAAGGTCATATCGCACACCTCCCTTTCGTGGGAGCTTGACATCAATTCCTGCTATGTCGGGTTTCTGCCGGCACAGGACGTGTTTGGACGCGATTTTTCGGCCCATGCAGACGAGCTTACCTCAAAGCTTGGCAAGGGCGATCTGGTGGCGGCCAGGGTTGCCAATTTTGACAGGACGCGCGATCCCCTGATTACCATCTCAGACAGGGAGCTAGGAAAGATCGACGCAGGCGAGCTTTTGAGCATCTCTCCAGGCAAGATACCGCGCCTGATCGGAAAGCGAGGAACCATGATTCAGACAATAGAGACGGCCACCGGTGCAGCTGTCACCATAGGCCAGAACGGATGGATAGTGATCTCGTCTGAAAATCCCGATGGCTTATTAAAGGCCAAAAAGGCAATAACCATGATTGAAGAACAGGCACATATTGCGAATCTTACCGATCGTATCAAAGATATGCTAGAGTCAAATGGGTGAATAGAGATGGGCGGAAGAGACACAGATATTGTTTTACTTGACAAGGACGGAATACGGTGTGACGGCCGAAAGGTAAACGAGACCAGAAAGGTCACCATAAAGGCAGGCGTCCTAAAGAACGCAAACGGCTCGGCGTATATCGAGTTTGGTGAAAACAAGATTCTGGCGGGGATCTTTGGCCCGCGTGACGTACATCCAAAGCACATGTCAGACACCGACACGGGAATCCTGCGATGCAGGTACCACATGTCGCCTTTTTCAGTAACGGAGAGAAAAAACCCCGCACCGTCAAGGCGGGAGATTGAAATCTCAAAGGTAATCAAGGAGGCCCTAGAGCCGGCCGTAATGCTCGAGCAGTTTCCCAGAACGGCAGTGGACGTCTATATAGAGGTGCTTCAGGCAGACGGGGGCTCTAGGTGTGCCGCACTGGATGCTGCGTCCGTAGCGCTAGCCGATGCCGGAATCCCAATGCGCGACATGGTCTGTGCGTGTGCCGCAGGCAAGGTGGCAGACACCATCGTGCTTGACGTAAACAACGAGGAGGATCAGGCAGGACAGGCAGACATGCCCGTGGGATACATGCCAAACCTGGACAAGGTCACGCTCATACAGCTAGACGGCGTCCTTACCCCCGACGAGTACAAAAAATGCGTCCAGACTGCGATTGACGGATGCAAGCAGGTATACGAGGTTCAAAAAAACGCGCTAAACGAGAGATTCTTTTCTGACGGGGACGGCAAGTAATGGCCCACACATCAGTCATTGACGATCTGAAAAGATCAAAGATTATCGAACTGCTAGAGCAGGGAAAGCGAGTCGACGGCAGGGCCCCCGAGGAGGTCCGTCCGCTAAAGATTCAGACCGGCGCGATTCCAAAGGCAAACGGCTCTGCACGGGTTTTTCTGGGCAACACCGAGGTTGTAACGGGGATAAAGGTACAGCCAGACAGGCCGTTTCCCGACACCGGAGACAGGGGGATATTCATCTGCACCGCCGAAATTCTGCCCCTCGCCCATCCGGATATCGAGACTGGGCCCCCCAATCCCGCAGTCATCGAGCTGGCGCGCGTAGTCGACAGGGGAATCAGGGAGAGCGGCATGATAGACCTCTCGCAGCTGGTCCTGGTGAAAAACAAGTCCGTCATCGGGGTCTTTTCTGACAACAGTGTGGTTGACGTCGACGGGAATCTTTTTGATGCGTGCTCGTACGCATCGACTGCCGCAATCCTTACGACAAAGATTCCAAAGTGGGAGATCAAAGACGACGCCCCGACGCTCGTCGAGGGCGAGGAATCCGCCGCGCCGATAACGACCATTCCGGTATCTGTCACCATGGCAAAGATCAACGACCACATACTGGTGGATCCCAACCAGGACGAATGGGACGTAATGGACGCCAGGGTCACCATAACTACCAATTCCGACGGAAACATATGCGCGCTGCAAAAGGGCGGCAAGCACGGCTTTACCTATGACGAGCTGGTCCGGTGCGGCGAGATATCCGTGGCAACCGGCGCCAAAATCCGCGACACGATCAAAAACAGCGCGGGTGCTTGATTATTGGCAAAAAAAAAATCACTAAAGGGCCTTGGCGCAAGATACGGGATCAAAATCCGCAAGGAATACACAAAGACGCACATGAAGCTAAAGGAAAAGCGGACGTGCCCCGAATGCGGCTCGAAACAGTTCTCAAGAAGGGCAGTCGGGATATGGGCGTGCAAAAAATGCAACCTAAAGATAGCGGGTACCGCATATGACATCAAGCTTTAGGGCCAGAATCACGATTGACGCAAAAGAGAACACTGGGGCGATTTTCGACTCGCTAAACACCGACAACAGGTTTCATCCGGAAGACTCTGCCAATACCATGTCCGGCGGCGATGCCATCTCAATAGACATAGAATCGGGGCAGATCTCGCATTTGCGCGCAAACCTCAACTCCATTCTGAGACTAGTCCAGGCCGGCCATGACGCCATCGAGTCAGTAAAGGTATAAAAAAAGCGGCGATTCTAGGCATGTCATGTCAGGACAGCAAATCCCACCGTGGCTGCAAGAACAGATAGCAAAGATGCAACAGGCACAGCAGAGCCTCCAGTCCATCCTTGCCCAAAAGCAGCACCTCGAGATGGAAAAGCTAGAGTCAGAAAAGGCCCTGGCGGAGCTAAAAAAGGCCTCTGATGAGGACACCGTATACAAGCATTCTGGCTCCATCCTGATAAGGTCCAAAAAGACCGACCTGCTCGGTGAGCTGGACGAAAAGAGGGAAATGTGCGAGACGCGCTTTAAGGTGATAACAAAGCAGGAGGAGAGAATCAAGGAAAGCATAAAGGAGCAGGAGGCCAAGATCAACGAGATGATAAAGGGCGCATCGCAGCCCCCGCAGACAAAACCTCCACAATAATATATCGAGTGTTACCATTACAGGCCGTGAATCTGGCCGGACTTCGTATAGTCGTAGACGAGCGGGAGAAAAAAAGCGGAATTCCCGACCTGCTCAGAAAGGTGGGCATCGGCATGGAAGTCAAAATGCTGCCCGTCGGGGACTATGTCGTGGCCCCCGAGACGGTAGTCGAGAGAAAAAGCCTGCCGGACTTGGTCTCGTCTGTCTTTGACGGGCGGCTCTTTGATCAGTGCAGCAGGCTAAAGGAGAATTTCAAGTTTCCAATAATACTGATGGAGGGAAACGTCGACGAGATTGAAAACATTACCGAAAATCCCCTGGTCTTTTACGGCGCAGTGTCGCGCATTGCGCTTGATTTCAAGATACCGATAATTCCCACCCCCAGCGCCACCCACACTGCAAAACTGCTAGTCTCCATGTGCATGAGAAGGGAGAACGCTGGCGGGCCGTTTCTCAAAAAGATAAAAAAGTCAGGCAACGTGCAGGTGCAGCAGCTCTCCGCCCTCTCCAGCATGCCCGGAGTCGGCGAAAAGCTTGCGATACGAATGCTGGAAAGGTTCGGGACCCCGCTGCGGGTCTTTAACGCCTCGCTGGCAGAGCTGGCAAAAATCGACGGCCTGGGGGAGGCCAGGGCCAAGAAAATCAAAAACATGCTCGGGAAAAAAAGCACGCACTATAAAAAAACCAGCCAAAAGACGCTCCATGATCTGACATAAATTAGCTGTGCGGCGGCCCTTGGACATGCTGGTCTCCTACGAGTGGCTAAGGGATCACGCCGACGATCCTGATCTGATGGTCGTCGACTCTAGATCCGGCGTGTCATACAGTTACGGTCATCTGAAAAACTCTGTCCGGCTCGGCATGGAGGACGTAATTACGACTGACAAATACGGCTCGAATCTGGCCGCGCCGGCAGACTCGATATCTGCCGTTCTGGGACGCCTGGGCATCGACGGGCAAAAGACGCTGGTGGTGACCGGGGATTTCATGGATCCCTCGGCTGCCCGAATCCTCTGGACCCTGCAGTATATGGGGCATCAAAAAACCGCACTCTTGAGGGAGAGCTTTGGGCAGCTCCGGGGACTGGGTGCGGAGCTTACGCGGGAGCGATCCTGCTTTGCGCCGGCCGTATTTCACGCCAAACCCGATCCCGGGATCAGGATTGATGCCGGCCCGCTAAAGGACAGTCCCTCAGAATTTTCGCTAATAGATGCGCGCTCGCCGCAGGAATTCATGCACGGCCACATTCCCGGCGCCACCCTGATCCCGTTTACCGACGGGATCGGCCAGGACGGGGACATGTTTTTGCCAAAGCAAAAGCTGGAAAAGCTCTTTGCGCAAAAGGGCGTCTCAGATGACAGGGAGCTAGTCTGCTACTGCATGCACGGCCACAGGGCATCTAGCATGTTTTACCAGCTAAAGCTCGCCGGATTCTCGCGCGTCAGGCTCTATGACGGCTCATTTGTCCAGTGGTATGGAATGGGGCTGGCCACGGAGTAGCTTTTTTTTCAGGGGATTTCCGCACCGCGGGCACCTGGTGGCCTCTGGGAACTGCGCCTTGCAGCCAGTACAGTAGCGAATCCACCTCCCCGCGTTCCTGATGCCAGACGTCATTACCGGCAGGGTTTTGATTCCCAGGCTTGCCGCCACGTTAGATACTGCAAAGTCATCCGTGATTATCTGGCCTTGCAGCTCCAGACACAGCGCAAGTATCGAGACGTCGCCCTCTGAGAGCTCTTGCATGTCGCCGCTTTCCCTTGCGCGCACCCTGATTTTTGAGACAAAGCCGGAATCCGGCTCCCTTACTATCAGCCGCCTGGTCTCAATCAGGGTCCTTAGCGCCTCGTGGCTTTTCTTTATGTGCTGTATTTCATCGAGGATCAGCTGCGTGGTGTGGTGCTGTTCTGGCGAGCCAAACGGTATTCCCGCATAAAACGCACTTGCATCCAGGACCCTGACTGCCAACCTACCGCAACCTTGATCCAGTCATTTCATCTGCTGTCGCGGCAAGCCAATTTATGCCTTTGATGGGCGGCGCCCTGTTTGCGGCCAGGGCGGGCTTTGTGCGCCCCTGCCTGCCACGCAGGCAGTACGGCGCAGAATCCATGCATCGGCAGACTGGTGGTCCGTCGCGGTAATTTCCGCCCGACTGCGGCGCCTGCCGGATTCTGGCGCATGCCTGGCAGGCCGGCACGGGCCGTGGCCTGCCGCAGGCACCTGTCGCGGACTGTAGACCCGGGCCCAAAAGCGGCGTTTTTGCGAAAATTCGCCGATTCGGAAACATTTATCACGTATTGATTTGTGGTATTTTTTATGGAAGTAGAAATTGCAGTACGAAAAATACTGGCACTTAGTCCTTCTGTTCGCGTGGTAACGATCTGTGACATGACCGGAAAACTGGTTTTTTCAGGACGCAGAAAGACTGTAAAAAACGCACTGACTCCATCTGAGAGCAAACAGTCGCTAAAGGCATCCGCTAGAAACATGAAGGGCCGCAAAGCACTTGCAAGAAAACTCGGCAAGTGCAAATACACCCTGGCCGAATACGACAAGGTAAAACGACTGGTAATGCCTGCGGGCAGATCACACCTGTTTTTCATCACGTGTTCTCCCGGCTATGACCACACAAAGATAGTCCGCAAAGTAAGGGCCATGAAGTAGGAATTGGGACGATAATTCCTTTTTATATTTTTCAAAACAGGCAGGCATCTGCCATGCGCCATTCGGGCGGGGACGTGCCAGGTGTTGACACACTGTCAGCTCTTATTCAATGCCATGGATTTTATTATTTTGCCGCAGGTTACAGTGCATGAAGGCGAGATTTTCCTCACCGTGCCCGTCATGCGGGGATCAGATCAAGCAGGGCAAGGAGATTGCAAAGGACGATTCTGACAGGTGGGTACACGAACACTGCGTAGAGACGACTGCCGATCTCCCGTAACCGTTTTTTATAAAGCGGCACGATGCCGGCCGGATTCCCCGGCTAGCAACAGGTTCAAAAACATGAATAGGGCTATCAAATACGGGTACAAATGGGTCTGGATCTAAAGTCGCTGGTAGTCAGGGAAAGGACAAAGCTAGAGTCATTCACCTCAAGGATAGTCGCAATCGACGCATACAATGCAATCTATCAGTTTTTGGCCATCATAAGGGGTCCCGATGGCATGCACCTTGCCGATTCGCGCGGAAGGGTGACGAGCCACCTTAGCGGCCTGCTATACAGGAATGTCAACTATCTGTCGCTGGGAATAAAACCCGTCTATGTGTTTGACGGCAAGCCGCCGTCGATGAAATCCGCCGAGATCGAGCGCCGAAGGCAGATCAAAAAGGACGCCACCGTAAAATATCAAAAGGCCGTGGACGCAGGAAACATGGAGGACGCCAGAAAATTCGCGCAGCAGACTACTGCAATGAAGGACGGAATGGTGGACGATTCCAAGAAAATTCTGGGACTGTTTGGCATCCCGTTTATCGACGCCCCCTCAGAAGGCGAGGCCACTGCTGCATACCTGACGCAGACCGGCGGCGCGTACGCCTCTGCAAGCCAGGACTTTGACTCTGTCCTGTTTGGGGCAAAAAAACTCGTGAGAAATTTCACCAACAGCGGCAGGAGAAAGATCCCCAACAGGAACACCTACATCGACGTCGAGCCAGAAATAATCGACACGCAAAAAACCCTTGACAGCCTGGGACTGACGCGCGAGCAGCTGGTGGACGTGGGCATACTGATCGGGACTGATTTCAACCCGGACGGCTTTGAGAGAATCGGGCCAAAGACGGCCCTCAAGATGATAAAAGAGCACCGCAAGCTAGAAGGGATTCCCAAGATACAAGACCAGCTGCGGCAAGTCGATTACGAGCAGATCCGCGAAATCTTTTTGTCGCCGCAGGTGCCTGATGCGCCTGAAATCCGGTTCGGCGAGGTGGATTATGACGGAATCACCGAGTACCTGTCAGGGCAGCGAAGCTTTTCTGCAGACAGGGTGGCCTCGTCGCTCAACAGGCTCAAAAAGGCGATGGAAAAAAAGGGCCAGAATCTGGACAAATGGTTCCAGTAGAACAAGGCTAGCTTGGGGAATAATCCTTGGCCTTTGATGCCAGTCCACGGGCCTGTGCGTCTGCCTTTTGCAGGATTTGCTCCCTGGTCTCGTCGGTGACAAATGCCGATTCCATACAAAGCGATACTGCGTGCTGCATTGCCCTTGCAAGTATCTGCCCTGCGTTTTCTGGCGTGGCGTATGCCGCCTCTATTGACAGCGACACGGCCGCCTGATGCAGCCGGGCAATCTCGCTTTTCGTGCCCTCAACGTCCACCGTGAGATCCTCGCCGGTATACTCGAGTCCGCCCTCCAGCGCCGAATCCAGCGTGATCTTTGCCTCCACCGGCTTTATGTCAAGCTTGCCTAGCAGCGGCGCAAGCTTTGCGTTTATTGGCTCGCCCTTTTTGACTGGGACAGAGTCCTTTACTATCCAGATGGTTCCCTGGTCGATCTTTGTCGGGATGCCGGCCTCCTTGAACTCTGTAAGCATCGGCCCGGGGGCGATTCCGGTGTTCTTTGCGGGCACCACAACGTCCATGCTTGCAATGTCCCCCGCCCTTGCCGGCATCATGATCCTGTTTTTTGCCAGCAGCACGCTTAGCTTGAAGGGCGACATGTCGGTAAACATAAACATGTACTGGCCGGCAAGCTTGTCGAACATTCCTATTCCCGGCACGTCCAGATCCTTTAGGGCCTTTTTTGCGACCTTGTTTTTGATGCTGACAAACTCTACCTCGCCCTTTAGCTTTTTTCGCAGCGGCAGGATTTGCGAGGCGCGGATCTTTGCCATCTTTACCAGGGCAGTCACCTTGTATTTTTTCGGAAGCTCCTGCATCTGGGTGTGTATCTGCACCTTTCTCTTGGGATAATCGGTCCTGTCTGCGCGCATTATTTTTTCACCTGCGGGATTTGTTTTGCAATCTTGCCCATCGTGGTCTTTATCATTATTTTCTTGATGTTCTTGTCGCCGTTTGGCAGCTTTTTCTCGATCGTATTGTACACTGCCAGCGCGTTTGAGGCCAGATCCGCATCGTCCATCGTCTCGTCGCCGATCTTGCAGGACATTGAAAGCGACGCCCTGACTCGCACCCTTATCGACGATTTGAACCGCTCCAGAAACGACTCGATCGGGGCGTTAAACGGGACGGGGGTGGGCATCTTTCCCCTGGGGCCGAGGATCTGTCCGAGTACCTTGCCCACTATCGGCATCAGCTTTGTGTCTGCCAGAAAAAAGTCGTACCGGTTGATGAACTTTCTTGATTCGCGCTTGTTTGCCCCAAGCTTGTTGAGGGCATCGGTGTCCACCACCATGTCTGCCTTTGCGTTCTTTGCCTTTACCCCCATGTCCCCCGAGGCCATCACGCAGACAGTCGAGGGCGACTTGGTTTTTGGAAGCTGGACGGTTTCGTTTATCGCAAACCCCTTTTTTACATCAATGTCCTTGAATACCATGATAAGCTCTATGGCCTGCGTGAATTTTCGCTTCTTTTCGCCGTCCCTGGCCCTTTTTATCATCTCGACTATCTCTGAATCGTTTACCAATATGGAAATTTTACCAAAAAACCTACTTAAAATCGTTAACAATCCCCAAGGCCGTTGTAATGTCAGCCAAACAGCGACGAGAGGCCTTCCATGGCCTGCTCTTCGGACTTGCCGTCGTCCTTCTTTTTCTCTTTGGCCTCTGGCTTTGCCTCGCCTGCCGCCGGTGCGGCCGCAGCTGCGACTGCCGCTACAGGAGCAGCCTTTATCGCCTCGCCTATATCGACGTCGGCAAGAGCCGCCACTAGCGACTTTACCTGTGCCTCGTTTACCTCTGCGCCGGACGCCTTTACGACTGAAGCCAAACTGGTCTCAGTTATGTCCTTTTTTAGCTTGTGCAAAAGCAGCGCGGCATAAACATATTCCATTTCTACCGGACTTGGCCTCCGAGAGTAATATAAAACTATCATGCCCGGGGTTTTGCACAAAACCGGGATCGGATGCGGGAGGCCGGTTTTTCCAGGCCGGCGTCTGAGGCAAAAAATCAGGCCGGATTGCGCGCGCCCGTACGGGCCTAGTCCTGTCCCGAGAGGATTCTGAGGCTCCGGCAGATGGAGTACAGGTTGCGTCTTAGATCCCTGTCTAGCAGCGTGTCCATCTTTTGTTTTAGCGTTCTTTTTGCAGAATCGCGCTCGGCGCCGTGGGAGAGCGACAGGACGTTGTTGATGAGCTCCGGAATCTCCTCGCGCACCCAGCCGTCAAATATCGCGTGGGATTTGGGCGAGATCATTACTGCCCTGTCCTGTTTTGCGTCTATTGTTCCGGTAAAGTTGTCCTGCTCTATCCTGTAGATTAGCGCAAAGATGCAGTTCTCCGGCGTCGGGTTTTCCAGGATTTCGACGGAGCGCGGGCCCGCCTTGCTTTGCAGTATCTTGTTTTTCAGGCCCACGGGGTTTATGACGAGTCCGTTGACCCCTATCTCATCCCCCCGGACCCCGGTAATTACGCCAAAGACAAAGTCGTTATACTCGCCGTTTTTTTTGGCCGCAAACACGTATGCGCCCTCCTTCCAGTCGCCGGGCTTTTTTCCAAACACGAGTGGTCTGTCCCGATATCGTATTTAATTCATGGCAGTCGCGCGACTCATAGAAATCCGGGTCCTGCCGCATGATCAGGCGGGCTGCCCTTGTAGCGGATTATTACCGAGACCTGCGGCTTTTCATTGTGTACGTGGCTTGAGATTCTGATGTCAAGCACCTGCACGTCCTTGATGAACTTGTTTACCGATTTTTCCACTATATAGTCGACGCCGCTAAAGATCTTTACTGGCATGCAGGGACTTGGCCTTGGAATTATTATATGCACCTATGGCGTGCCTGCGCCGGCAGGCAGGGGCGGCATCTGCGTGCCAGACCTGTTTGCGGCATTGTGGCCGGTCTTTTTTGCGGCCTGCCTGCCTTTGGGCGGATTCGGGCATCCCGGGGGCCTTTGGTTTTGTTTTTATTCCCACACAGGCGAGTCAATCCGTTGGACAAGGCAGACATTCTCAGGGCGTTTTCGGCGGATCCCGACAGGTACTACAAGGTGGGCCTGTTTGACGAGCAGGGCTTTGTCCGGAGATCGTGCGCAAAATGCGGGAGGTTTTTCTGGAGCATTGCAGAGTGCAGCACGTGTCCGGACGACTCGGAGGACACTTATTCGTTTATCGACAGCCCCGTGACTTCCCGGCGCTTTGACTATGTCCAGGCGTGGCAGCAGATCGAGGATTTTTTCGTGAAAAACGGCCACACCTCAGTCGGCAGGTATCCCGTGGTCTGCAGGTGGCGCGACGATCTTTACTTTACGATTGCAAGTATTGTTGATTTTCAGAGGGTGATGGGCTCAAAGGTGGTCTTTGAGTTTCCCGCAAACCCGCTGATAGTCCCGCAGACGTGCCTGCGCTTCAAGGACTTGGAGAATGTGGGAATCACGGGCAGGCACTTTTCGTCGTTTTGCATGATAGGGCAGCACTCGATTCCAGGCGGAGGCGGATACTGGAAGGACGGATGTATAGACCTTGACTTTAGGCTGCTGACACAGCAGTTTGGAATTGCCCGGGAAAAAATCGTGTTCGTCGAGGATGTCTGGTCCGGCGGCGGCTCGTTTGGCTCGTCGCTGGAGTATTTCGTCGGCGGACTGGAGCTGGGAAACGCCGTCTTTACCGAGTTTCAGGGCGAGCTTGGACGGCACACCGTGCTGGATCAAAAGATAATCGACATGGGCGCCGGACTGGAGCGGCTTGCGTGGATTACAATGTCGACTCCCACGGCATACGACTGCTGTTTTGGGCCGATCACCGGCCATCTCTTTGAGAGTATGGGGATCGATTCGGGCACCGAGATGCTGTCAAGATATTTTACGGCGATTGCAAAAAACCTGGACAGGACAGGCGATCTTAACGAGGTAAAGCGGCTTGCGGCAAAAAAGGCCGGCCTCACAGACGGACAGCTGGAACGGATAATAAACCCGCTAGAGGGGGCGTACCTGGTTGCGGATCACACAAGGACGCTGATCTTTGCAATATCAGACGGCGCGCTGCCAAGCAACGTGGGCGGCGGCTACAACCTGAGGGTGATGCTTCGCAGGATAATCGGGACCATGGACGGGCTCGGGGCGAGACTTGACATGGACCGCCTGGTGGACTTGCACATCGACTATCTCAGGGACATGTATCCAGAGCTGGACGGCAGGAGGCAGGACGTCAAGACCATCCTGGGTATTGAGGCCGCAAGATACGGCGAGTCGAAGATCAGGATGGGAAACATTGCAGACAGGATGGCCGAAAAAAAGCAGACGCCCGGAATAGACGAGATGGTTACACTGTACGAGTCCGACGGCATAACGCCGGATTACCTTCGTGATCACGGCATAATCTCGGAAATCCCCTCTGCGTTTTACTCAAAGCTCTCAGAGCTGCACCAGTCCGACAAAAAGCCGGCGCAAAAGGGGTTTGCGCCGGAGGGGTTTGCAGAGACGGATTTGCTTTTTTACAAGGACGATCCGATGCGGTTCACTGCCAGGGTGCTCGGGACGTTTGAGCGTTCCGTCATACTTGACAGGACGTCGTTTTATGCAAGGGGCGGCGGACAGGAGCCCGATCACGGGACGATCGGCGGCTTTGAGGTGACAGACGTCAGCAGGCATGCGGGCGTCATCGTGCATACCCTTAGTGGGGGGATGCCAAACCGCGGGGATTCCGTGCAGTGTGTGGTGGATGAAAAAAGGCGATCCGACATTACGAAAAACCACACAAGCACGCACATACTCAACTCGTCGACCCGCAAGGTGCTAGGCTCGTGGGTGTGGCAGCACTCTGCATTCAAGGAGGCCGATCACGGCAGGCTGGACATCACCCACCACTCGTCACTTTCTGACGGGCAGGTGCGGCAAATTGAGGATACTGCCAACGAGATAGTCGCCCAAGACCTCCGTGTCGACATACGGGATCATGACAGGGGGGCAGCAGAGCAAATGTACGGCTTTAGAATTTACCAGGGCGGCGTGGTTCCGGTAAAATCCGTCAGAATCGTCTCGATCGGTGACTTTGATGTGGAGGCCTGCGGCGGGACGCACGTAAAGAAAACCGGCGACATTGGGCTGATAAAGATTACAAAGACCAAGAGAATTCAGGACGGCGTGGTAAGGCTAGAGTTCGTCTCTGGCCCAAACGCGCAGCAATACGTCAGGCACCACGCAGACGACTGGCAGAAAAAACACGCAGATGCGGAGGCCAAGGAAAGCCACGACAGGCTCCGGAGTCAGAAAAAGGAGCGGGACAGGGCCGTCATCTCTGAAGTGCTCGCACAGCTTGAAACGCTTGACGGCACGGCCACCATTAACGGAATTGAAATTGACGCAAAAGGCGCCGGACCGCTGTGCTTTACTGCAAGCGACAGGTACGACGAGTATTTCCATGTCAGTTTCGGCAAAAAGCTCACAGGAGCGCACCCCGGCGCCGTATACTGCGGAATCTTTGATGCGGGACCTGCAATACGCATAATCGCATACGCCGGCAGGCAGGCCCCAAAGACTGCGCTGGAAATTGCGCAGCAGGTCTCCGGCATTCTGGGCGGCTCCTTTGGCGGCGGCGATGCCTTTGCGCAGGGCGGCGGAAAGGACGCATCCAAAAGGGACGAGGCCGTAGGCAAAGCAAGATTAATGGTTCTAGGCAGGCGAGACCTGTGATGGACTGGGGTTTAATGGAGGCAAAGTGGAGAAAAAGGTGGGAGGAGCGGCGGCACTTTGAGGCAAATCCCGACGACAGGCCGAAAAAATTCATAACTGTGGCATACCCCTATCCGAACTCGCCGCAGCACATAGGGCACGGCAGGACGTACACCATAGCGGACATTCATGCGAGGTACTACAGGATGCGGGGATTCAACGTGCTGTTCCCCATGGCGTTTCACTATACCGGAACCCCGATTCTCGGCATGTCAAAAAGGGTAGAGTCAAAAGATCCCGAGATAATGGACGGGCTGAGGAACATCTATCACGTGGCAGACGACGTCATCAGGACGTTTGTCGAGCCGGTAAAGATTGCGGATTACTTTCATGCAGAGATCAAGGCCGGAATGATCGAAATGGGATACTCGATCGACTGGCGCAGGGAGTTTACCACGATTGATCCCGCCTATCAAAAGTTCATCGAGTGGCAGGTCTCCACGCTGCGTGAAAAAAACCTGATAATCCAGGGCTCGCATCCGGTCGGCTGGTGCCCGAAGGATCAGAATCCCGTCTCGCAGCACGACACGCTAGGCGACGTAGAGCCGGACTTTACAGAATACATACTAGTCAAGTTCAAGATGGGGGATTTTGTCATTCCCGCCGCCACGCTGCGGCCTGAGACCGTGTTTGGCGTGACGAACCTCTGGGTAAACCCCGAGGTGACATACGAAAAGATATCCGTCGACGGCGAAAAATGGATAGTCTCCGGCCAGTGCGCGTACAAGCTGGAATTTCTGGACAAAAAAATCACGCACGACGGCACAATTTCAGGCCGCGAGCTTGCCGGAAAAACAGCATCCGTTCCCGGCAGAGGCACAAAAGTCCCCATCCTGGCCGCAGGCTTTGTCGAGGCGCAGACGGGGACCGGCCTTGTAATGTCGGTGCCTGCGCACGCCCCGTTTGACTGGCAGGCACTCGAGGATCTCAAAAAAACCGGGGATGCTGCGGCGCTGCAAATAGAGCCGATATCCATCATTGCGACTGACGGGTATGGCGACTGTCCCGCCATGGAGGTGTGCCGGGGCCTCAAAATCAAAGACCAGGACGATCCCCGCCTAAAGGAGGCCACCTCAGAGGTATACGGAAAAGAGTTCTATGGCGGGATCCTAGGGGAGAACACGGCAGAGTTTGCAGGACGCAAGGTGTCCGAATCAAGGGAGCCCATAAGGGAATGGCTGGCAGCACGTGGATGCGCCGACGTCCTGCTAGAGCTGACAGAGTCAGTCAGGTGCCGCTGCGGGGCCCGGTGCCTAGTCAAGATTCTTGCAAACCAGTGGTTTTTAGACTATGGGAACAAGCAGTGGAAGGCACAGGCCGCGCGGTGCTTTGATGGCATGAGCATCATACCGCAGGAGATAAGAAAAGAGTTCGTCGCAGTGCTTGACTGGCTTCACGAGCGCGCATGCGCAAGGCAGCACGGCCTTGGAACCAGGCTTCCGTGGGACGGGGACTGGATGGTGGAGAGCCTGTCGGACTCTGTAATTTACATGGCATACTATACCCTGGCAAGGTTTGTAAACGACGGGACGATACGCGCAGAATCGCTCTCTGGCGAGTTTTTTGACTTTGTGCTGCTCGGCTCCGGCGATGCGCAGGACGCATCAGAAAAAACCGGAATTTCTGCGGATGTCCTGCGCGAGATAAGAGGTGAGTTTTCGTATTTTTATCCGGTCGATTCGCGCCACTCGGGCCGCGACCTGATTCCAAACCACCTGACGTTTTTCATCCTGAACCATGTCGCGATATTTCCGGAGCGCGACTGGCCGCAGGAGATAGTAGTCAACGGCTCTGTCCTCATGGACGGGAAAAAAATGTCAAAAAGCATGGGAAACATAATCCCGCTGCGGCAGGCAATAAAGGAGCACGGGGCCGATCCGATACGCCTTGCAATAATAATATCCTCCGAGCTGCTTCAGGACGCGGACTTTAACCTGGAATCCGTCGCCGGAATCAAGGGCAAGCTCGAGGCGCTGCACGAGCAGTGCTCCAGAATTGCGCCGCAGGAGCCAGAAATGCTTGCGGCAGAGGACAGGTGGATAAACAGCAAGCTGCAAGAGATGATAGCCGACGTGACTGCGTCAATTGAGGGCGTGCGCCTCCGTGAGGGGCTGCATTATATACTGTTTGCCTTTGAGGCCAGCCTGCACTGGTATCTGAGGCGCGCAAGGGCAAAGGGCAGAAAGGACACCGACGCAATGCTGTACAGGATAAACAGGGTGCGAACCGCAATGCTCTCCCCGTTTGCGCCGCATATCGCCGAGGAGCTGTGGGAGGCCATGGGGCAGACAGGAATGGTCTCGCAGTCCGAGTGGCCAAAAGTCGCGCACGACGGGATTGATCCTGCCGCCATACAGGCAGAGAATCTTCTCGCCGTGCTGATGGACGACATTGCAAAGATAGTAAAGGTGACAAAGATGGCGCCAAAAAGGGCCATAATATACACGGCAGACGGCCTAAAGTCCGAGTCATACCGCACCATACTGGGGCACGTGATGGCGTCCCGGACCGACATGGGGGTGATAATGCGGGATCTCATAGCATCGCCGGATACCGCACAGATAAAGTCCAATCCGGATTTCGTCCAAAGGGCAATCCGGGACATACTGTCAGAGACTGTCGCCATCAAAAAGGCAAGAATGCAGGCAAAAATAGACGAAAAGGCCGTAATTCTGGGCGAGCTTGCCTGCCTTGCAAGGGCCGATTTGGGCGTGGAGGTGGAGGTCTATTCAGAGTCCGACC